>NZ_CM132929.1:2357146-2694528 GCF_054031195.1 Algorimicrobium bowmanii
AATATCATCACGGCGCGTTCCGGTGCTAAAACAAAAATATCCTATGCCAAATGGTACACCAAATGGCTGTATCATTATAATATAGAACGTCTAAACCAAACCAAACAAGCATGCGGCTTAGCCCTAGTTAACCGCATGCAATTGTTGGAACCTTTGGGGATAAACAGCCCAAGCGCTAAACCCAAAATATACCTAACCCAAACCGAGTTAGAAACTAGCAAACAGGTTTTACTAGCACACCAGATAAACCTCCAAAAACCACTGATTATGATTAGTGTTTTAGGGAGTGGCCCTAATAAAACCTATCCGTTTGAATATATGGCTGCGGTTATCGATCAGATTGTAAGTACCACAAACGGGCAAATACTTTTTAACTACATCCCCAAACAACAAGCCGATGCCCAAGCCATTTACAACTTGTGCAAACCGGAAACACAACAGCATATTTACCTAGAGCTTTTTGGTAAAAGCCTACGGGAATTTTTAGCACTTACCGCCCATTGCCATGCCTTAATTGGTAATGAAGGAGGCGCCGTAAATATGGCGAAAGCGCTAAACATAAAAACCTTTACCATCTTCTCCACGTGGATAAGCAAGGACACTTGGAATATTTTTGAAGAAGCCCAAGTACATGAAGCGGTGCATTTAAAAGATTACCAACCCGAAACCTACCAAGGAAAACCCGAAAAAGCATTAAAACCTCAAGCCATGAGCTTGTACCAAGAATTTAAACCTGCATTGTTTGAATTGAAACTAGACACCTTTCTAAACACCATAGAAAACTAGCCATGGAGAAACTAACAGCCATCATAATTACTAAAAATGAAATTCACAATATTGAAGGCGTCATTGCTTCAGTAAGTTTTGCGGATGAAATACTAGTAGTTGATAGCTTTAGCACCGATGGCACCTTTGAAAAGGCAAAAAGTTTAAACGTAACCGCTATACAACGAGCCTTTACCTACCACGCTGAGCAGAAAAACTGGATTATCCCACAGGCCAAACACCAATGGATTCTTATTGTTGATGCCGATGAGCGGATAACCCCAGCATTACAAGCAGACATACAAACCACGCTTAGCAACCCGCAAGAGCATGTGGCGTATTGGATAGGACGCATGAACCACTTTATGGGGAAACGGGTACATTATAGTGGTTGGCGAAATGATAAAGTGATCCGCTTATTTAAACGCGATGCCTGCCGGTATGATGACCGACGCGTGCATGAGGAAATTATTGCCAATGGCACCGTAGGCAAACTAAAAGCCAAGTTATACCACAATACCTACACCAGCCTGGATGCCTACATGGAAAAAATGAACCGTTATGCCACCAAACAAGCGGAGGACTACGATAAAAAAACAGGCGCACTAACACCCTACCACTTTATAATAAAACCTTTTTGGGGGTTCTTTAAACATTATGTGGTGCAAAGTGGTTTTAGAGATGGTGTTGTTGGGTTAACCATAGGCTACATTCAAGCTTATGTGGTTTTTATGCGCTACGTAAAACTCTGGCTCTTGCGCCAAAAGAACTAGCCTTTTTTACGCCAGAATAAGAACTTGTTTTTAAGACGTCTCTTACGTTGGAATCGGTTCTGAAAAGCTTCTGTTTCTCCCCACATGACATTATAAACGGCATCATAATCGTAACCGCTTAACTTGGCATAGGCATCGCTCATAATAGCAACCATAGACTTATGCGTTGTTAACCGTGCAAAGTTTTTTATGCGGGTTTCAAAATCCATAGGACCAAAATTCATCCGGTTTAAATCCACCAAATAAAACTTATAATCGCCATTATTTAATTGAATTAAGGTATTCCCCGGTGAGTGGTCTAAAAAATGAACACCAGCCTCGTGCAACTGATAAGTAAACGCTGTGAAGGCCCGTAAAATAGCTTCGTAATGAGGCATATTAAAATCGAAAGTTAACTCCCGATACGTTAAATCATACGGTAAATGGGCACTGACATAATAACTATTCTTAAATAAAAAAGGGGTTTTATACTCGTAATACGCTATAGGTTGTGGTGTACCAATACCTAAACTTAATAAACGATTGGCATACTCGTAAGACCGCTGCGCTTTGCTTTTTCTAAAAAACCGATAGGCTACCTGATTTATAAAATTAGGTACCTTAAAGGATTTTACATTCACCGTTTGTCCATGTAAATCAAACAACTTAAGCGAGTTTCGGTCTTGGTTTCCAAAATCCGTACCCGATGTTTCGTAGTTAGAAACAAAGTTAGTTATGGTTTCCGCATCCTTTAAAAAGGACTGGTGCACCTTGTGATTCGTGCGCATGATTACTTTTTAAATAAATAGTTAATATACTGTCCGAGATTCTTCTTGAAGATATAAAAATCCGACTTGTAAAGACGCTTTTCCTTCTGCTCCATAAAATTAGTAAAAAGCTCTTGAAAGTTATTTCCCGCTATAAAATCTAAATGCTTCCACTTCATCGGTTCTATATAATAAAACCCTTCGTAGTCTTGAAAATTATCTTTGGTAATACTATCCCATTTAGACATAAAACCTTCGAGGTCTACCTGCGAATTATGGCCCCAATTGGTTAGTTTTGTGACCAATTCCTCCCGATCGCGCGATAAACATTCATGTAATACCAAAGCATTGACATAATGAACACGCCCTTTGGTTTTTCTACCTACGGTATAATCCGGATAGTTGGTAGCCACCACGGTTTTCGTGGTATTTGTAATATATAAATACCCGTCTTCTAATTTTTTATAAAGCGTTACATGATAAGGTTTAACTTGAATTTTATGCTTTTCAGGGTTCTGTAAATAGCTGTTTTTAGTTCTTAAAAAAGCAACAAACTTTTTAAAGTTAATAAAATACTCGTCTGCATCTAATTGAATCAGCCAGTTGCCGATACCCATTTCTTCTGCTAGCATTTTACGCTCGCGAACCTCACACGCCATGGTGGTTAGTTCGGGTACATAGAAATCGGCTTCATATATTTGAATCTTACCTGCTACATCAAAGCCTTTTATCCATTCAAAAAAGCTATCTGCAATTACAATTGAACTTCCATTCCATGTTTTGCGATTCTTATCAATAGCTAAAAAAACAGTATCTGCTTCATCATAGATTTGCGGAATGGCATTCTTAAGCAATTCATAATCATAAGACACTAAAAAACCGACTTGTATTTTATTCAAAGTACTTTATTTTACATTAATGACAGGATTCAAATATACAATAACTTTTAAAGGAATCTATTAAAACTAAAATTAGTACTTTTGAATTTCAACTTAAACAAATTCACACGTGCATGATGAAGGTTTGCCTTATTAGTTTTGATTACTGGGACTACGATTACCATATTGTTGAAACCCTAAAACAAAAGGGAATCGACGCGAAACATATTGATATTAGCAAGTTTAAATACACCTACAAAACACCTTTTCATAAGGTTTTAAATTTTTTAAGCAAAGTATTTTTAAACAAAAATATTAAGAAAATTAAACGCTTAGAATTCATTAAAGACACCCTAAAAACTTACGGCAAACAAGATGCTATTTTATGCATTCGCCCCGATTTATTAAATCTTGACACACATAAAGCGGTTAAAGCTTTAACAGATAAATACATCGCCTACATATATGATAGCTGTGAACGTTTTCCGTTTAATCCGGAACTAAACACAATTTTCAATAAAATATATTCTTTTGATTTAGATGATGTTGAAAAGTACAAATTCACACATATTCCGAACTATATTTATTTAAATAAAAAGCCCATACAAACCCAATTTAAATATGACATGTTTATGGTGATGTCTGTAGATGACCGTCTTAAAACACTAAATAAAATGGCAAGCTACCTGGATGCTAATAATCTGAATTACAAATTTATAGTTGTAGGGAAGTACAAACCCAAGCAGTTACACCCTGGTATTGTATACCAAAAAGCAGAAATTCGCCCTGAAGCACTTCAGCAGTACCTAGACGATTCGCGTGTTATTCTGGATTTAATTAGAACGGGACATAATGGGTTAAGTTTTCGCGTATTTGAATCTTTAGCCAATCAGAAAAAACTGATTACGACGAATACAACCATTTCTAAATACGCGTTTTATAATCCTGAGAATATTCAAATTATTCAACCCGAAAATGTAGCATTCAGTCCGCGTTTCTTTAAAACACCGTACCAACCTTTGGAACCGGATATTTACCAGCAATACACCATTGAGAATTGGGTGGATACTGTTTTCGAGCTTAAGGCTAAAAATTAAGCTAAAACTTTAAGTAAATTCGTTTCCGTTTGCGCTAATGAAAATGGCGCCAATATGGTTTCAGATGCATCACTTACAGCATTAAACAGGTTTTTATCACCTATAATTTCCAATACATTGGCTGCAAAGGCATCGGCATCGTTAGCAATCATGGTATCGGCATAGGGTGAAAAATCAAACCCTTCCGCACCAATACCTGTAGTAACTACCGGCAAGCTATATTCCAAACTCTGGCCTATTTTACCTTTTATACCTGCGCCATAACGTAAGGGAGCAACAAAAGCTTTTGCGGTATTGAAATACGGTGCAACATCGGTTACAAAACCGTGAATTTTAAACAAATCGGAATGCAAGGCTTGTACGCTTTCAGTTGGGTAACTACCAATAATATGCACCACTAAATCTGGGTAAACAGCCCATATTTTAGGCATGATATCCGTGTGTAAATACAATACAGCATCTTCATTAGGCGCATGTTTAAACCCGCCAATAAACAGTAATTCTTTACGGGCTTCAAAAGGAACAAATGCTGCACTTTTTGGTTGATGTTGATGCACATTGCTTAAAATTTCAGCCTTATTTAAATCAATATCAAAATCTTGTAACGCCGTTTCATCACCTGTAGATATTAGTACAATTTTATCTGCTTTATGGCAGTTGTCCAACTCTATTTTTAAGAAGTTTTTAGCCAATTGTAAAGTCTTCTCATTACCATCTATTTCATACTCCCTAAACAGGCGTAAGTAATGAAAATCCACCATATCGAAAATAAAGCGGGCTTCTGGTACTTGCTTTTTAATAAAGCTATAATAGCCTTTAAATATTTCAGGTCTGTGCAACCATACAAAATCAATCTTGCTTGCTATGGCTTTTATAAAACCAGCTTTGGATAAGAAAGCCCCATTTTTGGTTATACCGGGTTCATAAACATAAACACCCAATTCCTGAAAAGGTGCGATATAATTGCTTTGGTATTTGTACTCCTTTAAATCTGCCATTAAAACAACTGTATACTTGTTTTTTAGCATGAGCTTAATAAGTTCAAAAAGTCGTCTAGATCCAGAATCTTTATCAAATTCAGGAATCATATGATCTATAACTAACACAACAGGCTTACTTGTATCAATGCTATCTAAAGCAAGCAACTTATTTTCGCGCTTAAGCTTTTTAGCTAGAAAGGTATTCTTAATTCTAATTTTTAAATTGGACTTCATGAACGCAATAAGGTTAATGTATGGGTTATAAACGTGGTTATTATTTGACAGATTTCAAATATAACAATTATGAAACAATATAGGTTTTAGTAAGATATAAATAGTTATTTTAGCTTTTATTTCACATATATAATGCAAGACAAAGCACCTTTAGTTTCCTTTATTCTACCTTGTTATAATGTAGCCGATTATCTAGAAAAATCATTACAGGCTGTTCAGAACCAAACCCTAGCCGATTGGGAATGCATCCTTGTTGATGATGGCAGTACAGACGAAACGGCCCGCATTATAAAACCGTGGACTGATGAAGACCCGCGGTTTAAGTATGTGTATCAAAAAAACAAAGGGCTTTCTGGAGCGCGAAACACCGGGATAGAAAAGGCTTCAGGTGCCTATATATACTTTTATGATCCGGATGACTTAATTGCCGAAACAACGCTTGAAAACTTAGTTGGCCTGAGCCAAGACCAGGTGGATATTGTAATTGGTAAAAACGCTATTACCCACGGGCAAAACACCGAAATAAAAGATTATTTAAACCACTACCAACACACCTTAAAAACCATTGATAACACAAACAAAAACCTTCTTAAAATAGCCATTGAAGAAGACATTATTTGTGTGGCTTGGAATAAGCTGATTAGAAAATCCTTTATAACGAAACACAACCTGCAGTTTAAAAAAGGCATTTTACACGAAGATGAACTGTGGTTTTTTGAAACCTTATTTTATGCGAGAGCGGTGGTGTTTAATAACACAGCTACCTATTTCTATAATGTTGCCAATACCAATTCCATAACCAACACCTTTAAAAAGAAAAACTTAGACTCCTACTTGGAAATCCTCCCGGTGGTACATAAAAACTACGTATTAAAAACCACCGATTCCGTAGCCCAACAAATGGCAGGGAATTATTTAGAGCACCTGAAGTATAAGACCTTAACACATTGCTACAAGCAACTCTCTAAATCAGACAAACGTGCTTCGGATGTAGACATCGTGGAAACGTTTAAAACTTTAACGCCTAGCTATGCCAATCCAAACTTACTAGCTTCTAAAAACAAAAAACAATTAGTGGCACTCCAACAAGTACAGAGCTTACTGCCTGCAAAACAGATAAAATATTTGAAATATGCTGGTGCTAACCGCTTGGACAGAAAACTTAAAAAGCAACTTATTTTAGCACAAATAAAACTTAAAAACCTAGGTAATTAATAGGTAATTAATTAGTAGCAGTAGTTTCTAGTTTCCGACTGAAATACATGTTAATATCTTCAGCAAAGCGTTTTTTAAATTTAACATGCGTATTTAAAAGCTGTAAAACTTTAGGACTCACTCCCTTTTTATTGATATTAAGTTTAGCATTACTTTTAATAACATCATTATAATTTTCGAGTAAAATAATATCTAATTTAGACAAACCATCTACCACTCCTTTAGAGAGAAAATACGATTGCCCCCTAAAATGCCTATCCGACAGATAATCTGGTAAACGTATAACTTTGGTTAAAAACGACTCAAAACTATCTTGACTTGTTATACCAAAAAAACCTGTTAAACCCGATGGGTGTTCGTACATGATATTTTTAGACTTTTTCACATCTTGATAGCAGGAATAAATACGCTCAAATGGATTTCTGATAACCATAAACATCCGCTTCCCCTTTGTAAAAGCTTGATATTTTTTAAAACTATAAAAATACAAACGGGTAACCATGCCATTGGTTTCATCAGCCGGATCGATTCGGTGTATTTCTGGAAACTGACTCTCAAAACTAGGTTGGTAAAGCCGAATTAAATTTAGTTTCACCGTTGAACACCCCGATTTAGAAATTATAGGGTAAAACGTATCCGTTTCTTTTACATAAAAAACTTCTATCGGATCAATTAATCGTGAACCAATTAAACCTCTAAGAAAGCGCATCCCTGTTAAATTCCCTATTCGTAGCCCCAATACTTCTGTCTTTAATATTTTTCAGTAAATATATAAATCCATCTGCATTTAAAACCCCTTATGCTTTTATTTTTATGCTGATAATGCTATAACCTTAGCATAGCAACTAGCTATAGGAAACACCCGTTACCTTAGCAATACGGTTTGGGTTTGGGCTAAAATACTTGAAAACAGAATAGAGTCGGTAATTCTGTCGTTCTCTATTTTTAGAAATCGTTCCTTAATATAAAAAACGACTTCTTTTTTTATTATAGGCGAAATCATTAGGATTCAAAACATAACCGCTTATATATTTATTATCTTTGCATACTCTAAAATTAAGAGCCTATATGTCTCAAGAAATAATGAAAAACGAAATAGAAAACGCTTTAGAAGTTTTAAAACGCGGTGGACTAATTTTATACCCAACAGATACGGTATGGGGAATTGGTTGTGATGCGACCAACGCAGGAGCGGTTCAAAAAATATACAACCTAAAACAGCGAGCCGATAACAAGGCATTAATTTGTTTAGTAAACAACTATAGCATGCTAGAAAGGCATGTTGATAATGTACCTAAAATAGCCTATACCATTTTAGATATTGCAGACAAACCGACAACCGTTATTTACGATGCGCCAGCTGGAATTGCTGAAAATTTAGTAGCAAAAGATAACACCTTAGCTATACGAATTGTAGATCATGATTTTTGTAAAAAAATGATTAAGTATCTGGGCAGACCTATCGTGTCTACATCGGCAAATCTTGCAGGAAAACCAACACCCAAATCCTTTAAAGAAATAGATGAAGCGATTTTAAAAGGTGTAGATTATGTAGTAAATTTGCAGCAGCAAAAAAATGGCGGAAACCCTTCAACTATTATAAAACTAAGTAATAGTGGTGGTGTAAAAATTATTCGGGAATAACTAGTTAGTAAGATACAATGAATCACAAAGAAGCACTAAACCACTCTATTTTTAATATCATTTCAAAATCAGCTAGCGAGTTACAGGTAGACTGTTACGTTATTGGCGGCTTTGTTCGCGACTTTCTTTTACAACGTGGCAATCCTAAAGATATTGATATTGTAGCTGTTGGTAGCGGTATTGAACTAGCCCGACAGGTTGCTATAAACTTACCAAACAAACCTAAGGTTCAAGTTTTTAAAACCTATGGCACAGCCATGCTGCGGTTTGAAGATATTGAAATTGAATTTGTAGGAGCGCGTAAAGAAAGCTACACTGAAAACAGTAGAAACCCTGTGGTTGAAAACGGGACTTTAGAGGACGATCAAAACCGAAGAGATTTTACTATTAATGCGCTTGCTTTAAGTTTAAATAAAACTAGTTTTGGCGATTTATTAGATCCGTTTCTAGGTGTTCAAGACTTAGAAAATAAAATAATCAGAACCCCTTTAAACCCCGATATCACCTATAGTGATGATCCTTTACGTATGATGCGGGCCATTCGTTTTGCAACACAATTAGTTTTTAAAATTGAAGAAACCTCACTGAATGCTATTACCAAAAACAACCACCGCATTGAGATTATTACCAAAGAGCGTATTGTGGTTGAACTGAATAAAATCCTAGAGTCGCCAAAACCGTCGATAGGCTTTTTATTATTAGAAAAAACGGGCTTGTTAAAACAAATACTCCCAGAACTTACAGCACTGAAAGGTATTGATGAAATTGAGGGACAACGCCATAAGGATAATTTTTACCACACCTTAGAAGTGGTTGATAATATTTCGCAAACCACCGACAACCTGTGGTTACGATGGGCTGCCTTACTGCACGATATTGGAAAAGCACCAACCAAACGCTTTAGTAAAAAAGTAGGTTGGACCTTCCACGCGCATGAGTTTGAAGGTTCTAAAATGGTGTACCGCTTATTTAAAAGGTTAAAAATGCCTTTAAATGACAAAATGAAATTTGTACAAAAAATGGTATTCATGAGCTCCAGACCAATTGTACTTGCCGATGATATGGTGACCGACTCAGCTGTTAGACGTTTAGTTTTTGACGCTGGCGATTATGTAGAGGATTTAATGACCTTATGCGAAGCTGACATTACCACTAAAAACCCTAAAAAATTTAAAAAATACCATAACAATTTCAAACTTGTTCGTGATAAAATTGTTGAAGTTGAAGAGCGTGACCAGATTAGAAACTTTCAACCTCCAGTTACAGGCGAAGAAATTATGAAAACCTTTGACCTGAAGCCTTCTCGCGAAATTGGCATCATTAAAGAAACCATTAAAGAAGCCATCTTAGAAGGCGAAATTCCAAATGAGCACGCAGCCGCTTTTGAACTCATGCTTAAAGAAGGTAAACGCTTGGGACTAACAAAAAGTGAGTAGCTAATGGTATTTCGTGTTTGTAAATAAAAAGCAAAAAAAATGCATGTAGTTAAAACCCATTCAGAAAACCCAGACTTTATTCTCCTAGTAGAAGAACTAGATGCCTATTTAAAGGTTTTGGATGGTGATGAGCATGATTTTTACAACCAGTTTAATACAATTGATGTTTTAAAAAATACTATAGTTGCTTATATAAACAACATACCTGTTGGCTGTGGCGCTTTTAAACAATACAATACATCAAGCATTGAAATTAAGCGCATGTATACAAACCCTAAATCTAGAGGTCAAGGTGTTGCCACAAAAACACTACAAGCTTTAGAAGATTGGGCCAAACAATTAGGCTATAAAAAATGCATTCTAGAAACTGGAAAACGGCAAACCGAAGCTATAGCCTTTTACAAAAAAAATGATTACAATATAATAACAAACTATGGCCAATATGCAAATATTGAAAACAGCTTGTGCTTTGAAAAAGAATTAATTTAAAGATGAAAAAAGACAACAAAAAAGTAATTTACTGGCTATTTACAGGCTGTTTCTTAATATTTATTATGGTGGTCGTTGGTGGTATCACCAGGTTAACAGATTCTGGCTTATCTATTTCAAACTACAAATTAATTACAGGTACCATCCCCCCAATTGGCGATGCTGAATGGCAACAAGCTTTTGAGTTATACCAACAGTATCCAGAATTTCAAAAACTACACTCCCATTTCACTCTAGAAGATTTTAAAGGGATTTACTTTTGGGAATGGCTACACCGTGTTATCGGACGTCTAATAGGGTTGGTTTTTGTAATTCCTTTCCTTTATTTTTTAGCAACAAAACAGCTCACCAAAAAAACTATAAAAAAATGCTTGGTACTACTTGGCTTAGGTGGTTTTCAAGGATTTTTAGGTTGGTATATGGTAAAAAGTGGTTTGGTAGATATGCCGGATGTGAGTCATTTTAGGCTAGCCGCACACCTAACCACAGCCTTTTTAACCTTTGCCGCAACCGTTTGGGTAGCACTAGACTTAATGTACCCCAATAAAAAACCTGTGAACACCAAGTTCAGAAACCTAATAATAGTAACCTATGTAATTTTAATTGTTCAGATTATATATGGTGGTTTTGTTGCAGGGTTAAAAGCAGGTTTACTACACAACCATTGGCCATTTATGAATGAAGAAAAGTTCATGCACGAAACGGTTTATATTTTAGAGCCCTTTTATAAAAACCTTATTGAAAACCCAAGTGGCATTCAGTTTGTACACCGAACTTTTGCTTATTTGGTTGTAATTTTCATTTTTATTTTATGGTTTAAAGCCCGTGAAATGACACTAACAAGTTTACAACAAAAAGGAATTAACACCCTATTAATCCTCGTAGGATTTCAATTTTTATTAGGCGTTTTAACCATCATCTACGCTGTACCACTTTGGCTTGGTGTTGCCCACCAAATTGGTGCTTTTTTCTTGCTTACAGCTATGACATTTACACTCCACCGATTTAGCAAATAATATTAAAATAACTACCTTTGCAGCATAAATAAAATTATGATATATAGATTTCGAATAATACTAGATAACGACAGTGATAAGGACGTTTTTCGCGATTTAGAAATTCGCGATACAGACACCATGGAAGACCTGCATAATAGCATCACCCAATCCTTTGGATTTGATGGCTTAGAAATGGCTTCTTTTTACTTGTCGGATGACGAATGGAATCAAGGAGAAGAAATTTCTTTATTTGATATGAGTGATGGCTTGAATCCCGTAAAGCTTATGAGCCAGTCCATTTTAAAAGATACCGTTGATGAATTTCAGCACAAACTAATTTATGTTTATGATTTTTTAAGCATGTGGACATTTTATGTTGAACTTGCAGAAATTGTTGAAGAAGCCGAAGGCACCGATTATCCAAATCTGATGTTTGTTCATGGGCAAGTACCAGACAAAGCGCCGGAAAAAAACTTTGAAGCTGAGAATTTAGACGCTTATGGTGATGAGTTTGATGACGACTTAGATATTGATGATTATGACAATTTAGATTTCGATCAAAACTGGAATTAATTTCTTGGCTAAACCAAAGCCTTATAACAGATACTATTAAAAAGCATTCATAACGGAATGCTTTTTTTATTTTACCTTGTAACAAATCTAGAAATGAATCGTCCTACTTATAACCACTAACAAAAACCAATACGATTTTGGAAACCATTCTTAAAATTAATAATCTCACCAAAAAATTTGGCTACCTAACGGCTGTAAATAATTTATCATTCACCATTAACAAAGGAAATGTGTATGGTATTTTAGGGCCTAACGGGAGCGGAAAATCGACAACCTTAGGAATTGTCCTTAATGTTGTAAACAAAACATCTGGCGAGTTTAGCTGGTTTGGTGGTAACACCTCAACACACGATGCATTGAAAAAAGTAGGTGCTATTATTGAACGCCCTAACTTTTACCCATACATGACTGCTCATCAAAATTTAAAGCTTGTCTGTAAAATTAAAGGTGTTCCGTATTCTAAAATTGAAGAAAAATTAGAACTCGTAAATTTATTAGAAAGAAAGGATAGTAAATTTCAGACCTTTTCATTAGGTATGAAACAGCGTTTAGCAATTGCATCAGCCTTACTAAACGACCCTGAGATTTTAATTCTAGATGAGCCTACAAACGGACTAGATCCGCAAGGGATTCACCAAATTAGAAGCCTTATAAAACTTATTGCTAGTCAAGGAACTACTATTTTGTTAGCCTCACACCTTTTAGATGAAGTAGAAAAAGTATGCTCGCATGTGGTTGTACTACGAAAAGGCGAAAAGTTATACGCCGGACGTGTAGATGAAATGATATCTAGCCATGGTTTCTTAGAACTTAAAGCAGCCGATACCACGAAACTAAAAACCTTTTTAGAATCGCGTAAAATGTTTGGCAAAGTAAAACTAGAAGGCGACCTCATTACAGCCTTTTTAGAAGAACCTGTAGATACACAAACTGTTAATTCATTGCTGTTTGAAAACGGCATTATCTTAACGCACTTGGTAAAACGTAAAGAAAGTTTGGAAGAACAGTTTTTACAATTAACCGACAACAACTAATCCTACAAAACCAACCACATGTTTCGACTAGTCAACTTAGAATTACAAAAACTGCTTTTAAGCAGAACCAATAAGATATTAATTTTCATTTCCTTTATCCTACCGTTTACGGTGCTAATTTTAGCCTCGATAAAAATAAACTTCTTTGGTTTTTTTACCTTAGAACTGGGCGAATTAGGCATTTTTAATTTCCCTATTATTTGGCATATTACCACCTTTTTCGCTTCATATTTCAAGTTTTTCTTTGCCATTGTAGTGGTTAGTATGATTGGTAATGAATACAGTAATAAAACCATCAAGCAAAATTTAATAGACGGCTTAAGTAAAAAGGAGTTTATACTTTCTAAATTCTATACTATTGTCTTTTTCTCCCTATTTGCAACCCTATTAATTACACTCGCAACCTTTTTTATTGGTCTGTACTACTCAAGTTATACAGAAGCTAGTATCATCTTTAGAGAAACGGAATTTATTTTAGCCTATTTTGTTAAACTGGTTGGGTTCTTCACCTTATGCTTATTTTTTGCAATGCTGCTTAGACGTTCGGCTTTTGCTTTAGCTTTTCTATTTGTATTATATATTGTAGAATGGCTAGTGTTTTGGGGTGCTTACAAAATTACAGGAACTACCGAAGGCGCTTTTAGAATTAAAGGTTTTATGCCTTTAGAGTCCATGTATAATTTAATAGATCAGCCGGTTCAGCGTCTTATGATGACCAAATTTCCCGACAAAGGAGATCTTGCTTACGATTATGCCGTGCATTGGTATGAAGTACTTATTGTACTAGCTTGGACTGCAATATTGGTGTTTTTGTCCTTAAGATTATTAAAGAAGCGAGATTTATAATATATTTGGGGATTAATACATCCCTTAATGAAAAATTTATCCCTCTATATATTTTTATTAGTTTTTTCTACTGCCTTTGCTCAAGAGCAAGCCTCTAATTGGTATTTTGGTGAAAATGCTGGTATCCAATTTCAACCTGACGGCTCTGTTGTAGCTCTAGATGATGGACAATTAAACACGGTAGAAGGTTGCTCTTCCATATCGGATAGCAATGGCGACTTACTATTTTACACCGAAGGTTCGACAGTTTACACAAAAAATCATACCATTATGAGTAATGGTATGGGGCTTTTAGGAAACTTGTCTAGTACCCAATCGGCTATTGTAGTTCCGAAACCTGAAGATGCTGATATTTATTATATTTTTACTGTAGGTTCTAATCAATCCTTAACAGGTTTGAATTACTCGGTTGTAGACATGACCTTAGATTCTGGTTTAGGTGCTGTAACAATAAAAAACCAAAGACTTTTAAATCAATGTGCTGAAAAAATTGCTGCTGTATTGCGAGACTGTGCTACAGGCGCTATTTGGGTAATTGCTTTATCGAATGCTAACGGTTCAGGCACATTTCCTTTAAATACCTTTCATGCGTTTGAAGTAACCACTGCAGGTGTAAACAACACGGCCGTAACAACATCGTTCAGCAGCCTGACTTCTAATAATGATATGCGTGGTTATTTAAAATTCTCTCCCGATGGATCCAAGGTAGCTTGTGCTTATACCGCTGAAGGTATCTATCTTTTTGATTTTGATGTAAACACAGGAATTTTCACAAACGATCGTCAGTTATCAATACCAAGTGTAAATGACAGTCCTTATGGAGCCGAATTTTCACCTAATAGTAACATTTTATACGTAACAGCTTCTAATGATTACTTCGGAACCGGTGCAGACACAAGCCCTAGTCGCCACCAATCAGTATTAGTACAATACGATTTAACAGCCTTAAACATCAGCACTTCAGCAGTTATTCTAGACAACAGAACATTATACCGAAGCGCATTACAATTGGGTCCAAATGGTAAAATTTATAGAACAATGGCGGAAACCTACACCAGAGGTTTACCATCTTTAAGTGTTATAAACAGTCCAAATTCAGTAGGTACTGCTGCCGATTATGTGCATAATGCTGTTTCGTTAGGTCAAAATAATTCAACACAGGGTTTACCGCCTTTTATTGCCTCCTTTTTTGTTGAAAAAATTGATATCATTGGCAACGCCAGTAGTGAAGGGCAAAATACTTTTTTACCACTCTGTACTGGTGACATCTACACCTTAACAGCCGATGATATCCCTGGTGCGACTTATACATGGACGAAAGACGATGCGCCTTTAGCTGAATCAGATTTCGATTTAGAAGTTGATGAAGCCGGTGTTTACAAAGTTGTGATTGATTTGAATAACGGCGATTGTAATAGAATTGAAGGTGAAGCGGTTGTAGAATATTTTGATATACCTGTTGCTAACCCTATTTCGAAACTAGATATTTGTGATACGAGCACAACAAGTGAATTTGATTTAACGGTTCGTGATATTGAAATATTAGGCACCCAAGACCCAGCTAATTATAACGTTAGTTATTTTGAAAACACCACCGATGCCAATAATAACGAAAACGCCATTGTAGGCTTATATACTAATACCAGCAACCCACAAACTATTGTAGCACGTATTGATAACAAAGGAAATGCAAATTGTTATGAAACAACTACTTTTGAGATACAGGTTTATATTACGCCGGTTGTTTCTGCTATTGATGATCAAGTTTGGTGTGATGATGCGGTAGATGGCGATGATGCCAACGGACAGGTTACGATTAATTTATTAGATTTTGATGCTATAGCTTTAGGCACTCAAAATCCTGCCGATTTCGACGTAAGTTATTATACGTCGCAGAATAATGCCGATTTAGGAATCTCTCCGCTGCCGAATGACTATTATAATCAAACAGCTTTTCAAGAGCTTATATTTGTAAGAGTTGAAAATAATCAAAATACAGATTGTTATAGTACAGACTCTTTCACGGTTAACATAAATCCGGTACCGGAAGCATTCAATAGCAGTCTTATTCAATGTGATGTTGATGGGAATTCAGATGGTATAACAACCTTCAACCTAGAAGAAGCATACGATACAATAAGCGGAAGTTCAGCTACGGTAAGTGTTGAATATTATGAAAATGCTGCCGATGCTATGAGTAGCAGCGATGAGATTGATGCTGCTAGCTACACAAACACTAGCAACCCAGAAGTTCTAATTGCTAAAGTTATTGATAACACTACCGGATGTTATAAATTGGCAGACTTAACCTTGGAGGTCAGTACAACACAAATAAATAATTATGATGCTCCTGTGGCCTGCGATGAACTAGGTTCTGAAGATGGAATAAACACATTTGATTTAACGGAATTTACAACAGCCATTCAGCAAGACAACGGCATAACATTCCCGGTAAGTTATTATGAAACATACAACGATGCTTTATTAGAAACAAATGCATTAACATCTCCATATACTAATACCACACCATACAACCAAACCTTATATGCACGTGTGGAAAACAACAATGCCTGTTTTGGTATTGCTTCGGTTAATATTACAATTAATAGCCGTCCAACTTTAGAAGCAGATGAAACGCTGCTATATTGTTTAAACACCTACCCGCAGTCTATTTTTATTGACGCTGGTGTTTTAAATGATTCGCCAAATAATTATACCTATTCATGGTCTTCTGGTCAAACAACCAATCAGATAGCTGTTAATGAAGTAGGTAATTATACCGTTACTGTTACCAATAGTGCTGGATGTGAACAAACACGTACGGTTAACGTAGAAGCTTCGAATATTGCGACTATATTAGCGCTTGATGTTTCAGATGGTTTACAAGGCAATAATAGCGTTACTGTTATTGTTTCAGGAGAAGGTGAGTATGAATATGCGCTTTTTGATGATTCCGGTAATTTATATGCAAACTACCAGACGAATCCTGAGTTTACAAATGTTAAACCAGGCATCTATACTGTTATGGTGAAAGACGTTAAGAACGATTGTGGAACTGTAGACGCTGTTGTTTCAGTTATTGGATTCCCTAAAGTATTCACACCGAATGGTGATGGAATGAATGACACTTGGAATGTTTACGGAGTTTCGGCACAAATACAACCAAACACCCGAATTTTAATTTTTGACCGATACGGTAAACTCCTGAAGCAACTAAGTCCATTAGATCGTGGTTGGGATGGAACTTATAAAGGCGAAACACTTCCGGTAGATGATTATTGGTTTTCTGTGCAATTGCAAGATGGCCGTGTGTTTAAAAGTCACTTTACATTAAAGCGTTAAAATTTAAAAAGCGTATATTTAAAATTGTTACCATGCGCTATGTCTCAATTAAATAAATATATTCTTTTAGTAATAGTTTGCTTTACTAGTACAACTGTATTCAGTCAAGAAATTTCTTTATTTCAGCAATTAAATGGCCGTTACGACTACCTAGCTATTGGTAACACATTAAACCAATCTGAAAATAATTTAGATAGGACATTTTGTGAAACACTCCCAAATTCGGATGCTTTATTGGCAATAGATAACGACTGGCAAATTGTACGAGCTTATTTATATTGGGCAGGTTCGGGTACCGGTGACACCGAGGTATCTTTAAACCGTACCAACGTCATAGCCGAAGAAACCTATACCGTGGACTATAATGATTCCTCTTATGGGGTACTCACCTATTTTTCTTGTTATGCCGATATAACATCTTATATATTAGAAACTGGAAATGGGCTCTATAATTTTTCGAATTTAGATATTTCAGAAACTCTAAATTCAAACCCCGGCTATTGTAATACACGAACAAACTTTGCGGGTTGGAGTATGTATGTTGTGTATGAAAATGAAAACCTCCCCATCAATCAAATAAATATTTTTCAAGGCTTAGAAATTATCAATAGAAACGTTCAAGAAAAAAACATCTTGCTAGACAATGTTAATGTTTTGGATAACGAGGGGGCTAAAATTGGCTTTCTAGCTTGGGAAGGTGATAGTAATTTAAATTATGGTGAATCCTTACTCATAAACGACAACCTACTATCAAACCCTCCATTAAACCCTGAAAACAATGCTTTTAATGGCACCAATACTTTTACACAAACTGCCAATTTTTACAACGGCGATTTAGATGTTTATACTATTGAAAACAATATTTCGGTTGGAGATACTTCGGTAGCCATAAAACTAACTACTGGTGCTTTAGATGAATTTGGTATATTTCAAGCTGATTTAATTATTTTAAATAATATCATTACTGTACTAAACAGTCAACTTCCCGATGCAACAATACGGGTTGAGCATGTTATACAAACCTGTGCCACAAGAACGTTAACATTTAGCTATACGGCACAAAACTTTAATGCTACAGAAGTTTTACCTCCGAATACACCTATAAGTATTTATGCCAACAACGAACTCATAGCACAAGCCGAAACGTTAAACCCTATTCCTATTAATGGCATAGAAACACAAACGATTGCCATTGATATTCCGGAGTATATCCCGGAGAGTTTTATACTTAAAGCTGTTATAGATGATACTGGAACAGGATTAGGGATTGTTACTGAACTGAATGAGTTTAACAATGCGTATACGGAAGCTATTAATTTACTACCAGAACCTGAAGTAATTAATCTTCCGGATTTTGAAGATTGTGATACGGGCTATAATACAGCCTATTTTGATTTAACAGAACAACTACGTTATATTGATAATCAAGACACACAAACTGCTACATTTTACCTTTCAGAAAGTGACGTGTTTACGGAAGAAAATGCTATTCTTATTCCGGAGTATTATGAAAATACGGTTTCACCACAAGAAATTTATATCCGTATAAACACCGAAAACTGCTTTAATTTTTATAAATTTAACCTAAGCGTTATAAACTGCCCCCCCTATATTCCTCAAGTCTTTACACCTAATAATGATGGCCATAACGATTGGTTTAACATTCAAGGGCTTTATACCATTTTTGAAAATCATAAATTGATAATATATAACCGCTGGGGAACAGAAATATTTGAAGGAAACGATCAATCGCCATGGAGAGGCATTGCTAATAAAGGCAGTCAAACAAACGGAAAACGCGTGCCTGTTGGGACCTATTTTTATGTTCTTTATTTAAACGACCCCAATTACAAACCCATTACAGGTTATGTATATGTTACCTACTAAACATCTAAATTGCATTTAAACGGTAATTTTAGCGTTTCATCTGATTAATTTAGTACATTTGCTCCTCAACTGTCCCCTACAAATCTGACAGTTACCATTTTAAATGTTATTAAAAATAAAATATACGGTTTTGCTTACTGGGCTTTTATTGGCTTTTGTAAGTGTGGGGTTTGCACAGCAGATTTCAATAAACGACACCTACACCGCTCAACAACTAATTGAAGACCAATTAATTGATGGTTGTGTGGAAATTTCTAACGTCCAATCTTTAGTAAACGGCCAAGTTAATAATATTAATAGTTTTGGTTATTTTGAGCGTGGAAATTCAGCCTTTCCATTTGAAAACGGCATTATTTTATCAACAGGTGCTGCAAATTCTGCAGGGAATATAAACAACGCTAATCTATTAAATGATGGTGAAGCAGATTGGTTAACCGATGCTGATTTAGAATCTGCTTTAGAAATATCTAATACTTTAAACGCAACTTCTATAGAATTTGACTTTATATCCGTTTCTAACCAAGTTCAATTTAATTACATTTTAGCCTCGGAAGAATATTATGCCAACTATCCTTGTCAATATTCCGATGGTTTTGCCTTTCTTATAAAAGAAGCAGGTACAGCAGATCCTTATGTAAATGTATCTGTTATACCGGATACAGATATCCCTGTAAACACCAGCACCATTCATGAAGAAGTTGTTGGGTTCTGTCCGGCTGAAAACCAACAATATTTTGGCGGTTATGACTTAGGAGATACTAATTTTAACGGAAGAACAACGGTATTAACAGCCTCTGCCACTATTCAACCTAATGTAGAGTACCACATAAAATTAGTAATTGCCGATCAGAATGACGAAAACTTCGATTCAGCCGTATTTATCCAAGGGAATAGTTTTAATTCTACCGTTAATTTAGGTCCTGACCTAACAACCTGTGCAGATGCTATTAGTTTAAACGGCGATATACAAAACTCTTTAGCTAATTACCAATGGTTATTAGACGGCGTTATTATTGCTGGTGAAACAAATCCGACTCTAAATGTTATTACTTCTGGTACCTATACCGTTTCGATTTCCATACCTATCAATAATACCATTTGTGAAATAGAAGACAGCGTAAATATTACGTTGAGCTCTGAGCAATCTGCAGGTAATATTCCAGATTATATTGTATGTGATGACGCATCAAATGACGGTGTTGAATTGTTTGATTTATCAACAAAAGACACTCAAGTACTAGCAGCCGTTCCTCCAGGTAATTATACCATTTCATATCATTTTAATACAAATGACGCTCAAAGTGGAAGTTTTCCAATTAACACACCAATTTTAAACTCGGTTAGCTCGCAAACTATTTATGTGCGAATTTTAGATACCGATAATGGTTGCTTAGCCTACGGTTCGTTCCTTTTAGTTGTAAATCCACTTCCAAACATTACTGCTCCAGCACCATTAGAAGTTTGCGATGACGGTAATGGTGATGGTTATACCTTAATAGATTTATCGCTTAATAATGATATCATTACAGGCGGCAATCCTAATTATGCCATAAGCTATCATTACAATCAATCTGATGCTGAAACAGGTACGAATCCCGTACCCACTCCGTATAACCATGTTACGACGAGTGATATTCTATATGTAAGCGTTCAAGACACAATAACAGGTTGCCGAAATACGACAATACTCAATATTACCGTTTTAGAAGGTCCTAATATTGATAGTCAAATTCAAACAATTGATGCCTGTGAACAGGATGAAGACGGCTTCGAATCCTTTGATTTATCAGTTGTAATTCCTGATATATTAAATGGCCTTACCAATGTTACAACAACATTTCATGAAAGTTATACTGAAGCACAAACAGGAGCTAACCCAATACCCGATATTACAAATTACACCAATACACAGGCTAATTTTCAAGTAATCTACATTCGTGTTATTGATAATGTAACAGGATGCCCGGCAATAGCATCCATAGAATTACATGCTAATTTAATAATAAACGAAACCAATATTCGAAACTTCTACGCCTGTGATGATGCATCAAATGACGGTGTTGCTGATTTCAATTTAGTAAATATTTCAAACCTAATACTAAATGGCGTTTCGGATGTTACTATTTACTTTTACGAAACAGAAACAGATCAACAACAAGGCACAAATCCTATAGATCAAACACTTCCTTACCAAGTTGAAAATTTCTCAGAACCGATATTTATAACTTTAGAAAGCGCTGACTGTAATGTGCAAACCGAAATAGAACTCATTATAAATCCGGCACTTATA
Source organism: Algorimicrobium bowmanii (assembly GCF_054031195.1). Next base: position 2,378,374 of record NZ_CM132929.1, read on the forward strand.
TTACAGCCTTTACCTCCAGTGACTTATTGTAATGATCAAGCCAACACCTTTGCATTAATAGACCTATATAGCTTTGACAACACCGTTGCTCAAGGTTTTCCGAATGCTAATGTTACGTATTTTGAAACGGAACAAAATGCAATGGATAATTTAGATCCTTTACCAAGATATTACAATAATACAAGTAACCCATTAACGCTTTTTGTTCGTGTAGCTGATGCTATAACAGGCTGTAATGATGTAGGTCCATTAGAAATTGAAGTGCTTCCTGCCCCGGCTACAAATACCCCTTCGGACGTTATTATTTGCGATGATGATCAAGATGCCTACTCTATAGTTAATTTAGATGCTAAAATTTCAGAATTAACCAATGATACAACTGGTTTAAACATATCCTTTTACACCAATATTACCGATGCTGAAGCAAATAACAACCCCATTGTAAATACAGATACCTACAATGCGCAAACACAAATTATTTACACGAGAGTGGAACGCATAGCAACAGGATGTTTTGTGATTAATGACTTTGAGATAATTATAAATACAGAACCTGTTTTTATTGACATCCCTAACTTTAATAACTGCGAAACAGATGGGGATCAAATTGCGGAGTTTATATTTGAAGACAAAGATGCTGAAATACTTAATGGGCAGCCAGGGAAACGTGTTCTTTATTTTGAAAACGAATTGGATGCCATTAACAGAGTTAATATAATTGAAAAAACTACTGTTTATGAAAACACAAGCAACCCTCAACTAATTCATATTCGAGTAGAAAACATTAGGGATACCAACTGTTATGGTCTAGATACCTTTTATATTGAAGTCGGGTCAGTTCCAATATACAACCCGCCATTAGATACTTTTTTATGTGATGACATAACTAATGATGCTCAGGAAACTTTCGACCTAACGCTTATTCAAGATGAAATGAGCCAAGGGAGTACAGATAATTTATTGATAACATTTTATGAAAATTTAGACGATGCTGAAAATGCTGAAAACGCCATTTCGTTAAATTACACCAACCAATCCAATCCTCAACAAATTTACACCCGTATTGAGAATGGTACCTACTGCTACGGAATTGCTAGTTTTGGACTAAATGTTATTCAAGTACCACGAGTTAATCAAGCTTCACTTATGCAAGAATGTGATATCGATTATAACTCTAAAGCCATATTTGATTTAACCGTTGCTGAATCTGAAGTTTTGGATATTAGACAAGATGACATTTTGGTTAGCTACCATGAAAATTTAAACGATTTGGAGGCTAATATTAATGAAATACCAAATCCAGAGGCTTACGAAAATACAGAATCACCACAAACGGTATACATACGTGTTACCAATACCGTTTCAAACTGCTACGTTACGGTTCCTTTAGATTTAGAAGTGAATCTTCCTCCAGCCATTACCCCTATTTCAAATTATAATATTTGCGAATCGACAGATAACACATTTAATTTAGAAGAGGTTACAAATAGCTTAATAGATAATAATGACACACAAGTACTACTTACTTATCATGCGTCGCAAGCAGATGCTTATTCAGGAGCAAATGCTTTAGATACCAATTATAATTATAGTTCTAATGCTGATATTATTCACGTAAGAGCAGAAAATACATTATCAGGCTGCTTTGCTACAAGTTCTTTTACCCTATTAGTAAACCCCACGCCAATAGCACATACACCTGCAAACTTGGAAGCTTGTGATGATAACTACGATGGGTTATTCGTTTTCGATTTATCACAACAAACCAATAGTATTCTAGGCGGACAAAGTGCCACCAACTATTCTGTGACATATTTCGAACTAGAAATTGAAGCCATTGAAAATACAAACCCTATTACTAATTTAAACTACAACGCGTTCCATGAACAAGTTATATATGCGCGTATTGAAAACAACATTACCCACTGTTTCAACACAACTAGTTTTACGACTATCATTCACAGGAAACCTTTAGTTGAAATACCAACTCAAACCGTTTGCTTAGATAATTTACCATTAGTTGTTTCTGCTGAAACGGGCTTTGATACAGACAGTTATTTATGGTCTACTAATGCAACTACACCTGAAATAGAAATAACACAAATTGGAACTTACAGAGTAACCGTTACCACTGATTTAGGTTGTACAACTACCGTGTTTTTTGATGTTATAGAATCTGAACAAGCAACCATTGAATTCACTGAAACAGTAGATTTCTCTAACCCTAACAACATTACCGTAACTATTAGCGGTATAGGTAATTATGTTTATATTTTAGATGAAGGCGTACCACAAACATCTAACGTTTTTTACAATGTAAGTTTAGGACCTCACACAATTGAGGTGTATGATTTAAACGGGTGTGCTTCTGCTACTAAAGATATTGTAATTATTGATGCACCACGCTTTTTCACACCAAATCAAGATGGTCAAAATGACACGTGGCATATAACTGGTGTTACTCAAATACCAGGGACTATTGTATATATTTTTGACCGCTATGGCAAACTATTAAAAACGCTTAGTCATAGCTCTTCAGGTTGGGATGGTACATATAACGGCCATAATATGCCATCAGATGATTATTGGTTTTTAGCTAAAGTTAAAAAAGGAGATATTATGTTTGATGTGAAGCGGCATTTCACCTTAAAACGCTAGATAATCTAGCCTAATGTGACATCCAAAAAAGCAGGTCTTCCTTTTCGTTTAGAAATATTCTTATTCCGTATCTTTGCATTCCAATTGCTAAGAATGAAAAATATATTTTTTGTATTCACCTGTTTTTTCTCTCTGCTGTCTTGGTCTCAGAACGTCATAGTAGATACGCGTACCTATACAGCACAAGAACTAGTTGAAGACATTTTGATAGATAGTGACTGTATCAGTAATATTAATGTTACCGAAACTGTTAGTGGTGATTTTAATGGTGCTGATTTAAGTTATGGCTATTTTGACGCCAATAACTCTAGCTTCCCATTTAGGAGCGGTATTGTTTTATCAACAGGACAAGTTCAAAACTCAGCAGGACCAAACACCACATTAAGTGATGACAATGCGCCTAATTGGGGTGGGGATGCCGATTTAGAATCCGCATTAAACGAGACTAACACGACAAATGCTACTATTTTAAAATTTGAATTTGAGGCAATTGCCGACCAGATAAGCTTTCGTTATATATTTGCTTCCGAAGAATATCAAGAAGGCAATAGTAATACCTGTCGGTATTCAGACTTGTTTGGGTTTTTAATTCGCCCGACTAACGCTCCTGCAGGGCAATATGAAAATATTGCAGTAGTGCCAAACACACAAGTCCCTATAAAAGTAACCACAGTACATTCTGGCATTCCTAATAGTTGCGACCCCATTAACGAACAGTATTTTGGTAGTTGGAACGGTCCTAATGCACCAATAAACTTTAACGGGCAAACTGCTATTCTAACGGCAACAGCTAATGTTATCCCCAATACAACATACGAAGTAAAATTGGTAATAGCAGATGAACAAAATTACCGATATGATTCCGCTGTTTATCTAGAAGCAGGAAGTTTCAAGTTAAGTTCTAACTTAGGGCCTAATTTACTTATTGCTGAAAACACGGCACTTTGTGCTAATGAAACCATGGAGTTAAATGCCTTTCAACCTGGTAATAATAGCTATAAATGGTTTAGAAATGGTGTAGAACTCCTAACAGAAACGAATGCAACTTATACCGTAACGCAACCCGGAGATTATGACGTAGAAGTAATAATAGATGGGACCTGCATAAGCACTGGCAATGTTGTTATCGAGTATGCTACGAATCCCATAGTAAGTGACACAACACTTATAGCCTGTGATTTAGATTTAAATGGATTAACAACCTATAATTTATTTGATGCTGAGTTGGCTATTACTAATGCCGATTCGCAATTACGAATTCAGAATTTCTATACAACTTTTATTGGTGCTGATAGTACAGGTGATAATTTAATTTCAAATCCATCAAATTTTGAAAATACGGAAGTATTACAAACGGTATACGCACGCGTTACCAACTCTAATGGTTGTACTTCTGTTGCTGAAATTATACTTGATATTGCGAACAACACCGTTAACCTACCCCCTTTTTCAGCTTGTGATACTGATTTGGATGGTATTATAACATTTGATATATCTGAGATAGAAACCTTTGTACGTTCACAACCAGATGTACCTAACACGGCTTCTATTTTATTCTTTGAAACTGAAACAGATTTACTAAATCAAAGTAATCCTATTAGTAACTCCTACGAAAATACAAGTAGTCCTAATTTTGACACCTTATATTTACAAATTACCAACAATGGTAACTGTTATGCTTTTACTAGCTTAAATTTAAACGTTTTAAGCATTCCCGAATTAGGCCCAGACGAAACAACATTCTATTGCTTAAACGACTACCCTGCTCCTATTAGCATTTCAGCAGGAGTTTTAATAGGTTCAACAAATAGTTACACATATCAATGGTTTTTGGACAATGTAGATTTACAATTAAACAGGCCTCAAATTCAAATTAACGAAGTGGGTAATTATTCCGTAATCGTAACGAATCAGAATAATTGTACAGCAACTAAACTAATTACAGTTGAAGCATCTAGCTCTCCAACCATAAATGATATTATTGTTTCAGAAACCTCATCGGATAATACAATTACAATTATTATTTCTGGAGACGGTGATTATGAGTATAGTTTAGATGGCGGTAGTTTTCAAACGAGCTCCGTTTTCTATAATGTTCCAGCCGGCGTACATACTATAACAGTAAATGATACACAAGGTTGTGGTTCGGTTTCTCAAGATGTGTCTGTTCTTGGATTCCCTAAGTTTTTTACACCAAATAATGATGGGATGAATGATATTTGGAAACCAATTGGCATCCAATCAAATGCTAGTAAAATTGAGATTTCTATTTTTGATCGTTATGGCAAATTAATCAAACAAATAAACTCGCCTTATGATGGCTGGAATGGTACTTATAAAGGGCAATTAATGGGCTCTGATGATTATTGGTTTCGCGCAATATTAAACAACGAGAAAGAATATTTAGGACATTTTTCATTAGTAAGGTAATAGTAACACTAGGATAATATTTGATTATATAAATATTTCCTATTTTTGCCTGCCATTAATTTTTGAAATGAAACAAACTCTAATTTTTCCCTACCTAATAGCTGCATTATTTATTAGTAGCTTTAATTTTGCTTTAACCCCTAACGTGGATACTATTCCCGAAATAGTTTCTAACACGCCTTGCCCTGCTCCGGTTTTATCAAGTTTTTCTCCGCAAAGCGGTCCTGAAAATACAATGATAACTATTACAGGTAGTAATTTTAGTGATACAGCAACTGTTTTAATAGACGGTATTTCTGCTAGCTTTAATATTATTAGTGATACGGAATTAACCGTTTACTCACCAAGTGGAACAAGTGATTCTGCTTCCATCTCGGTTACGAGTAACGGTGGATGCACAGGAAATTCATCAACAAATTTTAACGTCCTACAATCCAACTGTAGTGTCGGTGATATTTATATTTCAGAAATATATGATGCTATATCTGGAAGTTATGCCGTTATAGAACTTTTTAATCCAACCAATACGGCTATAAATTTGGATGGTGTATATATAATTGATCGTTATGGAGATATTGGAAATGCAGCGCCCAGTCATACTTACGCTATGCTAGGAACAATTGCTCCTTTAGACACCTTTATTATTCTATTAGGTAGTGGTTCTGACTGCCCTAGTTTGGTATCCGATTTCACTGTAGGAACAGGTATTAATGATAATGATGAATTTAAACTCTTAAAAAATGGGACGCTGATTGATATTGTTAACGCACCAGCAGAAAGAGGTTATACTATTATTAGAAATGCTGATGCACCTATACCACAAACTACATACGATATTAATGATTGGTCGATATACTCCCAGGAAGACTGTTCAGATTTAGATTCCCATACGGCTGATCCTATTGTTAATAACACACCTACAATAACACAACCTGCTGATCAAAGTATTTGTGAGAATGGTACGGCTACTTTTAGTGTTTCCGTTTCTAGCGGTACTTTTAACTACCAATGGAAAACTTTAAATGCTTCAGGCGTTTGGGTAGATGTTGTAAATAATGCAACCTACTCTGATGCTACAACGAACACCTTATTAATAAATAATGCTCCTGTATCCTTTAATAACAATCAATATTATTGCGAAATAACATCAGCTAGCTGTAATTTAGTATCTGATGCTTCGCATTTATTTGTTTCAAACCCTAACGTTGATTCTTTATCAAACCAAGAGGTTTGTACCGAATATATCTTACCTGTATTAACTGATGGTTATTACTTCACACAAACCAACGGTGCTGGTACACAATTGAATGCGGGACAAGCTATCACAACCAATCAAACTATTTATATCTATAATGAAATTGGTACAGCTCCGAGTACCTGCTCTAACGAAAGTAGCTTTACCGTTACTGTTTTAGGGACACCACCTGTAGACACGTTACCTAACTATACAGATTGTTCTAGCTATACGTTACCAGTTTTAACCGATGGAAATTATTTTACAGGGCCTAACGGAACAGGAACACCTTTAAATGCCAATGAAGTTATTTCAACAAGTCAGACTATTTATATTTATAATGAAATTGGTACGGCTCCTAACAACTGTTCTAATGAAAGTAGTTTTACAGTTACCATTTCAGGAACACCACCTGTAGATACAATTACCAACCAAGAGGTTTGTACCGAATATATCTTACCAGTATTAACTGACGGTAATTATTTCACCCAAACAAATGGTGCTGGCACACAATTAAATGCGGGACAAGCTATCACAACCAATCAAACTATATATATCTATAATGAAATTGGTACAGCTCCAAACACTTGCTCTAACGAAAGCAGTTTTACCGTTACTGTTTTAGGAACACCGCCTGTAGACACGTTACCTAACTACACAGATTGTTCTAGCTATACTTTACCTGCTTTAACCGATGGAAATTATTTTACCGGCCCTAACGGAACAGGAACACCTTTAAATGCTAACGAAATTATTTCAACAAGCCAGACTATTTATATCTATAATGAAATTGGCACAGCTCCAAACAACTGTTCTAATGAAAGTAGTTTTACGGTTACGATTTCAGGAACACCACCTGTAGATACAATTGCCAATCAAGATGTTTGTACGGATTACATCTTACCAACTTTAACCAATGGTAGTTATTATACGGGACCAAATCAGACAGGAAGCATGTTAAATGCTGGACAAGTTATCACAACAGACCAAACTATATATATTTATAACGAAACAGGTGTCGCTCCAAATATTTGTTCTAACGAGAGTAGTTTTACCGTTACGATTGTAGGAACTCCACCGGTTGACACCCTTGGTAATAGCACAGATTGTTCGGCATATATTTTACCTTCTTTAACTAATGGATCCTATTTTACTGGTTCCAACGGAACAGGAACACAACTAAATGCAGGCACCTCTATTACCACAAGTCAAACAATTTACATCTATAACGAAATTGGTACAGCGCCTAACAACTGTTTTAATGAAAGTAGTTTTACCGTTACAATTTTAGGAGAACCAGCAGTAGATGTTTTATCTAATGAAAGTAGCTGTTCTGAGTTTGTTTTACCTGCTTTAACAAACGGAGACTATTACACGGAAACTAATGGTGGTGGCACGCAGTTATTTGCTGGCGACTCAATAACAAACGATGATGTAATTTATATTTTTGCTACTAACGGAAGCTGCTCTAGTGAATCGCAGTTTACAGTAACTATTTACCCTGCAACCGATTTTACACTAACTGAAGATAATTTAAATATTAATGATAATACTCTACAGGTTATCATGACCGATACAAGTATATCTTATGAGTACGCTGTAGATAGTGGTAGCTTTCAAACGAGTCCACAATTTACAGGACTTTCAAGTGGTACCCACACACTTTATGTACAAGATTTAAATGGTTGTGTTATTAAAACTATTGACTTCGAAATTGAAATGGTAGAGTCAATTCATATTCCGTTATTCTTTACACCAAATAACGATGGTCAAAATGATGTTTGGAAAATTACGGATCCAGAAAACACCATTAAAGAAATCTTCGTTTTTGATAGATATGGAAAACTTTTAAAGCAATTACCATTACAATCTAAAAGTTGGGATGGCTTATACCGTGGCTACTTAAAAGAAACCAACGATTATTGGTACCTTATAAATTTACGTAATGGAGAGCAACTGAACGGACACTTTACCTTAAAACGCTAGATTTTCCGTAATTTTACAAGATGAAACAAGCTTGTCTGTTGTCTAATTTCCAAAGACCAAAATTAATGCGAATAGCATGTGACACTTGTTTATCACTAAAAAGGCACACATGAAATTCAAGATAAAGTCAGAGTTTAAACCAACAGGAGATCAACCCCAAGCAATTAAGAAATTAGTTCAAGGGGTTGATACAGATGAAAAATACCAAACCCTTTTAGGTGTTACCGGTTCAGGAAAGACCTTTACAGTTGCCAATGTTATAGAAGAGGTTCAAAGACCAACCTTGGTTTTGGCTCATAATAAAACCTTGGCTGCCCAATTATACTCAGAATTCAAACAGTTTTTCCCTGATAATGCCGTAGAATATTTTGTTTCATACTATGATTACTACCAACCTGAAGCTTATATTCCGGTTTCTGGTGTTTATATAGAAAAGGATTTATCTATAAACGAAGAAATTGAAAAAATGCGTTTGAGCACCACTTCCTCCCTACTTTCGGGACGACGTGATGTAATTGTTATCGCTTCGGTTTCTTGTTTATATGGTATAGGAAACCCCGTTGAATTTCAAAAAAATGTTATTTCACTAGAGCGTGACCAGGTTATTTCACGAACCAAACTATTACACCGACTAGTGCAGAGTTTATACTCCAGGACAGAGGGCGAATTTAATCATGGAAACTTCAGAATAAAAGGAGACACAGTTGATGTGTTTCCTAGTTATGATGACCATGCTTTTAGAATTCACTTTTTTGGTGATGAAATTGAAGATATTGAAGCTTTCAATGTCCAGACGAATGAAGTGTTAGAAAAGTACGACCGACTTAATATTTACCCAGCTAATATGTTTGTAACATCACCAGATGTATTACAAGGTGCCATAAAAAGCATTCAAGATGATTTGGTGAAGCAGTATGACTATTTTAAAGATATTGGCAAGCATTTAGAAGCCAAACGCTTAAAAGAACGTACTGAATTCGACTTAGAAATGATTCGTGAATTAGGTTATTGCTCAGGAATAGAAAACTATTCCCGCTATTTAGATGGCAGGCAGCCTGGTACTAGACCCTTTTGCTTATTAGACTATTTTCCAGACGATTATTTAATGGTAGTTGATGAAAGTCATGTAACCATTTCTCAAGTACATGCCATGTATGGCGGTGATAGAAGTCGGAAAGAAAATTTGGTTGAATATGGTTTCCGATTACCAGCTGCTATGGATAATCGTCCTTTAAAATTTGATGAATTTGAAGCCTTACAAAACCAAGTTATTTATGTTAGCGCGACACCGGCTGATTATGAATTAGAAAAGACCGATGGTATTTTTGTAGAACAAATTATTCGTCCTACCGGTTTACTAGATCCAATAATTGAAGTGCGTCCTAGCTTAAACCAGATTGATGACTTAATAGAAGAAATTCAACAACGTATAGAAAAAGACGAACGTACACTTGTTACCACACTTACTAAACGTATGGCTGAAGAGCTGACAAAATATTTAGACCGTATACAAATACGTTGCCGCTATATACACAGTGATGTAGATACCTTAGAGCGGGTGGAAATCATGCAAGACTTACGCAAAGGCTTATTTGATGTATTGGTAGGTGTTAACTTATTACGTGAAGGTTTAGATTTACCCGAAGTCTCTTTAGTTGCTATCTTAGATGCAGACAAAGAAGGTTTTTTACGTTCGGCACGTTCGTTAACCCAAACGGTTGGACGTGCAGCAAGGAATTTGAACGGTAAAGCTATTATGTATGCTGATAAAATAACCAAGAGCATGCAAAAAACAATTGATGAAACCGAATACCGCCGCGAAAAACAAATTTCTTATAACACCAAGCACAATTTAGTACCTAAAGCATTAAATAAAAATTTAGATAACGCACTAACAAAAAATTCAGTAAGTACTTACAGTTATGAGTTAGAAGCTGCTAAAGCTGCTGAACCTGAAAGTGACTATTTAACAAAAGGGGAATTAGAAAAGAAAATTAGAGAAAACCGAAAACAAATGGAACAAGCTGCAAAAGCTCTAGATTTTATAGAAGCTGCTCAGTTTAGAGACTTAATAAAAAGCTATCAGGAGAAATTAGAAAAACTAAAAGTATAACTAGTTATATTGTACTTTAAAAATATCAATTAAAACTTCGGCAGGAACAATTTTGTTAGGGAAACTTTCCATTAAATAAAGTACTTTATTTATGGATTCGTGACTTAATCCCATACGTAAACCGTAATTATGTAGTTTAATAATTTCTTTTGGCGAATTTTCATCATCAATATTCATTAATAAAACCAAGCGATGAAACTGTACAATACGTTCACTGTGCGATTTTAAATGAATATAATTGATAGGGTGCTCAATCAAGTAATTAAAATCATTTTTTGAAATACCAAGTTGTTTAGCAATAGCCAAAAGAAACTTGTACTCTACTGGTTTTAAATCATTTTCATGTCTTGCAAATGAAATCATTTCAGACAAAAGACTTAATTTTTCTACCCGGTTAATCATTTCTGTAATAGCTTAATATTTAGTGTGTAAAGATACGGTAGTATATTATTTAATAATCCGTGATAAATTGTAACTTGTCGAAAAATTAGATGTATTTAATCGTTTTTAATTACATTCAGTCTATAAAAACAAATTAAAACACTAAAAAACAACCAGTTATCTCCAACTGAAGTTTCATCTAATTTTAATAACTTAGTCTATTAAATAAAAATTGCAAGAGCAATCACGAAGATCTTATGACAAATAATGATATTTTTAAAAAATTACGCGTAGCACTTCAACTGCGAGATGACGAAATAGTAAAAATTTTAGAGCTAGTTGATTTTAGAATTACTAAAAGTGAATTAGGAGCTTTTTTCCGTAAGGAAGATCACCCTAAATACATGGAGTGCGGTGATCAGATTCTTAGAAACTTCTTAAATGGCTTAGTTATTCATTTAAGAGGACCAAAACCCAATAAGAAGGCACCGGTTAAACCTGTAACAAAACAACAACCTGAAAAGAACAAAAAATAAGTTCTACAAAAATGTATAAAAACGGTATTTTAAACGACTTGTTTTCTAGATACTATTTTCGTTAAAAAAATAATAGCACGTAATGTTTCAGCCAACAACCTCCCTACCCAAGCTTAACTTATCGGATAAAGACATTGAAAATCTTAATAAAAAATACAAATCGCTTACCCCTTGCGAACGTTTAAAAATGCTGTATCAGGATTTTGATGTAGATGAAATTATGCTAACCAGTTCTTTTGCTGCAACCTCAGCTGTACTTTTAAAGTTAGTTTCGGATGTAAACAAACAGCAACATGTATTTTTTATTGATACAGGTTATCATTTTGAAGACACCTTAAAGTACAAGCAAAAATTAACCGATTTATATGATTTACAAGTTACATCTATAAGCGCATTAAAAGAAAATCATGCGTTTACAACACAGGATGAAACTTGGAAAAAAAATCCAGACTTCTGCTGCTCTATCAATAAAGTACAACCATTAGACTCTATAAAAAAGCATTTTAATATATGGGTTTCTGGCTTAATGAAATGGCAGAGTGATCATCGTGCTAGTCTAAATATTTTTGAACAACGTGGTGAGGTTTTAAAGTTTTACCCTTTGTTAGATGTTTCAAAGAAAGAGCGTGACACCTACATTGAAGATAACAACTTACCATTTCATCCACTTGTAGCCCAAGGCTACCACTCTATTGGCTGTAAACACTGTACCGTTCCTGGCGAAGACCGAAGCGGACGGTGGAATAACAATCCAAAAACAGAATGTGGATTACATCTATAAAAAAAAGCTCTCAATATTAATTGAGAGCTTTTTTTATAAAATATATTAAAGAATACCTTAAGATAGTACTTCGTGTACTTTATCTGCAGCTTCTTGGAATTCTGTTGCACTCATTACAGCTAAACCAGAATTATCAATTAAATCTTTAGCAATATCAGCATTCGTACCTTGAAGACGCACAATAATTGGCACTTCAATATTACCCATGTTTTTATAAGCATCGATTACACCTTGTGCCACACGGTCACAACGAACAATACCACCAAAAATATTAATCAGAATTGCTTTTACATTAGGATCTCTTAAGATTAACTCAAAAGCAGTTTCCACACGTGCTGCATCTGCTGTACCACCAACATCTAAAAAGTTTGCTGGCTCACCACCGGCTTGCTTAATTAAATCCATTGTTGCCATTGCAAGACCTGCACCATTTACCATACATCCAACGTTACCGTCAAGATCTACATAGTTTAATCCTACTTCCTTAGCTTCTACTTCAATTGCATTTTCTTCACGTAAATCACGTAAAGCCGCATAATCTTTATGACGGTATAATGCATTTTCATCCATAGTTACTTTAGCATCAACTGCCATAATTTTATCATCACTTGTTTTTAACACCGGGTTAATTTCAAATAATGACGAATCAGACTTGTCATAAGCTGTATATAAAGAAGTAACAAATTTTGTCATTTCTTTAAACGCTAAACCTGAAAGGCCTAAGTTAAAAGCTACTTTACGTGCTTGAAAAGGCATAATTCCTACCGCAGGATCAATTTCTTCTGTAAAAATTAAATGCGGAGTTTCTTCGGCAACTGTTTCAATATCCATTCCACCTTCAGTAGAATACATAATCATGTTACGACCTGTAGCACGATTTAATAAAACAGACATATAATATTCTTCTGGTTCATTATCTCCTGGATAATAAACATCTTCAGCTACTAATACTTGATGAACGCGCTTACCTTCTGCTGAAGTTTGCGGCGTTACTAAATCCATACCGATGATTTCACCTGCAATTTTTTGAACCTCATCTAGGTTTTTTGCAAGTTTAACACCTCCACCTTTACCACGTCCACCAGCATGAACTTGGGCTTTGATTACGTGCCAGCCAGTACCAGTTTCTTCTGTTAGTTTTTTGGCAGCTTCAACTGCTTCTTCAGCATTTTGAGCAACAATACCACGCTGGATACGTACACCAAAACTACTTAACATTTCTTTTCCTTGATATTCGTGTAAATTCATCTTATAAATTCGTTTAGAGTTTTCTCTTTTAGAGAAAATCATTAAATTTTTGTTGCACAAAAGTAATCAACCTGACGCTTTTAACCAATAATTTTTAAAAGTTGTTTTCGGTTTAATTAAAATTTTATTTCTTTAGAAACTTCTTCGTTATCTGTCCGCTTTCTGTTTGCATTGCAACGGTATATAAACCACTTTGTAATTTAGAAACGTCTAAGGCTTTAAGCGCCCCAATATTCTGCAAGACAAGACGGCCATTCGTGTCAAAAATGCGAATAGATGTCACCGGATTTGATTTATTAAATTGCAGGTATAACATATCTGATACTGGGTTTGGATATAATATAATGTCCGTTACCGGATTGACATGAGACTCAACAGAAAGTGGATTAGTTAAGAAGCTTTCATAAACAGTTATATTATCACTAATACTCGCAATAGGCACTGAAATATTTATATTATTGGATCTAAAAACAAGGTTACCAGTACTATTCTCATAATAAAAATAGGACGTTTGAACAATGCTTCCAATGTTAGGTAAGATGTAAGTAATAGATAAATTTTGAACCATTTTTAATCGGGTTACACTCGCAGAATATGCCCCTTGACCAATATCATTCATGTTAAGGGTACCATGAGCATCAACAGTTGTTTGAATAGTTCCTGAAAAAGTTCCTGAAATACCCATTCCTGTAAAACTTCCTGAAAGCGCATCGGAATTGGAGGCTCCAAAACTTTTTGGAAAAGCTCCTAGTGATGCATTATCGGAATTGTAATTTAAAACAATATCAGACATCGTTGCGCCCGTTAGAGATAAAACACCGCCAACATCCTTTGCAAAAATCTTACTAGATATTAAGCCTCCCATGGAAACATTTAAAACGGTTGTAGTACCTGGATAGGTAGTTAGCTCTGAACTTGTAGGACTTGTATAGGTATCTACATTGGTTCCTAATGCATTTAAATTAGTAAAGTTCCAAACCAAACCTGCTCCCGCAGCTGTTTGATTTAAATCAGGTGATGCTTCAACTATGGCATAAGATGACATAGGAATACTAAAAAAATTAGTAATTGGCGACTGGGCATAACATGTTATAACCACAAACGCTGACAAACAGAGTAATGCTTTTTTCATTTTATAATTATTTAATTAATAGCGAGTTAAAGATACAAAACCAATTTCGCATTTAATATTTTATAGTTTTATTTTTCATTAGTCATCATTTATGAAAGATTTATAAGGTTTCATATAAGCCTAACAGGAATACTTTTATACCTTTGGCGATTATTTTTAATCTCAAAAAAATTCCAAAATGGAAACAAAAACCTTATTACAAATTGCTAAGGACTACGGAAGTCCAATTTATGTGTATGATGCTGAAAAAATAGTATCACAGTATAAACGGTTAACAGCAGCTTTTAATAAGGTCAAACAGGTTAAAATTAATTATGCTGTTAAAGCTTTATCTAATATTTCTGTTTTAAAACTTATGAAAACCTTAAATGCTGGTTTGGATACAGTTTCTATCCAGGAAGTACATTTAGGCTTAAAAGCAGGATTTTCTGCCGATCAAATTATTTTTACACCAAATGGTGTTTCTCTTGAAGAAATTGAAAAAGCAGCTAAATTAGGTGTTCAAATCAATATTGATAATCTTTCTATTTTAGAACAATTTGGAACTAAATATCCAAAAACACCTGTTTGTATTCGTATAAACCCACACGTTATGGCTGGTGGAAACACCAATATATCAGTAGGTCATATTGATAGTAAGTTTGGTATTTCAATTCATCAAATACCTCATATTTTACGTATTGTTGAAAATACAAATATGACTATTAACGGTATTCATATGCATACAGGTAGTGATATATTAGATATTGATGTATTTTTATATGCAAGTGAAATATTATTTGAAACAGCTATAAACTTCAAGAATTTAGACTTTATAGATTTCGGTTCTGGTTTTAAAGTACCTTATAGCTCAGGAGATATTGAAACAAATATTGAAGAATTTGGTCAGAAATTAACCAAACGTTTTAATGACTTCTGTAAAGAATACGGTAAAGATTTAACCTTAGCTTTCGAGCCTGGAAAATTTCTTGTTAGTGAAGCAGGATACTTTCTTACAAAAGTGAATGTGGTTAAACAAACGACATCTACAGTTTTTGCACAGGTAGATTCGGGATTCAATCATTTAATAAGACCAATGTTATATGGTTCGCAACATGAAATAGTTAACCTTTCAAACCCTAAAGGCCGCGAGCGCTTTTACTCGGTAGTTGGTTATATTTGTGAAACAGATACATTTGCAAATAATAGACGTATAAACGAAATTGCAGAAGGTGATATTTTAGCATTTAAAAATGCCGGCGCTTACTGCTATTCAATGGCTTCAAACTACAATTCACGCTACCGTCCTGCCGAAGTATTATGGCATAAAGGCGAAGCGAAACTTATTCGTAAGCGAGAAACTTTTGATGATATTTTAAATAATCAGATAGAGATTACTTTATAAAACAAAAAAAGCGTTACCACTAGGTAACGCTTTTTTTATACATATTCATGAGTATTTAAGCTTGTTGCCCATAAAAAATTAACTTATTTTGATAAGGATCTAAAACTACAAACTCTCGGGTTCCCCATGCTGTTTTAGTAATTTGTACAGCTCCTTGAAAAACCTCTTTAGACTCCAATTCTACGTATAAAGCATCTATATTTTGTGTTACAATACGTATACTGGTTTTGTTTTGGGATAATTGTATTGCTTCAGACTCTTGATTTTGTAAATGAATTTCTATTCCGCCACGGCGAAGCCCTGCATAGGTTGGTTTTTTAGAGTCGTCTGCAAAAGCTATTTCAAATCCGAGTTTGTTTACATAAAAAAATAACGCCACTAAAACATCTGAAACAGGTAGAATAGGATGTATTTGATGAAGTTGAGCTAATTGCATAAATCTGAGGTTTTTAGTTAACTCATAATGTATGAAAATTCAAGCAATCACACAAAAAAGCTGATAAAAACCACCTCAACTACAAACAACTTTATACTAATTAATTCCGTATTTATCAATTAAATAAACCAAACTAGTCATCGTAGCAGCTCCTAATTCTAACTCGCGTTTATTAACATGTTCAAAAACATCGGTTGCTGCATGATGATGATCAAAATAACGTTGAGAATCTGGTCGTAAACCAGCACAAACATTTGTACTTGTTTTTAACAGTCCAACATCAGCACCGCTACCTCCTTTTTCAAAATAATGAATTAAATAAGGTTTGAACAGATTTTTCCATCCTTCAATTTTTGTCATAAAAGCATCATCAGCATCAAATTGAAATCCGCGTGGTGTAAATCCGCCGGCATCACTTTCTAACGAAAATATATGTTTTTCTCCTTTTTGGTTTGCAACTTTTGCATATTCGGTAGCGCCGCGAAGTCCGTTTTCTTCATTCATAAAAAGTACCACACGAATACTACGTTTTGGTTTTATTCCAGTTTCTTTAAGTAATCTTAAAACTTCCATAGACTGTACACTACCTGCACCATCATCATGAGAGCCATCACCCAAATCCCAAGAATCTAAATGTCCGCCTACTAAAATATACTCATTAGGATATTCACTGCCGGTAATTTCGCCAATCACATTATAAGATTTAACATCTTTTAATTGCTGACACGTTTGATTAAAAAAGAACTTGATTCCCTTATCAAGTGATAACATAGAGCTTAATTTTTCAGCATCATTTGTACTGATAGCAGCTGAAGGTATGCGTTGTGAGTTTGGTAAATCGCCATATGTCATACTACCTGTGTGCGGATAATCATCCATACGCAAACTAAGTGACCTAACAATAACACCCACTGCTCCAAGTTTACCAGCTTCCAAAGCTCCGGCATAACGCTGATTTACACATCCACCATAGGCTTGAAAAGTTTGAATTAAATCGGCCTGCATAGGTCGGTTAAAAAATACAACTTTACCTGAAACAACATCTTCTCCTAAAGCTTTAAGTTCATCAATTCCTTGTACTTCTATAACTTCTGCTTTGACACCTCCGATAGTTGTTGGCACCGAGCCTCCTAAAGCACAAATATTAACTGTAGATGTAACTCCAGATGCACTTTCTATAAATGCATATTCCTTATTACCACGCACCCATTTTGGAACCATTACTGGTTGAAACCAAACTTTATCCAATCCTAAGCTATCTAACTGTTCTTTGGTATATTTAACGGCATATTCCGCATTTAAAGAGCCCGATAAACGTCCTCCAATTTGATTAGACAAATAATCTAACCATTCATAACTTTTGCCATCTGTTAACGATGTAGAATAAATATTTTTTAGGACATCAGCATCAGTTTGTGCTGATGTATTAAAAATCACAAAAAATAAAAGTGTACAAAAAATATGTTTCATAAAATAAGGCCGTTTAAAAAAAACTAAAATAGAACTATTTATACATTTAACTTCTAAAGAGAATCTTAAAATTAGTCGTTTTCTAATTGTTTTATATAAGTTTCCAAATTCGTTTTAATAGCCGAATCTATTTGAGGCTCCTGAATATCCTTATAGGTTTTTAACGTATCGTAAAGAATTTTAGCTACAATATAACGTGCAGTAGGTTTGTCATCAGAAGGGATGACATACCATGGGGCATGAGGTTTACTTGTTTTAGAGAGGACATCTTTATAGCAAGTTTGATAATGATCCCATAATTTGCGTTCTTCAAGGTCACTTGGTGAAAATTTCCAATTTTTATTTGGTTTCTCCAAACGTCTTAGCAAACGCTGTTTTTGTTCGTCTTTTGATATATTTAAAAAGAACTTAAAAATTAACGTTCCATTTTCTGCAACTGTTTTTTCAAAGTTATTAATTTGTTCAAAACGTTTATCCCAAAACGTCTCATCAATATCACTTAAAGACGTAACATCAGGTAATTTTTCATTTAAAATATAATTTGGATGAACACGAGTTACTAGAACATTTTCGTAATGTGTTCTATTAAAAACACCAAATTTACCTCGTTCAGGTAAAGCTATATAGTGACGCCACAGATAATCATGCTTAAGTTCGAGATCTGTTGGCGTTTTAAAACTATAAACCATTACACCACGAGCATTTAATTCCTTAAAAACCTCTCTAATAAGACTATCCTTACCTGCAGTATCCATTCCCTGAAAACATATTAGCACAGCATACTTGCCATGTGCATACATAGTATTCTGAATTTTTGCCAAATCTTTACAGACATCTTTTAGCGCATCTTCGATATCGTCTTTATCGGCGTTTAGCTTAAAGTCTGTTTGTAAATTTTCTAAATTAGTCTTTGAACTAACTTTAAAGTCTTCTGGTTTTATAGATTTCATAAGCAATGCGTATCGTTTCGTTAATAGTTTATAAATATACATAATTATAAACGCTTACTGAAAAATCACATTGGGTTTGATAAACCGACCATAAAACAAAAAAGGCTTGAATATATTCAAGCCTTTTAATTATTTAGATGCAAACATATTCACATCATTTTCGCTAATTTCATTTTCGCCTAATATTATTAAACGCTCCACAACATTCCGCAGTTCTCTAATATTACCTGTCCAATCATATTCTTGTAATTTTTGAATGGCTTTTTCAGAAAATGCTTTTTGTGTCGTACCATGCTCATTAGATATTTTATTTGCAAAATATGAAATAAGCAACGGTATATCCTGTCGTCTATCATTTAAGGCTGGAACTTTAATTAGAATTACCGCTAGGCGGTGGTATAAATCTTCACGAAATCTACCTTCCGAAATTTCATGTTTTAGGTCTTTATTTGTAGCTGCTACAACGCGAACATCTACTTTAATGTCTTTATCATTTCCTACACGTTGTATTTTATTTTCTTGAAGAGCACGTAATACTTTGGCTTGCGCAGAAAGACTCATATCGCCAATTTCATCTAAAAAAATGGTACCGCCATTGGCTGCTTCAAATTTCCCTGCACGGTCTTTAACAGCACTGGTAAAGGCGCCTTTTACATGCCCAAAAAGTTCACTCTCTATCAGTTCAGATGGAATAGCTGCGCAATTAACCTCGACTAATGCACCTTTAGAACGATCACTTTTTTGATGCAACCAATGCGCCACTAATTCCTTACCTGTTCCGTTAGGTCCTGTAATTAGCACACGAGCATCTGTAGGGGCTACCTTTTCAATCATATCTTTAATGTGATTAATAGCCGGACTTTCACCTATCATTTGGTAGTTTTTGCTAACTTTCTTTTTTAGCATTTTGTTCTCTACAACTAAAGTCTTAGTATCTAAAGCTATTCGAACAGTATTTAATAAACGATTTAAATCGGGTGGTTTTGAAATATAATCAAAAGCTCCTAAACGCATTGTATTTACCGCTGTATCTAAATCGCCATGACCAGAAATCATAACAATAGGTGTTTCTGGTTTTATTTTTTTGGCTGCTTCTAGTACTTCAACACCGTCCATTTTAGGCATTTTGATATCACAGAAAACAAGATCGTAATCCGTGTCTTTTATTTTGCCAATCCCATCTAAACCATCTACAGCTTCGTCTACTTGATAGGTATCGTTTTCTTCTGAAAGAATTTTTACAAGCACACGTCTAATGGCAGCTTCATCTTCTATTACTAATATTTTAGGCATAATTATTTGTTGCTTTTATCAATGATATGAATATCTCTTTGTGGGAATGGTATAGAAATATTATTTTCTCTAAATAATCTATCTATTTCAAAACGAATGTCACTTTTAGGTAAATGAGCTGTAAAACTATTATATACGGTAAATACAACTTTAAAATTTAGTGAACTATCGGCAAAATCAGTAAATAAAACAGTTGTATTCTTCGGCTCTAAAACATCTGGATGTGAATTAGCCGCTTCAAGTAATAATTTTTTAACTAACTGCACATCGCTACCATAAGCAACACCTATAAAAATACTTTCGCGTGTTGAGTTGCCATTTTGTGTCCAATTATATAAACTGTTTGTTAAGTAAAGGTGATTCGGAATAATTAAAACTCTATTATCAATGGTTATAGCGCGTGTTGTACGTAATTTAATTTCTTCTACACGACCAATTTTATCTTCAATTTCAATAATATCACCTACTTGTAAACTTTGGTCTACAAGAATAAAAACCCCAGATATGATATCTTGAAATAGGGTTTGCAGAGCTAAACCAATACCAATTAATAAGGCTGCAGAGGCAGCAAATATAGCGGTTACATTAATCCCAACAGAATCGAAAACAACAAGAATTACCACTAAATAAATTAACCACCTGGCAAATGAGAATACAGTTTCAAATTTAGGTTTATCGGATTCCGGTAAACGTTTAGAATAAAGTTTACGGATAAAATTTAATACAATTGATGTTATTAAGTATATAATGAAAACAAGCAGAGCGAGTCCTACTGTTATATTAATTGGGGCATCCTCTGTTCCAAATTGAAAACCTAATTTCAAAAAACTTATTATAGACTCCCAAATACCACTTTCGGTAACAACTTCTTCTATATGCTCTATTTTTTCTTGTGTATCTTGCATGTAACTTAGTATTTAATCCACTTCAATAATTCTTTATACGTTGGTTTTTTACCATACATTAATATCCCTACACGGTAAATTTTAGCAGCAAACCAAACGGTAAGCATAAAAGTACCAACTAAAAGTAATAAAGATAAAACTTGTTGCCAAATTGGAACACCAAAAGGGATACGCATTAACATGACTACCGGTGATGTAAAAGGGATAAATGAAAACACCGTTGAAATGGTTCCGTGTGGATCCTCGATAACCGTAAAGAAACCAATATAAACAGCCAGAATTAGTGGCATTAGGATAGGAAATAAAAATTGCTGTGTATCAGTTTCATTATCTACTGCTGCTCCTATAGCCGCATATAAGGAACTGTAAAGTAAATAACCTCCAATAAAAAAGAGTAAAAAAGCAAAAATTAAATTAGCTAATGGCAAATTATAAAACGCTAATACACCGCTTTGCACCATGTCTGTTAGTTTGGAATCCGCACCAGATTGCATGAGCATTTGACCTGAAGGCGAAGCTTCCATGATATCAACATTAAACAACACTGAAATTAAGGTTAGCAGGACACTCCCTAGTAATAGCCAAATAACAAACTGTGTGACACCGGCTAAAGAGGTCCCTATAATTTTACCTAGCATAAGCTGAACAGGTTTTACGGAAGAAATAATAACTTCAATAATACGACTAGTTTTTTCCTCTATAACGCTACGCATAATCATATTTCCATAAATAATGATAAACATAAAAAGCAAGTAACCTGCAGCGCCTCCAAAAATAAGCTTAACAATACTATCTGTTTTGGATGTTTTTTCTCCTAAAAAGCTTTCTTGAACTACGGCTACCGAAATTTCAGATGTGCGTATTTTTTCAATATCAACACCTTGACTTTCTAATTTTAAATCGGTTAAGCGCTTCTCCAGTTTACGCTCTAAATTATTAATAACAGAAATGGAAGGCGATTCTTCCGAGTAAAACTTAACACCCTTCCCTGCCTCACTAATAGCGTCAAATTCACTAATATAAAGTAGTCCGTAATTTTCTTGTGCTTGCGCAACTTCTTTAGCCGTATCTAAAGATAATTGATCAAGAATTACATATTTCGTATGCCCAGAGTCTTCAAATGCTGAAGCAACAACTCCTGATTCATCTAAAATAGTAATCGTACGTTCGGAGTTATTGTTTAACTGAGATAAATAAGCAACAACAGCTACTAGTCCAATCATAATCATTGGACTTAAAATGGTCATTATTATAAAAGACTTATTTCTTACTTTAGTAAAATACTCGCGTTTTATGATAAGGGGTAAATGATTCATAATTAATTAGTTTTTACTGCTTGAATAAAAATATCATTAGCACTAGGAATAAGCTCAACAAAATGTGACACTTCCCCTCTACTGGTTAAAAAACTTAATAAATCGTTAGGAGATTGGTGTGCCTCTAATTTTATGTTGCGCTTCAGTTCATTTCCTAAAGATTTAAAATTAGTAGGGTATACTGAAAATTTTTCTGCAAGCTCTTGCTTTAAAACAGCTTCGTTTTTGGCACGAATTCCTATTTCGAAAGTATTTGTTTTAAACTGATTTTTTATATCATTTAGTTTACCATCTAAAATTTTATTGGATTGATGAATTAAAGCAATATGGTCACATAACTCTTCAACAGACTCCATACGGTGCGTCGAGAATATTACGGTTGCACCTTCGTCCCTCAGTCTTAATATTTCATCTTTAATCAAAATCGCATTTATGGGGTCGAAACCTGAAAATGGCTCGTCAAAAATAAGTAGTTTAGGCTGGTGTAAAACGGTTACAATAAACTGTACCTTTTGTGCCATTCCTTTAGACAATTCTTGAATTTTTTTATTCCACCAATCGCCAATATCTAATCTATCAAACCAATATTTCAGGCGTTTTTTTGCTTCTGCTTTAGGCAAGCCTTTTAATTGGGCCAAATACAGAGCTTGCTCGCCTACTTTCATCGATTTATACAAACCACGTTCTTCTGGCAGGTAGCCAATATCTTTAATATGCTGTGGTTGTAGTGGTAAATTATCTAAGGTAACACGCCCAGAATCGGGCATGGTAATTTGATTTATAATACGAATTAATGTTGTCTTCCCGGCACCATTAGGGCCTAATAGCCCAAATATACTACCGCGAGGTACAGCTATTGATACATTATTCAAGGCTGTATACTCACCAAATTTTTTAGAAACGTTATGCGCTTCCAATAAGTTATTCATACTGAAATATTAAAAAGTGTAATGACTGTAAATATATTAAATGTACTAAACAGATACGAAATTTCTTGCGAAAAGAAATAGCGCTTAAATTTTATAAAAACAAAACCCATCCTAAAACTGAAGCTCAAGGATGGGAAAAAATTGCTATGAAAAAGAAAAATTATTACTATGAATGATAGTAATAAACCAAATATAGTAAAATTTATTAAACATTTATAGAAAGCTCGCAATTAACTTATTACTAAAACAATAAACCCGCTATAATAGCGGGTTATTTATTTTAATTATGCTCATTTATTATGAAAACATATCTTTTACTTTCTCAAAAAATGACTTATCACCAACTTCTGGTTTTGGGCTAAAATGAGAATCATCTCTCATTGACTCAAAAAATTCTTTTTGTTCTTTATTTAAAGTTTTAGGTGTCCAAACATTCACATGCACTAATAAGTCACCTTTTCCATACCCGTTGATTGAAGGAATACCTTTACCGCGAAGTCTTAAAATTTTACCAGACTGAACACCTGCTTCAATTTTAATACGCACTTTTCCGGTTACAGTATCAATTTCTTTTGAGGTTCCTAACACTGCATCTGGAAGACTCACATATAAATCGTAATGCAAGTTATCGCCTTCACGCTGTAATGTTTGGTGTGCTTCTTCCTCAATAGCTACTAGTAAATCACCAGAAACACCATTTCCTGGCGCTTCATTACCCTTACCTGTAACTTTTAACTGCATGCCATCTACAACACCTGCAGGGATTTTAATAGAAACGGTTTCTTCTTTAACAAGCATACCTTGAGCATCAGCATCATTTGGTTTCTTATCAATTACTTGACCTGCTCCACCACATGCAGAACATGTAGTAGCTGTTTGCATACGTCCAAGAATGGTATTTGTAACACGCATTACTTGTCCCGCTCCATTACAAGTACCACAAGTAGTATAGGTTGTACCAGGCGCTTGCACTTTACGTCTAACTTTAACTTTTTTCTCTACACCGTTAGCTATCTCTTCTAAAGATAATTTAACACGAATACGCATATTCGTTCCTTTTACACGACGTTGGCCGCCACCGCCGCCGCCAAATCCTGAGAATCCGCCGCCGCCGCCAAAAGCACCACCAAAAATATCACCAAACTGACTGAATATGTCATCCATATTCATATTTCCGCCACCGCCGAAACCACCATTACCATCAAAGGCTTGATGCCCAAATTGATCATAACGTGCTTTTTTATCAGCATTACTTAAAACTTCGTATGCTTCGGCAGCTTCTTTAAATTTAGTTTCAGCCTCTGTATTATCTGGATTTTTATCAGGATGATATTTCAATGCTTTTTTTCTGTAAGCCTTTTTAATTTCGGCTGCAGTTGCATTTTTATCTAGACCTAATACTTCGTAATAATCTTTCTTTGCCATATTTATTGTCCTATAACTACTTTTGGAAATCTAATTATTTTATCTCCTAATTTGTAACCTTTCTCAACCACATCTATAATTTTACCTTTCAATGCTTCATTTGGAGCAGGTATTTGAGTAATGGCTTCGTGGCTATCTGCATTAAATTCGTCTCCAGCCTCAAGAACCATTAGCTCTAATCCTTTCCCTTCTAAGGTTTTATTTAACTTATTTTTTATAAGCTCAACGCCTACTAATAAATCTTTCTCTTCTGTTTTAGAAATTTCAGCATAAGCACGATCAAAATCATCTAAAATTGGAAGTAATGAGAGAATCACTTCCTGACCTGCAGTTTTAAATAAATCACTACGTTCTTTAGCTGTACGTCTCTTATAATTTTCAAATTCGGCAAATAAGCGCAAAAACTTATCCTTTTCTTGTGCTAAAGCTTCATTCAACTTTTCTTCAACAGTACGAGTATCTTCAGTTGTTTCCTCGTTATTCTCTATTTTTTGTTCCTCTACCTGATCTTTGATAGTTTCTTCGTTTTTATCTTTCTTACTCATCTTGTATCTCTATTTTTTAAAATACGCTTTATAGATGGCAAAAGTACTGCCATTATCATTAAAATGTCAAAATGTCACAAAATAATTTAATGTTTTTTTAAATAAATTGTAGTGAGTAATTCTTATTTTTGGTAATTAACACAAACAAAATATATAATTATGAAAAAGCAATTTTTTACAATACTAACATTAGCACTAGCTGTAAGTTTTACGAGCTGTAAAGATAAAGCTCAAGAAGCAAGTACTACTGAGGCAGAACAAGCTGCTGAAGTAACAGAAGTTTCTACCAAATACCTTGTTGACACAGAAGCAACAACAATTATGTGGAAAGGTTTTAAACCTACAGGATCGCATACAGGAACTATAAAAGTTGAAAGTGGTGTTTTTACAATGAATGGAGATGTTGTTGAAAGCGGTAGTTTTTTAATAGACATGAACTCGTTATATGTTACCGATATTCCGGAAACTGAAGAAAGCCATGGTAAACTATCAGGACACTTAAAAAGTGCTGACTTTTTTGATGTAGAAACTTTCCCTTCTGCTGCATTTGAAGTAACTGGCTTTAATACCGAAAATGGAAAAAATATGTTATCTGGAAATTTACGAATGAAAGATGTAACAAACAACATTACAATTCCTGTAAGTGTTAATGATGCCAACGGAACTGTTACAATTACAAGCGAAACATTTACAGTAGACCGTTCTAAATGGAATATTAAGTATAAATCGCAATCCTTTTTTGAAGATTTAGGTGATAAATTTATTAATGATGATATGGAAATTCAAATAACCATTACAGCTAACAAAGCTTAATATATTTGTTAAACACATAAAAAAAACCGCTATAAAGTAGCGGTTTTTTTTATGCCAATAAATTAATTAATGCCGGTTTAAGGTTTGCAAATTTAAATTTAAACCCCGTTTCTTCTACGTATTTACTACTTACACGTTGACTTTCAAAAAGAAGAATATGCATCTCGCCCAAAAGGAGTTTCATAAACACTTTTGGTATTCCAGGTAAAAAGAGCGGTTTATGTAATACTGTAGCTACAGCTTTTGTTAACTCAGAGTTTGTAACAGGGTTTGGAGCTACGCCATTAATAACTCCTGTAATATTATGCTCTAGAACATGTCCAAATATTGCTGCTAAATCATATATATGAATCCAGGATTGCCATTGGTTTCCAGAACCAAAAGGCGCACCTACATAATATGTTATAGGCTTAACCATTTCAGGTAAAGCACCTTCCTTATTGTCCAAAACTAAACCTATGCGTACTAATGACACTTGTAGGTTAAGCGTTTTAAAACTATTTACCATGGTTTCCCATTGTTCAACCACTTGTCCCAAAAAGCTCTTAGAAATAAGGGTTGTTTCTTCATTATAGTAATTAGTTAAGGAATCGGGATATATACCTATGGCACTAGCAGAAATAAATTGACTGACTGTATTTGGAGTTTTTAAAAGAGTCTGTTTTAACAAACGTAAACTTTCTAATCGACTATGTAATATTTGCTTTTTATAGGCTGATGTCCAACGTTTAGATATAGAAGCACCGGCTAGATTAATTATTGCCGTAACGCCATCTAAACTGGACTTATCTATTTCATTTTTTGAAGGATTCCAATAAAAGCCCTTATAGTTATCTCGGTGTTCTATTTTCTGTTTTGAAGTTGTTAGGTAATGTACCGTTATGTGCTGGTTATGTAAATGCGCAACAATAGCTTTACCTACTAAACCTGTAGCACCTGTAATTAATACCTTCATGCAAACTTTTTATTTAAAGATACTGAATTTAAAAGGTAACTATCGTGCATTTAATGAAGGTTTAACAGAATTAACGAAACATTAGCTATTTGAATCTGTAATAGGTTAAAGCCGCATCAAACAGTTACAACTTGAGTTTATTCAGGTTTAGTTGCTCGTAGCATTTCGCGCTTACCTGGAGGTCCCGGTAAACGTTCCACCAAAAATCCAACGGCTTGCATTGCTCTACGCACACTACCTTTAGCAGCATAAGTAACTAAAATGCCGTTAGGTTTTAATGCCTGATACATTTTCATAAAAATAGTCTCGGTCCATAATTCTGGTTGAACTCGGGCTCCGAACGCATCGAAATAAATTAAATTAAAACTATTGGTAGTCGAAATGTCTTGAAACTTCATTTCGTTTTTTGTTAATTTGAAGTACTCAGAAATCTGACTAACTGTTTCCCAAGAAGTGCTATGGATATTTTTAAAATAAGTTTTGCTTGAATTACCTTCTAAAAGTTCTTCATAATTTAACGCAGATATTTCGGCTTCCTGAACAGGATAGGCTTCCACCCCAACATAATTCACATAAACAGACTTTTCCTCTGCATTAAGCAATGTAATTAATGCATTTAAACCTGTACCAAAACCTATTTCTAGAATACTAATTTGGTGCTGTTTAGAATTTTCCAAATACGCATCAAAACCTGTTTTTATAAACACATGATTTGCCTCCTGAATAGCGCCATGAACTGAATGATATTGTTCTTCCCAATCATCAATCTGTATGGTTTTAGAACCATCGCCTGTGGTTATTATATGTCGTTTCAAGCTATTTTATTAAAAGTTTTTTTATGCGTGGTATCGGTCCTGTGCACTCGGTTTTATGGCATGAAATACATACGTTCACAACATTATTAAACCTATCTGCTTCAGGCATTTCTGAGTGAGGATTATAGAGTTCTTTTTCTGCAGTAATAAAAAGTTTTGAAAAACTCTCAAAAGTTTCATTTCGCTTTTTAAAATCTGATAGTTCAGCTGTATGAATTTTTAAAAAATCTAAAGGAAATTCATGAATATCTTCACCTGCAATAATGGCTTCTTTTATCTCTAAATTATAAGCATACATCTGATTCATGAGATTCGCCATTTCTGACGGCTCATACATATCATAAACTATTTCCTTCTTTTTTGAAGACTCAGAAACCGTTTTGTTATCAGCTTGATTACAACTTAAAAAAAACACCAAGAAACAGATTGTAAAAGCACTAAATTTCATTATTCTTCAATTAACAAAACTCCATCTGCCTCAAAAGACAAAGTACGTTTTGGTTCTGTTATAGCTGCTACTTCTTCTTCAGTCTTACCCGCATCAAGCGCATAATGACGTTGTTCATCAACAGAAACTTCAGTGATATACGCTTTACCATTAATAATCACGTCTTTATCAGCGATATTTTTAGGCATAAAAAAACCGTAATCTTTAAATTTCACCATTACCTCTTGATCGTTTTCTAAATCTAAACGCATCCAACAACCTTTGGCTTGACACACACTATTTACAGTAGCAACCGCTTTAGTTTGAATTGTATCACCAACTTTCATGTTTTGATATTTCTCGCTGATTTCTGCTGCTGTAAGGGCATTATCTGCTTGAATTTCATCTCCAAATGATACATAAGCTAATTCAGTTGGTTCCACTTCTACTACCGTTTCTGTTTGCTCATTATTTTTACAAGAAACAGCTAAAACCACGAAACAGATTGCTATAAATATATTTTTCATTACTCTAATTTTAAGGATTTTCATGTGTCAAATATACATTTTTTTTAAGTAAACTTTATGTTTTTTATAAGGTCAAAAATGAGTACTTTCGCAAAACCAAAATTTTAATAAAAAATGATTGATCAAACACTTTACGAAATCGATATAGTACCTGTTGAAAAAACGAAGATACATGAGGTAGATTTTAACAACATTGATTTTGGACGCAAATTCACCGATCACATGTTTTACTGCGATTATATTGATGGCGAATGGCAACAACCAAAAATTGTGCCTTATCAGCCTATGACAATTGATCCATCTGCACGTGTATTACACTATGGGCAAGCGGTATTTGAAGGAATGAAAGCTTATAAGGACGATAATGGCAATGCTTTTTTATACCGTCCTGAGGATAACCATAGTCGTATTAATAAATCTGCAGCAAGACTTGCTATACCTGAATTCCCTAAAGAATATTTCATGAAAGGTTTAACAACCTTAATGGAAATGGATAAAGATTGGATTAAGCCAGGCGTTGGTAATTCCTTATATATTAGGCCTTTTGTTTTTGCTATAGAGCCTGCAATTTCAGCTGCTCCTGCAGAAGCTTATCGTTTTATGATTATTTGTTCGCCAGCAAAAGCTTATTACACGAGTAAAGTACGTGTGATTTTTGCTGAGCAATACAGTAGATCTGCCGATGGTGGTGTTGGTTTTGCTAAGGCTGCTGGTAATTATGCGGCTCAGTTTTACCCAACTAAATTAGCTCAAGAAAAAGGTTACCAACAAATTATTTGGACCGATGCGAGTACGCATGAATATTTAGAGGAGGCTGGTACTATGAACATCTTCTTTAGAATTGGTGATAAATTAATTACTGCTCCAACAAGCGACCGCATATTAGATGGTATTACAAGAAAGAGTATTATTCAACTAGCTAAGGATAATAATATTCCTTTAGAAATACGTCGTGTTACGGTAAGTGAAATTAAAGAAGCTTCTAGAAATGGTAGCCTAAAAGAAATATTTGGAACTGGTACTGCCGCTGTAATTAGTCCTATTTCAGCTTTTGAACATGGTAATGAAGTTTTTGAAATACCAGATTTAGATGTCTCATATGCTATGACATTAAAGAAAAACTTATTAGACATTCAACATAATTTATCGGAAGATAAACATGGATGGCGTTATGAAATAAAATAATATTTTCACAAAAAAAGCAGCTTTTTAAGCTGCTTTTTTTATTCTAGTTTTCTATTATATCTTTTAAGTTGGGTTTAAAATAATTTGGCCCTTTTAAAACTTTACCATCCGCTCTATAAATAGGTTCGCCATCTTCACCTAGCTTACTCATATTACTACGCTGTATCTCATTAAAAACGGCTTCTATTTTATCTTGTAAACCGTGTTCTATAATTGTTCCACATAAAATATACAGCATATCACCTAGAGCATCTGCTACCTCAACAAGATCGTTGTTTGAAGCTGCTTCTAAATATTCTTCATTTTCTTCACGCATAAGCTTGTAACGAAGCATGTTTTTTGAAGCTCCTAAATCTGCTTTTGGAGATTCTAGATGACCAATTTTAAATGCTGTGTGAAAGGCTTTTACGGCCTCTATTTTATTTTTCATATTAAGGATTTTAAAATTTATATTCTTAGGCATTTCAAATTAACAAATAATATGCGTTTTTCACTTAAATCAAACAGAAATAATAAAAGTTTGTAACAGTTAATTAGTGGGTTACTTTCCTTAAATTTGCAAAAAAATAAAAGTTAATGTTTAGTACAAACCAAATAATTTTCGGGATTATATTCGCTATCACTTTTACGCTGGTATTAATTTATACCTATAAAAAAGATTTAGCTCTCCATAAGAAACATTACAAAGGAACAGCCTGGGTTTTATTAGCATTTATCTGTTTTATCTTGTTTATAGTTTCCATAAAATGGTTATTCCAATAATCGAATTTTAAGATTCTGTTTTCAGAATCCCTTTTATAAAAAAAGCCTCAACATTTTAAGTTGAGGCTTTTTTATGCAAATTATATTTCTTTTAATTTACTTCAGGAAGGAAGTTATAATTTGAACTGTATTCTAACATTTGTTCAGGAAATGAATTTGGTTGAGTCACGTTAATTTTAATAATCTCACCATTTTCATCCATTTCAGGAACTAGCACCGGGTTTACAAATCCATTATATGGTGCCGATTTAAATTGAGCATTTCTTTCTAAAACTTCGGCATGAATAGCTTGGTCTACTTTTACACCATAACCTTCAACTAGGTTTTGAACTGCTTCAAAGTCACCTTCAGATTTAATACGTTGTGTTTCACGTAATAATTGACCAAACAAATCATGTAATTTTGCATAATCCGTAATATTAAAATACGTTTTACCCTCTCTTGTTATTTTCTCAATAACATTAGCTTCTTGACCTTTTTCAAAAGCCCAAGCACTCACCCACTGTCTGTTACGCATATGCGCTTCTTCTACGTCATCACCAAGGTTTAAACGCACTAATTGAGTCATTAAACCATTTCTTATATAACCATCGTAAGCTGCTTTACCAACTGCTTCCCAATCATCAACTAAACCTAATTCTTGTAATTTAGGATTGTATAAGTAATATAGTCCAACTAAATCTGCACGGCCTTCTTCTAATGTAGACGCATAATTTTTAAGTGTTTCTTTCGTTTCTCCAACGCCCGGATTTAATTGTCCTGAAGCATGCCCTATTACTTCATGTAAAGCAGTATGCAATTTATCTGCTATTTGACCGTATTTTTCTTCTAATTGTATTTCAGTTTCATCATTAGCAAATTCTTTTAAACGTCCAGTACTACCTGAATTGTTATACGAATTAATGATATTACCTAAAGAAACCGACTTACTCCCTACAGCTGCACGAATCCAGTTTGCATTTGGTAAATTAACACCTATTGGCGTACTTGGAGAAGCATCACCAGCCTCGGAAGCTACATTTACTACTTTATAAGTTACACCTACAACGTTTTTCTTTTTATGAGCTTCCATTAATGGTGAATTATCTTCAAACCATTGTGCATTTTCTGATAAGACAGACATTTTAGCCGACATATCAAAATCCTTAATTTGAACTATCGTTTCATAGCTTCCTGTATAACCTAATGGATCGTTATATACTTCAATAAAACTATTTATATAATCAATATTACCTTCGGTTGCAGCTGTCCAAGCTACATTATAATCATCCCATGTTTGCAAATCACCTGTTTTGTAATATGCAATTAATAAGGATATTGCATCGGCTTGTGCTTTATTTTCGGCTACTGCTTGTGCTTTTTCTAACCATGATATAATTTGATCGATAGCCGCTCCATACAAACCACCAGATTTGTACACGTGCTCTACAAGCGCTCCATTTTCTTTTACTAACTTAGAGTTTAAACCAAAAGACAATGGTTTATCTGTATTTGGAGATGTTTTCGTTTTATAAAATGCTTCAACCTCTGCCATTGTAACATCTGGACCATAAAAATTTACAGCAGATAATAGTACATTATCCACATCTTTGGCTTGGTTAACTTTTTTAGCGTCCTTATCGTTAAAAAGAACATTTAAAGCTTCACCTTTTAATTCGGTATTCGTTTCAGTTAATAAACTTTCTAAATAGGCTTTAGAAAACCCTGGTTTTATCTTGTCATTTGAATAATGATGGTGAATACCATTACTAAACCAAAAACGCTTTAAATAAGTTTCAAAAGCTGTCCAATCTGACAATGACTTATCGCCATTATAATTTGTGTAAACAGACTCTAAAGCTTTTCTGATAGTTAAATTATGACGATAATTTTGATCCCACGTTATATCACGTCCTGCTAAACCAGCCTGCCCTAAATAGTAAACTAATTTTTGCTCCTTAAGCGTTAAATTATCCCACCCTGGAATTTGATAACGAAGTATTTTTATATCTGCAAACTGTTCTACATTATAATTAAAAGCAGTATCCTCTTTTTTTGTTTCCGTAACTTCTATTTCTTCTTGAGGTTCGGATTTTTTATTTTCACATGAATAAAAAAAAGGCGCCACTAAGGCCATCCCCATAATAAGTTTTAATTTCATTTGATTTGATATTTTTTAGTATTCACAAATGTAACATTAATTATTAACGCATAAAATTGTTTATCTTTGATTTATAACCCAACCAAGCATGAAAACAATTAAGTATATTTTATTTCTTTTACTCATTTTAATCATAGGTGCATCGATATATATTGCAGTACAACCAAACGGTTATAGTATGACTAGAACCAAAACAATTCATGCCCCTGCAGAGGTTATTTACAATCAAGTTGTGAAATTAGAGAGCTGGAAATCGTGGACTTCATGGACAGCTAATAATCCAAGCATTATAACCACTTTAAAAGATTCGACTGCTGGAGTTGGTGGTGAAATAAGTTGGGAAGGTGATAAAAAAACAGGTCTTGTAAAAACACAGGCCACCACTCCTTTTAAAACTATAAACCAAGACATACAATTAAATGAATTTTCACCTGCTAATAGTTTGTGGGAATTCAATCAAATTAGTGCTACCGAAACGGAAGTAGTTTGGACATTATCAGCCAATAACTTATCCTTTTATGAAAAAGGGTATGCATTATTAAATGGAGGGCAAAACAGTATTTTTGGACCTGATTTTGAGGAAAGTTTAGACAATTTAGAGACAGTAGTATTAAAAGTCATGTCTGAATACCATATAAAAGTAGATGGCATTGCACACCACGGCGGTGGCTATTATATATATAGTACGACTTCAAGTAAAATTTCAGAACTACAAACTACCATTCAAAAACTATTTCCACGTGTTAAAGATTACGCTTTAAAAAATAACATAGCCATGGCAGGTGCTCCATTTGTTAGTTATCATAAGTGGGATACACCAAACAATGCCGTATTATTTTCTTATTGTGTTCCAACGACTACCGAAGTTATAACAACACAAAGCGATATATTAACCGGACACTTAGAACCTTTTAAGGCTGTAAAAACAACACTAAAAGGCAATACATCTAATTTACAAGAAGCGTGGAACGAAAGCAGACAATACATTAACCAATATAATTTAGAAACTATAGAGCAAGGCCCTATGCTAGAGGTATATTTAACGGATCCTACAACTCAGGCTAATCCTGCAAAGTGGATTACAGAATTATACCAAGCCATAAATTAATATATCATGAAACAGGTCTTTCTTGTATTTATTGGCGGAGGTTTGGGTAGTGCACTCCGTTTTATAATAGGTAAATTCTTAAATAGTACAGATACCGGAATTCCTTACGGAACTTTTTTAGCTAATATTATAGGAAGCCTTATTATAGGTATAATCTTAGGTATTGCTAGTAAAAACAACACGCTTACTGAAAGCCATTTAGCATTGTTAGCCACAGGTTTTTGTGGTGGTTTCACAACATTTTCAACCTTCGCCTACGAAAATCATATGTTTTTAAAAGCTGGCGATTTTACTAGTTTTGCTATTTACACAATTGCTAGTTTTACCCTTGGATTTTTAGCTGTATTTCTCGGTGTTTTTTTAGTAAAATAAACCTAATTTTTTTTAAAAGCTTTTATACCTGCTTCAATCTTAGTTTCTAAATAATTTCTTCGCGGTACAATTGGACATGAAAACTTAGGATTATAAGCACAATAAGGACTGTATGATCTATTAAAATCTATCATCAAACTATCTCCTTCGGGTATTCTTAAATCCAAATAACGACCCCCGCCATAAGTTGTTTCGCCATTGGTATAATCTAAAAATGGTAGAAATAAGTAATCTTCAAAACCTTCCTCCGTCATTAAATCTCTACCTTGATATACGGCTAATTCAAAACGTTTACCTTTTAGATTAAAACTTAAAATACCATAAACACGCTCGTTTGTAACATCATCTGTAGTTGATTTCATTAAAAACCATTCCGAATTTGGAGTCCGTTGTAAATGAGCCTTAACAACATAGGTTGAATCCACTGGAAAGAAATCTAGCGTTCTAAAGTCTCTCCTATCTTTAGCTTTTAAAGGTGATTTACTGGCATCTTTAAAATCAGCATTCTGCTTACGTTGCCAAGCAGTTTCTCCAAGCAAAGGGTGTTTTTTTTGAGAACAACCAACTAGAGTAAGAAGTAAAATAAAAGTAACTATCCTTTTCATAGGTTAATATAAATGAATCCCAAAAGTACAACATATTCATATTTTGTTTAGATTTGATATGTAATTAAATCTAAAATGATACTAAAAAAGGTCACACTATGTAGAAAACACTACATCTCATTATCCATGAGTTGGACAAAACTTGTATGATTTTAAATTTAAAAAACACGATACATTTAAGTCCGACCTTTGCGTCGGACTTTTTTGTTTTTACACCTATAAGATGAAAAAACATATGGTGGTTAGCACTTATTACTCTAATAAATCGTGCGGGGACAATGGTAATACCCTTTTTGTCGCTATATCTTACAACAGATTTAAAATTAAGCATTGGGCAAGTTGGTTGGGTAATGACGGCTTTTGGATTAGGTTCTGTAATAGGCTCTTGGTTAGGAGGGAAATTAACAGATAAAATTGGCTATTATAAAGTAATGGTTAGGAGTTTACTACTAACAGGAATACTATTTATAGTTCTACAATTGTTACAAACCTTTACAAGTGTATGTTTAGGTATATTTCTTGTTATGGTAGTTGCAGACATGTTTCGGCCCGCTATGTTTGTTGCGCTTAGTGCCTATAGCAAATCAGAAAATAAAACCCGATCAGTAACACTCATCCGATTAGCTATAAATCTTGGTTTTTCGGCAGGACCTGCTGTTGGAGGGATTATTATTACAACATTGAGCTATTCCGGTCTATTTTGGGTAGATGGCATTTCATGTATGGTAGCCACATTAGTCCTTATTAAAGTTCTAAACCCTAAAAAAACAAAACCACAAGACACAATTGTAAACACCAACCCACAATCGGCATATAAAGACCGGATATTTATAATATTTCTGTTAGCTATGGTTTTGTTTGGAGTTGTATTCTTACAATACTTTTCTACAATACCATTATATTTTAAAAGTGTACATCACTTAGATGAATTAGAAATAGGTATTTTATTAGGTATGAATGGTGCGTTTATTTTTATTTTAGAAATGCCTCTTATAAAGTGGTTAGAAGGTTCTCCTTATAGTAAAATAACCTTAATGATATTTGGGGCCTTATTAATAGGCTTGAGTTTTGTGGTGTTAAACTTAACAGCTTGGTCTGGCATTTTGTTAGTTGGAATGCTATTCATGACATTAGGAGAAATGATTGCCTTTCCTTTTTCAAACGCTTTTGCTATGCAGCGTGCTAAAAAAGGGAACCAAGGTGAATACATGGCTTTATACAGTATTGCCTTTTCTATTTCACATATATTTGGTCACAATGCAGGTATGCAAATGGCTGAAGCTATTGGTTTTGATAATACTTGGTATATTATGGTTTTGATTTCCGTTCTTTGCTTAGGGCTTCTTTTATTTCTAAAGCAGTATATGAAAAAACGTTTATTTTAACGGCTTCACAGCATTATCTTTAACCACGTGAGATAAGACAATCTGAGTTTTAGTTTCTCCATAAACAATAAGTTGATCTATAAAATTCTCAAGATGTTTTTGGTTTTTTAAAACCACTTCCATTACAATGTTTTCATTACCTGTTATTCGGTAGCAATTCAAAACCTCATCATACGTTTTTACTTTTTCTAAAAACGGTTTTAGCATCCCCATAAACGCACGAATTGTAATTAATGCTTTTAATTGATAACCTGCTTCAAATGGGGAAACTGCTGTAAAATAATGGTTTATCACACCCGAATCTTCCATTTTCTTGATACGTTCGGAAACTGCTGGCGAACTAATCCCTACTTGTCTACCTATTTCGGCGTTTGATAATCGTGCATTTTCTTGCAAACACTTTAATATTTTCCAATTAAGGGTATCTATACTCATTTTAAAGTAAATTGAAATTAATAAATTAAATTACAAACCAAATATACGTTTTTACCTTAATATCGAAAGTTAGATATCAAAACTTGTCGTTATTTTTGATAAAATTGCTATAACACCATGATTACCCACATATCCTCAAACTTATTTCATTCGCCTTTGTATCAAAAAGCAATGGATATTATGATCCTATCTAGAAGTATTTCAAGCTATTTGCATCAAGACCTTTCAGGTTTACAAGCTGATGGTTCAGAAAACGCTTATATTTATTTTTCGGGAGATATTGTGCAACAATCGGTTTCTCTTGTACCTGAAATTGCTAAAGCAGAAAATGCGCGTTATTCAGATCGAAAATACAAACATATTGCTTCGGTTAAACGTCTTACTTACTTGTTAAATAAAAATATAAAACGTCTGGAAAACTGTAACAGTAACGGAAAAGATTATTTACCGCTACTACGTGCTGAATTAAAAAAATTCAAACAATTACAACATACATGGACGCTAACTTTATAGTATTAACTTCCCTTTACAATAACAGCTTTACCCATTAAATTATGTTGTAGACTGAGTAGTTTTGGCGATAATTTTTCAGAAAGAATTACATATTGACATTTTTTTATGCTGTCTGTTACTCGTAAAACATCATTTTGAAAATTATTTCTCATGAGATGTTCTGCATCTTCCATAGCAAATAACTGTAGTTGTCCCAAATGAATACCATTTATAAAATACAGTTTATTTAACCGCTTTGGTGTGACAATTAAAATATCTGTCCCAAAGTATATTTCTTCTTTTTGCTTTTCTATATCATAAGAATCATAGGCACAATAAATACGTAAATCCGTTTCATTGGTATAAGCCTCAAAATCAGCCTTTAAGTCTAACGCAGCATCTTTATCCTTTACCATTATTAACGCTCTAGGAGAATCCTCAAACGCCATTGCTTTTAATTTTTGAATAGTGATTAAAATTAAAGCTGTTGTTTTTCCAGAACCTGCAGGAGCCTCGGCATAAACATCCATACCACTTTTTAATTTAGGCAAAAGCATTTTTTGATATGGCAGTGGTTCCGATATATCTAAAGACTGTAAAGCTTCTTTAAGTAGTGGGTGAAATTTTTTAAAAGACATGAAGGTTTTAATGTTTTCGAATTAGAAAAAACAAACTTACGACTTTAATCCGACTTGCATTTTTAACTCATAAAAAAACCTCTTAGATAATAAACTAAGAGGTTTTATATATTAATTATGTTCTTTCTGTTATGTGAGTGTTAATCTAATCTAAAAACTAAACCACTACTAAATCCGAAAAGCGCAATGGTACTGTAAACTTCTGAGCCTGTTGAAACGCCACCAGAACCACCATAAACGTAAAATCCACCATACTCAACTGGCATCATTAAGTTAGCTTGTAGGTTTAATCCAATATATTCGTTAAACATAAAATTAACACCACCTTTAAAGCTAAAGGCAAACTTTGTTTCACTATACGAACGATTTGTTAATTCACGGTTTTCATTACTAGTTCCTAGTATAACTAATCCTAGATTACCTCCAAAGAAAGGTTTTATAACATCGCTATTTCCAAAATACCTGTTACCACCTATCAAAATCCAATCGGCAGATAAATCAGCCAAACGACTTTCAATTGGACTGATATAAAAATCTTTAATCAAAAGATCTGTACCATGGTGTAAATAGCTTAACTCTAACATTAATCCATTATACGTTTCATAACCTACTGTAACACCAAACTGATCACTATCATCAAACTTAATATAATTACCACCATATTTTAATTTAGCACCAAATTGATATCCATAAGACGGTGTGATTTCAATAGCTTGTGCTTGTAGCGATTTAGAAGTTCCAAAAAGCATAAAAAAACATACCACAAAAATGAATTTTGGATATGCACTAAAAGTATTTTTATTCATAATATATTTTTTAAGGACGCAAATATATATAAATCAAGAGGAAATATTTTTGAAACGTTTATATAAAGTCTTCTTCATTAAAAAAAAGGTACTTAATGACAAATTTTACAATCCTTTTTATCTTTAATTTCACCAACTAGAAATCCAGAATCATTAAGAGTAAAATCACAACAATCAATAAAACCTTGAGCTATTAATTTTCTACCACGTTGTATTTGCGATTTTACAGTAGGAAGTGGTAAATTTAAAGTTTCAGCTATTTTTGCCTGTTTAATGCCTTTTATATCTGACAAGAATAAAGGCTCTCTATACTTTTTGGGCAGACTTTTAATTATGCCTTGCAAACAGTCATGTTCAGTATGTTCTGGTTCACTTTCAGGTGCAGCCAATTCTGTTTCGGGAAGAGATTTAGACTTTTTTTGTGCTCTAAAATAATCCATAACAGTATAACGCGCTACTGAAAACACCCAAGCCTTTAATTTTTCCGGGCTTTCAACCATGTCCTTTTTAGTATGTACTTTTATAAACGTTTCTTGTAATAAATCGTCAGCTATATCGGGCTTCTTTACTTTACTGAAAATAAAATGTTTGACATCTTCCGAATAGGTATTCCAAATATCTTGTGTTGTCATTAGGTATTAATTAAAAAAACAGAACTGTTTCAGTATAAATTTACTAAATAAGTTCTGTTTATTAGTCATTTTCACAGACCTTAACAGTTACAAGTACTGCAGGTACAGTTCTGGCAAGTACATTGTTTGCAATTTCCGCTTTTACAACCGTCACAATTGCAGTTACATTCTATATTTTTCATAATATGTTTTATTTAAGTTCATATAATAGACGTGGTAGTTTAAAAAAAGATGCATAAAAACAGAAAAAAATAAGAAACATATCAATTACTTCAATTTACTATTTGTTCTTCTTAGAAAATATAAATTTTAATTTCATTAAAATTCACTAACTTCTCACACAAATCAAGTCACCATACACCTTGATATAAAACACTAAACATGAACAACTTATATCAATTAAATTATTATTCAAAAACAGAAAAAGAAATAGATATTGCTACCTTAAACAATATTTTAGAAACTGCTATAGCCGTAAATACAACTAAAAACATTTCAGGTTGCCTTATTTATCATAATAAAAGTTTTGTTCAAATTCTTGAAGGAGATAAAAAAACGGTACAAGAAATTTACAAAAAAATTAAAGCTGACAGACGGCATCACTCTGTAACTGTACTATGGGAAAACATAGCACAAACGCGTTGTTTCCCTAATTGGAGTATGGCTTATCACAAACCTGAAAATGAAAATATTAAACAATATGTAAACAACTTATTGCTTCTTTCTGAACTTTCAGACACCTCATCTGCTTCTTTATTAAGCTTTTGGAGTACAGTGCGTAATTTACTCCGAAATAACAGTATAAACCAAGCTTCGATTATTTAAAAACACGTCTTGTAATCATCTAATATTCAGTATATTTGAAACTATTATTTATTACGTATTTTTAAAATGAAGTTTAACAAAAAATATAAGGTCTATACTTGGAAGAATATCATGTATTTGCACTGGATTATAAATCCTGGCATTCTTTTTAATGAGTTATTCTTAGGACAAAGAATTCCAAAAACTGTTTTAATTGATACGTCTACTAACAAACCAAAACACGAAAGCACCTATATTCCTTGTCCACACTGTGCTATTATTCACGACGGTCGAACATGGTCTACAAATAATAAAACGGCGTTTAAAAACTGGTTTGGATTATATTGTCCGAATTGTAGTAATATAATTCCCTGTTTAAGAAATATTTTTTCTTTTTTAATTCTAGTTATTACGGCTCCAATCTGGTTTTGGTTTAGGAGCAGTTTAAAGAAAAATTGGCTAATTAAACAACCTCATCGATTTACAAATTTAGATTTAACCAATCCTTCTAACCCGTATTCAGGAAATGGCTGGATTAAACAAGGGTTGTCATGGGGCTTTTTTATGTATCTAATTATGACCTTCTTTTCTCCTCTAATTTTTAAAGAACCAATTACGTTCTCACGAGTGCTTATAAGTATTCCTATATGGTTTATAGGTGGACTTGGTTTTGGATATCTAATGAAATTATTTATAGGTAACTCTAATAAAAATACCGACTAACAAACTTATTACACCCGTTTCTTTAATATTAATTATTTAGAAAACTTTCAATTAAAT
The DNA here is from genome assembly GCF_054031195.1 of Algorimicrobium bowmanii. The sequence continues at coordinate 2,419,207 of NZ_CM132929.1, forward strand.
CTTTATGGTGACGTGTTTCAGGAACTGGAAAATCAAACCAAGTTTGCATGGAATTAGAAAAACCTACACGATTTAAATAATTATGTAAAGCTAAATTTAGACCTTGTGTATACAGTGTATGATTAGCGCCTTGAGGGTCTTCATGATATAAATCGTTTTGAGCAAAACCTTTAAACTCTGGACCTGTAATTTCAATACCAAAAGCTTCCGGGTTTTCACCTATAGGACTGTGTATGGTTGTTGTAAACTGATGCCAAAATGCCGATTGTATACAGTTACTTTCAAATAATTGTCTTACAATTTCTAACGAATCTATAGTTTCTTGCTCTGTTTGTGTTGGGAAACCATACATTAAATAAGCATGAACCATGATATTATTTACAGAGAAATTATTTGTAACCCGTGCTACTTGAGCAATATCTACGCCTTTTTTCATTTTCAGTAAAAGTCTATCGGAAGCAACTTCCAATCCTCCTGTTACCGCTATACAGCCAGACTTAGCCATTAACTCACACAGTTCAAAACTAAAAGTTTTTTCAAACCTGATATTGGTCCACCATGTAATTTCAACTTCTCTCTCCAATAATTTATTAGATAAAGCTCTTAACATTTTTGGTGGTGCTGCTTCATCAACAAAATGAAATCCAGTTATACCTGTATCTTCAATTATTTTTTCAATTTTATCTACTAATTTGTCGGCCGTAGTATTTTGGTAGTTTCCAATATAATCTAGATTAACATCGCAAAAAGAACATTGTTTCCAGTAGCAACCATGTGAAATGGTCAATTTATTCCATCTCGCATCTGTCCACATACGATGCATAGGATTAACTACATCAAGAAAAGACACATACTTATCATAAGGCAAACCTGCATAGCATGGTGCCGGTAAATCTTTATGATGGTATATGGTGTTAGGTAATTTATTTTTATAAACTACCTTGTTATTTTCAAGAATAAAGGTGCGTTCCAATGTTGTAATATCATTTGTTCCATTTAAGAAATTTATAATACTAAGCAAAGGACCTTCTCCATCATCCAATGAAATAAAATCTACAAATTCAAAAATTCTAGTATCCTCTAAACTACGTAATTCTGTATTACAATAACCACCTCCAAAAGCTACTTTTACATCTGGGAATAGCTGTTTTATAAATTGAGCACAGCGCAGAGCTGCAAATAAGTTACCAGGAAACGGTATGGTAAAGCAAACTAAAACAGGTTTTTCTATTGTTATTTTACCGACTAAAATATCCAACATTTTTTCCTCAATTAATGTTGGTTGGTAGCTTATAAACAAATCAAGTTCATCAAAACTACTTGCTGAAGTTGCTATTTGTTCGGCGTATTTAGTAAAGGCAAAAAACTCATCTATATTAGTTTGAATAAAATCGCCTATTTCTTCAATAAAAAGCGTTGCATAATGTTTTGCTTTATCAATAATACCAACTTCGCCTTCTTCCCATTGTATTGTTTTATTCACCTTTTCTAAACGGTGTCCTTTAGGTAAAAAATGAGGCTTTAAAATTTCATGAGCTGCTTCTACACTCTCTTTTTGTAAAAATGATACTACCCGATCAACACGATTTACATACTGCTTTCTTAGATGATACATCTCTGAAAAAGACATCTCTTCTAGATCTTCAGCCTCTTCAAAAACAGCTTTCAAAAAATCTTTAGTAAAAATAGCTGTAAAAAGTTCTATACTTAAATCGTACTGACTAACAAGAACACCATAGCTTTCTAAAAATCCTTTTAAATAAGCTGTAGCAGGATAAGCTGTATTTAATTGAGTAAACGGAGGTGTAATAAAAAGGATTTTTGATTGCATATGGCAAAGGTAAAGCACTTTAAAATAAATGCATATAAATAAACATGAATTTATGGCTTATTATCTATTGAACGTTAGCTGTCAATATTCGTTTTAATTTGAATAACAATAACAGACAGCAAAACTTCAAATCATAACACCAAACTTTTGATGTATCTTTGCTGCAAACAAACATCATTATGGCATTTAAAGATTTACTCCTTATTGAACCACTTTTAAAAGCAATTGAAGAGCAAGGTTATTCGCAGCCAACGGCTGTTCAACAACAAACAATACCTCAGGTTTTAGCTAAAAAAGATGTTATTACTTCAGCACAAACAGGTACTGGTAAAACAGCTGCTTTTGCTTTACCAATTTTACAAATACTACACAACAATCAAGAATCGGTTCGTGTTGAAAAGAAAATTAAAGCCCTTATAGTAAGCCCTACAAGGGAATTAGCGTTGCAAATAGGAAATAATTTTAAAGCCTATGGGCGTCATACTAACTTACGAACTACAGTGATTTTTGGTGGTATATCTGAAAAACCTCAAGTTGATGTTTTAACAAAAGGTGTTGATATTTTAATTGCTACACCTGGCCGACTAATTGATTTAGAAAACCAAGGTATTATAAATTTGGATGCTGTTGAAGTTCTAGTGCTAGATGAAGCAGACTTAATGCTAGATATGGGGTTTATTGATGATGTTAAACACATTGAAAACCTTTGTCCTGAAGACAAGCAAGTACTTCTTTTTTCTGCTACCATGCCTTATAAAGTAGAGCAATTAGCAAATACAATATTAAAATCTCCGGAACGCATTGAGGTTTCTAGAACATCATCAGCTTCAAAAAACATTGGTCAAGTATTATATTATGTACCTAAACCTAATAAAATAGAATTGTGCTTACACCTACTCCGTGAGGAAATTACAGGACATATTTTAATTTTCAGACGTACTAAATTTGGCGTAAATAAATTAGAGTCTACCTTAATTAAAAATGGTTATAAAGTAGAAACTATTCACGGTGATAAAAATCAAAGTGATAGACAAGAAGCCTTGAAAAAATTTAAAAATGGCTCTGTAAACATCTTAATAGCAACCGATGTGGCTGCTCGTGGGATAGACATCAATGAGTTAGATGCCGTAATAAATTTCGATTTACCAAATATTCCAGAAACCTACGTACATCGTATTGGTCGTACAGGAAGAGCTGGAAGTTCAGGAATGGCTTATTCATTTTGTAGTGCTGATGAAAAAAATTATGTTACCACCATACAACAGCTGCTACAAGTGGCCATACCAGTTGAAGAGAATCACCCTTACCCTTTAGACCCTGCTGCAAAAGCTATTCACCATAAATCTAAAAACAGTTCAAGTAAACATAAAAAAGGTAGGAAAAGTGCTGCCTCAAAAAAGAAAAAGAAACGCTGGTATTAATTGATTTGAAAATGATTAGATATTTGTTATTTAAACTTCCATTTTATAGATTGTCAATTCAATTTTTAACTTTCTAGCTATAGCAATGAAAAATCTTTTAAGTCTTTTCTTCATACTTTGTTTCTACATCTCTGGCTTAGCACAAACCACAATTTTAGATAGCAAATCAAAAACTCCTGTTTCGTATGCTACCATATCTTTTGGTGATGGACAAGGACTATTTGCCGATGCTGAAGGGTTATTTATTTTCACTGAAAAACGTTACCCAGATGTAGACACCTTGTTTATTTCTGCATTAGGATATAAAGACAAAACCATTCTTGCTTCCAATTTAGGTACAACCCTACTCGTTGATGAAGAGGTTAGTCACCTGGATGAAATTGTTTTAATCTCTGAAGGTCGAAAATTTAAAGAAGAAACTTTAAAACCTTACTTGGATGATGATTATTATTCCTGTTGGCTACCAACTATTGAGTCTGAAATTGCTGTTTTCTTCAATAAACCTAACTCTAAACTTTCCAAAATTAGCACTATTCACTTTCCGGTAACCTTAGAGTCTAAAGATTGGGAAAAGAGAAATAAGAAAAATGCTGATAAAAAACCTTTTTCAACCTTATTTAAAGTTAAAATATACAAAAACAAAAATGGAATTCCTGGCGAGGTTTTAACCTATGAAAACATAGTTTTTAGAGCAACCGAAAAAGGCGGCGATGTTCATAATTTAGATGTAAGCGCTTATAATATAACCATTCCTGATACGGGATTTTTCGTTTCAATTCAAGTCTTAGGTTACACCGATAAATTTGGAAAACTTTTACCAAACAAAAAGTATAAAGAACTGAAAAGTCCTAACGGCATCGTTAAAATACCTACTAGTTTCAGACCACTACTCCCTTTTACAGATGAAATAAAGGCACATAACACATATATAAAACGTGTTTTTATTAGTGGTAATAATTGGGTACAATTTAGAAAAGGTAATATCAATTCTAGATTACTAGATAAAGGGCTTAACAACTACGGTATAGGTTTTACCAATAAAGCTTACAAGGACGAATAATAATCCACGAAAGTTATATTGTAGTATAAAATGTCCTCTATTCTATTTCAAAATCAAAATAGGTATTCGGAAAGGGCTCATTACGTAATGTAAAATGCCACCATTCTTTAGAGTAACTACGGAAACCATATTTATTCATAACCTCTTGAAGTAATGTTCTATTAGCTTTTTGTTCTGCTGTTATTTTACTGTAAGCAACCCATGAAGCCATTCCAAAAAAATCAAAGGGACTCCCCATATCTAAAGGCTCTAGCGTGTTCGCGTCTATTATAGTTAAATCAACTGTACTACCGCGACTATGTCCTGAACGGGAAGCAATATATCCGTCACGAAACAAATGCTTTTTTTCAACTTCTGGATAGAACTTAGGTTTCATTCGGGTATCCTCAAGATTTTTAGCCCATTTTATAAAATAATTAACGGCTTGTTGCGGCCTATAAGCATCATAAACTCGTAAACATAAATTCTGCTTTGCAAGTTCTTCTTGGACATTTTTTAATGCTTGTGCTGTTGGAAGTGAAACTATTAATTTATTTGCATTATAGCCAGGAATAGTATCACCTACAAAGTTGTTAGCAGAAAAATATCGTAATTCAACGTCTATATCTGGAACTATAGTTTTAGCATAAACAAAACCTTCAGGTAATGCTTGCTGTGTCGTAAATGCTAAACTAACAAAAGCCAGTAGCAATAAAAGAATTTTGTTTTTCATAATCAATCAACTAATTTAGAAAAAAATAATTGATGGACTTATTTTCTTCTGATAAAACTGTATTTCAATTACCACAAGCAACACTTATTTACATACCTAATTTTTACAGTTTGGAGAAAGCTAATAATTTATTTAAATATTTAATTGACTCTGTACCTTGGCAACAAGATCTTATAAAAATTTTTGGTAAAACCCATTTACAACCAAGACTAACCGCTTTGTACGCTACCAATAATAAAAGCTATTCCTACTCAAATATAACTATGTCACCGCTACCAATGCCTAAGCAACTAGCATTAGTTAAAACAGATATTGAAAAAAGCGCAAATAGTAATTTTTCGACCGTATTATTAAACAGATATAGATCAGGAACTGATAGCAATGGTTGGCATGCAGATAACGAAAAAGAATTAGGAATAAATCCTACTATTGCTTCTTTAAGTTTGGGTGCTCCAAGATATTTTCATTTTAAGCACCGAACCCTAAAAACTCAAAAGCATAAACTTTTATTAGAACATGGAAGTTTATTAATTATGTCTGGTGAAATGCAAACACATTGGTTACATCAAATTCCCAAAACTAAAAAACAAATAGGTGAACGTATTAATTTAACCTTCAGACAAATAAAGGCATAAAAAAAACCGAGGTCCCTCAACCTCAGTTTTTATTTCATTTGCATCTAAATATTATCTGATAGATTCAGGTATTTATTCATCAACGACATAATGCAAATATCAATTAATTAATCCATTGAACTAAAAGTTTATCATTTTTAGAACAAAACAAATATAGATTATTAAATCACTTATCACGATTAAATACGTATTTTTTCGACGAAATGCATTTAATTTTAACAAAAACCCTAAAAACGTGTTAATTATATAAATGTGATACCCGCTTTTTTAAGAAATAAATTTTCAAAAAATTAAAAAACCGTAATTTTACATCGTTTACATATTTAACTATTTTATTATGACGATTAAACGCGTGCTTCTAAAAACTACACTATTTATTTTATCGCTTTGTTTTACAATCCAAATACAAGCTCAAGATTCTAACCTAACAATAAAAGAGTTGACTATTTCGCCATTCATAGATGGTACCTTAATAACCCCTAACCTAAACGACACGAAAACTTTAGCCATTATAATAGGAGATTATGGTCCGACTGATAGAAATGGAAATCAAAATTTCCAGAAAAATAACAACTTAAAAAAACTTGCCTATAGACTATCAGAAAACGGAATAAACACCTTTCGTTACGACAAACGTATTGTCAAACAAATCTTAAAAGGGCGAGTTAATATCGAAATGAGTTTTGATGATTTCATTAAAGATGCTAAAGACGTCCTAACCTATTTTGAAAAACAAGAACGTTACCAATCAATATACATAATAGGTCACGGACAAGGAAGCCTTATTGGTATGCTATCGGTAAATAACACGGTAACAGGTTTTATATCAATTGGTGGTTCTGCAAAATCAATTGATCAAGTTATTTTAGATCAAATTAATCAAACTGCTCCAGGTTTGGCTCCTGATGCAGAACGTGTTTTTAACGTACTTAAAACGGGTAAAACAACTACAGATTTCCCACAAGCATTATCAAACATATTTAGTTTAGATACTCAGAATTTTATGAGTAGTTGGATGCAATACAATCCTACTGAAGTCATTAAAAAATTAGAAATACCGGTACTTATTATAAATGGTACTAAAGATCTTCAAGTTCCTATTACCGAAGCAGAACAACTTAATGCTGCAGCAAATACAAGTGAACTAAAAATTATTACAAACATGAACCACGCTCTCTTTACCATTCAAGGTGGAGATTTAGAAAACTCAAAATCTTACAACGAATCCTTCAGACCCTTAAATTCTGAACTTATTGAAAGTTTATTAGAATTCATAAAATAAAAAAAAGCACTCTATAAAGAGTGCTTTTCTTACTAACCAACCAAAAATATGAAATGTTATTGCTTTAAGTCGTGTAACCACACACGACTAAATTTGTATGCAATAACATGATGTATATATTTCAATAGTCGTGCCAAAAATGATTTGGTGGATAATAATTTTATATATATCTTTATGATATCAATTTAATATCATAATAATTTAAACTCATGAAACAAGAAAAAATTATCACCCCCGCAAATGGCTACCTTATGCTATTTATATTTTTAATATTATTTTTTGGAGGTATAACAACCACTATTGTTACTGAAAACCCAAGCTATATACCATTACCTGTTATAGCTTTATTTATAGCACCAGGTTTTTTAATGGTTCAACCAAACGGCTCTCGCGTACTGTTGCTATTTGGTAAATATGTAGGTACGGTAAAGCAAAATGGGTTTTACTGGGTGAATCCGTTCTTTACAAAGAAAAAAATATCCTTACGTGCTAGTAACTTTGACAGCGAACGTTTGAAAGTAAACGATAAACTGGGTAACCCCGTTATGATTAGTACAATCTTAGTTTGGCGTGTACAAAACACTTACAAAGCCGCTTTTGATGTTGATAATTATGAAAACTTTGTTCGAGTTCAAACAGATGCAGCCGTAAGGAAACTTGCAAGCATGTATCCGTATGACAATTTTGCGGATGAAGGTTTAGATGAAGACATAACTTTACGCTCTAGTTTAAATGAAGTAAGTGTGGCTTTAGAAAAAGAAATTGACGAACGATTATCAATTGCAGGTATTGAAGTTCTCGAGGCTAGAATTGGTTATTTAGCCTACGCTCAGGAAATTGCAAATGCGATGCTCAAGCGTCAACAAGCAACTGCCATTGTTGCTGCAAGACATAAAATTGTTGAAGGTGCCGTAAGTATGGTTGAAATGGCTTTACATGAATTAAGTAAAAAAGAAATTGTAGAGTTAGATGACGAACGTAAAGCTGCTATGGTTAGTAATCTAATGGTAGTGCTTTGTGGTGATAAAGACGCTTCCCCTGTTTTAAATACTGGAACATTAAACATGTAAGATGTCACACAATAATAAGTTTGTATTAGTAAATGGCTACGTTGAAGTAACTAATGATAAAATTCAGCTAACACAAAAATCAAACGAAATAAAAGAGCGTGGTGGTTATATCGGTATATTATTTACAATTATAATAATTGGTTTATTCAGAGATATTAAGAATTATTTTGAGTTTTCTAAAATTTCAGATTATATCGGTTTTGGTATTCGTGCCCTAGGCTTGATGTTTATATTATATTTTATTTATTATCTTATTTTCAAGAAAAAATGGTCAAAAAACCTACTTATAAACACCATTAAAACAATAAAAATTGAGGAAGACGAATTTGAAACTGAAGTCGTAATTAAATTCATTAACAACAGAGAAAAAACATTAAATTTCAGAAAGTTAGAATATCAGGTTGATCCTTTTATTGCAGAATTAAAAAAAAGAAACTCTAGAATACAAATCACACATGAAAGAATATAAAGTTAAGGTACCCCAATTAGGTTGGAGAAACCGAATGCAGAATTTTGAGGACCTACTAAATCAATATGCACGAGAAGGTTGGAATGCTATATACATTGCTCCAAATTATACGAGTGTCGTTTTTGAACGTGATAAAAACAGATAAACAAATGAAGAAACACTTTATTTTATACGTATTATGCTTTACATGCCAATTAATTACAGCACAGAAGCCTATCACTTCGGAAGAAGTCATGCTAAAAAATGACAGTATTATTCTCCCAGGAACCTTAACTTATAATAAAGCTTTAAAGCAGCAACCATTAGTTATTTTTATTCATGGCTCAGGTAATGTTGACAGAAATGGCAACCAATTAGGTTTAGCAAACGCTAATTATATTAGGCAATTAGCAGACAGCTTAAATCAACGTGATATTGCCTTCTATAGGTATGACAAAAGAACAGCCAACTGGGTAAATTTACGATTTATGATGAAAGGCTTAGATTTTATACGATTTACTGATGATGCCAAAATAGCCATCAATAATTTTAAAGATGATAATCGCTTTTCTAGCATAACACTAATTGGTCACAGTCAAGGCTCATTAGTAGCCATGCTAGCATCTGATAAAGATGTAGATAAATATGTATCATTAGCAGGCCCTGCTGACCCTATTGATGTTATAATGGTGAAACAGCTAAAAGCACAAAATGACTCATTAGGGATTACAGCAGAATCGCATTTTAAAGAATTAAAAGCCACAGGTGGTATTAAAAATGTAGATCCTAATCTGGCGCCTCTATTTGCAAAACCAAACCTACCCTTCTTTTTAAGTTGGATGGCTTATAACCCTTCAGAAGAAATAAAAAAACTAAATATTCCTATATTAATAATCAACGGCGATAAAGATTTACAAGTTTTTGAAACTGATGCTAAAAAATTACATCACGCAAATTCAAATACTGAATTAGTTATAATTCCTAAAATGAATCACGTTTTAAAACACATTGAAGAAGATGAAAATAATGAAAAATCTTATAAAACGCCAGATTTTCCATTATCAATAACATTAATAAATACTCTTGAAATGTTTATAAACAAATAATATGTCCAAGAAAAAAGCCTTTGCATTACGCGTGAATGAAGAGATGCTCAAAGCCATAGAAAAATGGGCTTCTGATGAGTTCAGGAGTACTAATGGCCAAATTGAATGGATGCTAATGCAGGCACTTAAAGAGAATAACCGGGAGCCAAAGAGCAAAAAAAATACAACTAAAAAAAGCGACTCCTAAGGTCGCTTTTTTTAACCCTTTTATTTTGGTATTTTGCGGCATCAAAACAACCACACATGCAAGAACCACTTTTTACAAACGATACAATTGTTTTCGGGCTATTAATGCTAACCTTAGGGTTTATTTTCTATACAGAATCCATTAAAACTGGATTTTGGCCTAAATTTTATAAAATAGTGCCAGGCCTATTTATGGCATATATGTTACCTGCATTTTTAACAACATCAGGTATTATAGCTCCAGAATGGGAAACAGTTAATGAAGCTGGTGAAATTACCAAAGAAAGTACCAGTTTATACTATATGTCCAGTAGATATTTATTACCTGCTGCTTTAGTTTTAATGACTTTAAGTATCGATTTAAAAGCAGTATTCAACCTAGGTTGGAAAGCATTAGTTATGTTTCTAACAGGAACCATTGGTATTGTTATTGGTGGTCCAATAGCTATTTTATTAATTGCTATGATATCGCCAGAAACTGTAGGTGGCGCAGGTCCTGATGCAGTATGGCGAGGTTTATCAACACTAGCAGGTAGCTGGATTGGTGGAGGTGCCAATCAAACTGCTATGTTAGAAATTTATGGCTATAACCAATCCGAATACGGTAAAATGGTATTTGTTGATATCGTTGTGGCAAATATTTGGATGGCCATTATTCTAATCGGAATTGGTCGCTCAAAAGCTATCGACAAATGGTTACTTGCGGATAACTCAGCCATTGAAGCTTTGAAAAACAAAGTAAGCTCTTTCACGCAAAGTGTTAATAGAAACCCATCTGTATCTGATATCATGATTATGGTTGCTATTGCTTTTGGAACTGTGAGTATTGCACATATAGGAGCCAGTATTTTAGCACCCTTTTTTAGCGGTATTGTTGATGGAATTGAATCTCAAACTCTACGAAACACCTTTACCTTCTTAGACTCTCAGTTCTTTTGGATGATTAGTATTGCTACTTTAATAGCCATTCTATTATCATTTACAAAAGCTAAAAATTACGAAGGTGCTGGAGCTAGCAAGTTTGGATCCGTTTTTATATATATTTTAGTCGCTTCTATTGGTATGAAAATAGATTTAAAATCAATTTTTGATAACCCAGGACTTATTGCAGTTGGGTTAATTTGGATGTCTATACATGCCATTTTATTAATTATTGTTGCTAAACTAATTAGAGCGCCTTACTTCTTTTTAGCAGTTGGTAGTCAGGCAAACGTTGGTGGTGCTGCATCTGCTCCTATCGTTGCTTCGGCATTTCACCCATCCTTAGCAACAGTTGGTGTTTTACTAGCTGTGTTTGGTTATGCCATTGGAACAATAGCTGCAATTGGCTGTACAATTTTAATGCGATTAGCTGCAGTTGGTTAGTATTTAAACAATAATTATAAGATATTTACGCCCTAAAAAAACAAAAAAAATGAAGTATACATTTATAGCTCTTAGCTTGTTATTATTAGTTTCTTGTGGAAAAGATAAACATGATTTAACTGTTAAAGGCAACATTAAAGATTTAAAAAAAGGAACCTTATATCTTCAAAAAATACAGGATTCTACACTAATATCTGTCGACTCATTAACTATTAATGGTGATTCTACATTTGAACTTCATGCAGATTTAGAATCTCCTGAAGTATTTTTCCTTCATTTAAATAAAACCACTGAAGATGCGTATGGGAAAATCTCATTTTTTGCAGATAAAGGCATTACTGAAATTAATACCTCTCTGAAAAATTTTGAATTAAACCCAGAAATTAAAGGTTCCAAGCAACAAGAGGTTTTCGAATCTTACTTAAAAATGATGGATCGTTTTAATGATAAAAATTTAGAGCTTATCAAGGAAGAATTAGATGCGAAAACAAAAAAAGATTCTTCTTTAATTGCAGCCAACATGAAAGCTTATGAAAATTTACTAAAAAGCAAGTACTTATATACTGTAAATTTTGCTATTCAAAACAAGGATAGCGATGTTGCACCATATGTTGCTTTGACTGAAATTTACGATGCACAAATAAAATGGTTAGATACTATTAATAATGCTTTAACTCCAGAGATTAAATCCTCTAAATATGGTAAAGAATTAGATGCTTATATTAAGAACCGTAAGGCTAATTAAATTTTTAAATGTAATTGGTGGTAAAATTAATTATTGTAGATAAAATTTAGAACTACAACATCGTTTCTGAACGTTACTAAACTGCTTTTAAGCGCTTTTTTTACAAGATATAGCAATACACCACTCAGTACCAAAAAAACTCCAAACTAGTTCTAGTTTGGAGTTTTTTTGATTTTAAATACTAGTTAAGAATATATCTAGAATTACAAATGCTTTCTATAGATTAATAAACTTTAAAATAAGACAAAAAAAAAGTCCAGTTATAAAACTGAACTTTTTCACTTAAGAGCCGATGGAGGGACTCGAACCCACGACCTGCTGATTACAAATCAGCTGCTCTAGCCAGCTGAGCTACATCGGCAAAACAGGCTGCAAATATAATCCTGAAAATTATATATACAACTATTTTTTACTGTTTTTTTAACTTAATTTATTAATTTTTTCAATCAAGCCACGTCCCTTTTCTTCAAGTTCTGCGTTAATTGCCTTAAAGTGAGCCTTTTTGTCTTCTACGTTTCTATCGTTAACTTTTACAATTAATGCATCAAAAGTTGCAATTGCTTCATCAATAATAGCTTCACTCGCTTTAGTATCCTTGTCAGTATTTGAGTATTCCCAAACATAAACCGCTTCAATAATATCACCTAAAACATAATTAATGTCCTTTTTTAGGTCTCTTTTATTTGCCATAATGTTAATTTTAAAATTTTGACAAAAGTAGTTAATTAAATTGTAACTCCGACATTATGGTTCTTCATAAAAAGAAAAAACATTTTTAAAACTTAAACGTAAACTTCTAATAATGTGGCATCATTTGAGATTAAGGCTATTGTTTTCAGAGCAGCGGGAATTAACACGGTTTCTCCAGCTTGTATCACGGTACTTACATTGTTTGCTGTAATAGTAACTTGCCCACTAACACATATATATATTAAAAACGAATCTTGGGTATTTTGCTTAGTAATAGGCTCGGTTACCTTAATGTAATTAGATGTAAAGTAAGGGCAACTAACAACTGGATTTGTTTGATTTTCTGTTCTAGGATAATCAACTTCAAAATCATTAGGCATATTAAAATCAAAAGCTTCTAGGGCTAAGTCATTATGAAGTTCACGTCTATTTCCTTCGTCATCCACACGATCCCAATCGTAAACACGGTATGTAATATCGCTAGTTTGTTGGATTTCGGCAAGTAAAACTCCTCCTCCTATAGCATGAACACGGCCTACATCAATAAAATATGTATCTCCAGGTTTTACCGTATTGAAATTTAAAATTTCGGGTAAAGTCTTAGAATTTAAATGTTTTAAATAAATGTCAGAGTCCATAGGTTGGTTAAATCCAACTATTAATTTAGCTCCGGGATCTGCCTGCATAACATACCACATTTCTGTTTTTCCAAACGAATTATGGCGCTTCGCTGCTAACTCATCATTAGGATGTAACTGTATAGATAAGTCTTGTTTAGCATCAATAAACTTAATAAGTAACGGAAATGTGTTTCCAAACTCTTTATAGTTTTTATCTCCTATTAATTCAGTTGTATAAGTAACTAGTAGCTCTTTTAGTGTTTGTCCTTTTAGGTTACCATTTGCTACCACAGAAGTGTCACCTTCTACATCACTAATCTCCCAACTTTCTCCTATATTTGGTAAGTGACTATCTTTATTTAAGATGTTTTTTAATTTACTCCCTCCCCATATTTTAGGTTTTAAAATAGGTGTAAATTTTATTGGATATAATATGTTTTTCATAAATTACTGTCCCGAATAAGTTACAAAGTTACGCGCTGTTTCATACAAAGTAACCTCAAGGTTTAGATTGGAAGCTAATTTTGGTCTTAATTTATTAAAAATAACAACCACAATATTTTCTGCTGTTGGATTTAAATCCTTAAAATCAGGCACATCTAAATTTAAATTTTTATGATCGAAGGCATCTTCAACTTCCTCTTTAATCAAGTCTTTTAAAACTTTCATATCAATTACGTAGCCTGTTTCCTTATTTATTTCACCTGTAACACTTACAATTAATTCGTAATTATGCCCATGAAAATTAGGGTTATTACACTTTCCAAAAACTGCATTGTTTTTTTCATCAGACCATTCTTTACGATACAAACGATGTGCCGCATTAAAATGAGCTCTTCTACTAACCGTAACTATCATTATCCAGAAATATTTATGTGTTCATAAAATTTTTCGAAAATAATTTTAAACCAAGCGGTATACAAATCAGGTTGGCTACTTATATCAGATTTAATAGCGTCTAATGACAGCCATTTCCAATCTGCTACTTCATCAGGATTAATATTAGGCAAACCATTAAAATATCCTATCAATATATGATCAAATTCATGTTCTGTTAGACCATTATCAAATGGCGCTTTATATATAAACGAAATAGACTCTTCCAAATCTGTAACAAACCCCATTTCTTCTTGTAAACGACGTTTACCGGCTTCTAAATTACTTTCTCCATCACGTTGATGACTACAACAGGTATTCGTCCATAATCCAGGTGAATGGTATTTATGTAAAGCACGTTGCTGAATCATTAACTCTTTCTTGTCATTAAAAACAAAAACAGAGAATGCACGATGCAATAAGGCTTTCTCATGAGCTTCCATTTTCTCCATAAGCCCAATTTGCTCATCATTTTCATTTACTAAAATAACCTGTTCCTCTTTCATAGAGAACAAATTTACAAAATAGACAGAGTTATTTAATGTGGAATAGTTTATTTTTAGTCGAAAATAGGTCACTATGCCGACTTTGAAGCGTTAATTATCCGTTAAAATTAAAAAAAAATACAGTGCCTCCTCTAATTCTACAAAATCAAACATGAAATGGCCAATTGTTTAATTATAAAATTAGTTGTATTGAAAACAAAAACCAAGAGAGCACACTGTATTTTGAATAGATAAATAGTATCTTTGTCACCCATTTTTAAAGGAAACTATGAGCTTTATATCAGAGATAAATAGACGACGAACTTTTGGTATTATTTCGCATCCCGATGCCGGAAAAACAACTTTAACTGAAAAGTTATTATTATTTGGTGGTGCCATTCAAGAAGCAGGCGCCGTAAAAAGTAATAAAATCAAAAAAGGTGCTACGAGTGACTTTATGGAGATTGAACGTCAGCGTGGAATCTCTGTTGCAACATCGGTATTAGCATTTGAATACAACGGAACAAAAATTAATATTCTAGATACGCCAGGTCACAAGGATTTTGCTGAAGATACTTTTAGAACCTTAACAGCTGTAGACAGTGTAATTGTTGTTATTGATGTAGCTAAAGGTGTTGAGGAACAAACTGAAAAGTTAGTCCAAGTTTGTCGTATGCGAAACATTCCAATGATTGTTTTTATAAATAAAATGGATCGTGAAGGTAAAGATGCTTTTGATTTATTGGACGAAGTAGAACAAAAATTAGGTTTGAGTGTTGTACCACTTAGCTTCCCAATTGGAATGGGCTATGATTTTAAAGGTATATATAACATCTGGGAAAAAAATGTCAACCTATTTAGTGGTGATAGCCGAAAAGATATAGAAGAAACTATTGAAATATCGGATTTATCCTCTTCTAAATTAGATGAAATTGTAGGAGAAGATTCTGCAAATACATTACGTGAAGAAATTGAGTTAGTTGCAGGAATTTACCCTGAATTTGATAAACAAAGTTACTTAAATGGTGAGCAACAACCCGTGTTTTTTGGATCGGCATTAAATAACTTTGGTGTACGCGAGCTATTAGACTGTTTTGTTGATATTGCACCAAAACCTAGACCAAAACAAAGTGAAGAGCGTTTAGTTAAGCCCGATGAAAAAAAATTTAGTGGTTTTGTATTTAAAATACATGCCAATATGGACCCAAATCATAGAAACCGACTAGCTTTTGTTAAAATTGTTTCGGGTGAGTTTAAACGCAACGCTCCTTATTTACATGTACGCCATAATAAAAAAGTAAAATTTTCAAGTCCGAATGCCTTTTTTGCTGAAAAGAAAGAGATTGTAGATATATCATATCCAGGAGATATTGTTGGTTTACAAGATACCGGAACTTTTAAAATTGGAGATACACTTACGGAAGGGGAAATATTAAATTACAAAGGTGTACCTAGCTTTTCTCCTGAACACTTTAGATATATAAATAATGCTGACCCTTTAAAATCTAAACAATTATATAAAGGGATTGATCAACTAATGGATGAAGGAGTAGCACAATTATTTACTTTAGAACTAAATGGTCGTAAAGTAATTGGTACAGTTGGTGCCCTACAATATGAAGTTATCCAATACCGTTTGGAACATGAATATGGTGCAAAATGTACTTATGAAAACTTAAACGTTCACAAAGCTTGTTGGGTAGAAACAGACGACGTAAAAAGCGAAGAGTATAAAGAGTTTCTACGTGTAAAACAACGCTTCCTAGCCAAAGACAAGCAAAACCAATTGGTATTTTTAGCAGATTCGCCATTCTCATTACAAATGACACAGCAAAAATATCCAAGTATTACCTTTCATTTTACTTCTGAGTTTTAATTATCAGAACTTCCATATAACAAAAAACCCCTTTTTATAATAAAAAGGGGTTTTTAATTTTTTAAGCTTGTCCTGTCGGTCCAAAATTTAATGGAATTGGTGGTTGCTCATAATCTTTAATTTCGCCGTGTGCATTTTCAAAACGTGTAACGTTTTCACCTAGGGCTTTTAGTAAGCGTTTAGCATGTTGTGGCGTTAAGATAATGCGAGATTTCACTTTACTCTTAGGAGTACCAGGCATAACACTAACAAAATCGACAACGAATTCGGAAACTGAATGATTAATAATAGCTAGATTAGAATACGTCCCTTCGGCTGTTTGTTCATCTATTTCTATATTTATCTGTCCTTGTTTTTTTTGATTTGGATTATCGCTCATTGGAATTATATTATAAAAAAAATAGCGTGAATCTCTTCACGCTATTTTTAAGTTTATTAATTAGTTAAAATTAACTTCTTGTTTAGCTTGCATCATTTCATCAAACTCTTCTTTAGATCCTACGATAATATTATCATAAGCTCGCATACCTGTACCTGCAGGAATTCGATGCCCAACAATAACATTTTCTTTAAGACCTTCTAAAGTATCTACTTTACCATTTACGGCTGCTTCGTTAAGAACTTTTGTAGTTTCTTGGAACGATGCTGCTGAAATAAATGACTTAGTTTGTAGCGATGCTCTAGTAATACCTTGAAGTATTGGTGTTGCAGTTGCTGGTTGCGCATCACGTGCTACAACTAGCTGCTTATCTTCACGGCGTAATAATGAATTCTCATCTCTTAAATCACGTGGTGAAACAATTTGTCCTGCTTTAAGATTCGTAGATTCCCCAGCATCTTCAACAACTTTCATTCCAAAAATTTCGTCATTTTCTTCAATGAAATCTGCTTTGTGTACTAATTGGTTTTCTAAGAATGTCGTATCACCAGAATCCATGATTCTTACTTTACGCATCATTTGTCTTACAACAACTTCAAAGTGCTTATCATTAATCTTCACACCTTGTAAACGATATACTTCTTGTACTTCATTTACTAAGTATTGTTGTACTGCTGAAGGGCCTTTAATATTTAAAATATCATTAGGAGTAACAGAACCATCAGAAAGTGGCATACCAGCTTTAACAAAGTCATTTTCTTGTACAAGAATCTGGTTTGATAATTTAACTAAGTATTTCTTAATTTCTCCTAATTTAGACTCTACGATAATTTCGCGGTTACCACGCTTAATTTTACCGAATGATACAACACCATCAATAGCACTTACTACTGCTGGGTTAGATGGGTTACGTGCTTCAAATAATTCTGTTACACGAGGTAAACCACCGGTAATATCACCAGACTTAGCTGACTTACGAGGGATTTTAACTAAAATCTTACCAACTTTAATTTTTTCTCCGTCGTCTATCATTAAGTGCGCACCAACTGGTAAGTTGTAAGAACGCATAACGTTTCCTTTAGCATCTTCAATATGAAGCGTTGGAATAAGTTTCTTATTTCTAGATTCAGAAATTACTTTTTCCTGGAAACCTGTTTGTTCATCAATTTCTACTTGGTAAGTTATACCTTGATCGATGTTTTCATAGCGTACTTTACCAGCAAATTCTGATATAATAACACCATTATATGGATCCCAAGAACAAACAACATCACCTTTTTTAAGATCATCACCATTATTAACAAGAATAGTGGAACCGTAAGGAATATTGTTGGTACTTAAAGTAATACCTGTTTTCTTATCTACTAATTTTAATTCAGATGTACGTGAAATAACTATGTTAGCTTCATTACCATCTGCATCTTCACCTTTAATAGTTTTCAGTTCGTCAATTTCAGCAACACCATCAAACTTAACAATTAATTTATTGTCTTCTGAAATGTTACCTGCAATACCACCTACGTGGAATGTACGAAGTGTTAACTGTGTACCCGGTTCTCCAATAGACTGTGCGGCAACAACACCTACAGCTTCACCTCTTTGAACCATTTTACCGTTAGCTAAGTTACGTCCGTAACATTTAGCACAGATACCTTTTTTAGCTTCACATGTTAATGGTGAACGTACTTCTACCGCATCAACTGGTGAATTTTCAATAGCCTTAGCTACCACTTCATCAATCATTTGATTAGATGATACTAATAATTCATCAGTAAGTGGGTTAAATACATCATTTAAAGAAATACGACCAACAATACGTTCGCCTAAAGTTTCAACAACTTCATCATTTTTCTTTAATGGAGTTACTTCTACACCACGTAATGTACCACAGTCTACACTGTTTACAATAACGTCTTGAGAAACATCAACTAAACGACGAGTTAAATAACCTGCATCGGCTGTTTTAAGAGCGGTATCGGCAAGACCTTTACGAGCACCGTGTGTTGAGATAAAGTATTCTAAAATTGAAAGACCTTCCTTAAAGTTAGAAAGAATTGGATTTTCAATAATTTCACCACCACCGGCTGTAGATTTTTTAGGTTTCGCCATTAATCCACGCATACCTGTAAGCTGACGAATCTGTTCTTTAGATCCACGAGCACCAGAATCAAGCATCATATATACCGAGTTGAAACCTTGTTGGTCTTCACGGATACGTTTCATAGATAACTCGGTTAATTCAGCATTGGTAGATGTCCAAATATCAATAACCTGGTTGTAACGTTCATTATTTGTAATAAGTCCCATGTTATAGTTGGCCATAATACCATCTACTTTAACATTGGCACCATCAATCATAGATTGTTTTTCTGGTGGAATAATAATATCACCTAAACTAAATGATAGACCACCACGGAATGCAAAGTTATAACCTAACGATTTAATTTCATCTAAGAATGCAGCCGTTTCTGGTACACTAGTAGCTTTTAAGATATCACCAATAATATTTCTTAATGATTTCTTAGTTAAAACTTGGTTGATATAACCTGCTGCATGTGGTACTTTTTCGTTAAATAAGACACGACCTACAGTTGTTTTAATAACTTGTAACGTTAACTCTTCAGATTCGTTAAAAGCATAAGTTCTAACTCTTATAGCGGCATTTAAGTCTACACGACCTTCATTATAAGCAATTACAACTTCTTCAGGAGAATAGAATGTTAATCCTTCACCTTTAATCTTAACAGTTTCTGTTGAGATACGTTCTTTTGTCATATAATATAAACCAAGTACCATATCCTGAGAAGGTACTGCTACTGGCGAACCATTAGCTGGGTTTAATATATTATGAGATGCTAACATTAACATTTGAGCCTCTAAAATAGCTTCAGGGCCTAATGGTAAGTGCACCGCCATTTGATCACCATCAAAATCGGCATTAAAGGCTGTTGTTACTAATGGGTGTAACTGAATTGCTTTACCTTCAATTAATTTTGGTTGGAAAGCTTGAATACCTAATCGGTGTAAGGTAGGAGCACGATTTAAAAGAACGGGATGTCCTTTTAAAACATTTTCTAAAATATCCCAAACAACAGGTTCACGCTTATCTATAATTTTCTTCGCAGATTTTACAGTTTTAACAATACCTCTTTCAATTAATTTTCTAATTACGAAAGGTTTGTATAATTCTGCTGCCATATTTTTTGGCAATCCACATTCAAATAATTTTAATTCTGGTCCTACAACAATTACAGAACGTGCTGAATAATCCACACGCTTACCAAGTAAGTTTTGACGGAAACGACCTTGCTTACCTTTTAATGAATCTGATAAAGATTTTAAAGGTCTGTTAGAGTCGGTTTTAACAGCAGAAGATTTACGTGTGTTATCAAATAATGAATCCACAGATTCTTGTAACATACGTTTTTCATTACGTAGAATTACTTCTGGTGCCTTGATTTCAACTAAACGCTTTAAACGGTTATTACGGATAATAACACGACGGTAAAGGTCATTTAAATCAGATGTAGCAAAACGACCACCATCTAGAGGTACTAACGGACGTAATTCTGGTGGAATAATTGGAATGACTTTCATAATCATCCATTCTGCTTTATTCTCACGGTATTCGTTAGATTCACGTAATGCTTCAACAACTTGTAAGCGCTTTAATGCTTCCGTTTTACGTTGCTTAGATGTTTCTGTATTGGCTTTATGGCGTAATTCAAATGATAATTCATCTAAATTAATACGACCTAATAGCTCTATTAAACACTCAGCCCCCATTTTAGCCAAGAATTTATTTGGATCTGTATCTTCCAAATATTGGTTTTCTTGAGGTAGTGTTTCTAATATATTTAAGTATTCTTCTTCCGTAAGGAAATCCATTTTTTGGATTGGTTCTCCTTCGGCATTTTTAGCGATACCTGGTTGAATTACTACATAACGCTCGTAGTAAATAATCATATCTAATTTCTTAGATGGTAATCCAAGTAAATAACCAATTTTGTTTGGTAATGAACGGAAGTACCAGATGTGTGCTACAGGAACCACTAAATTAATGTGTCCAACACGATCACGACGTACTTTCTTTTCCGTTACTTCAACCCCACAACGGTCACATACGATACCTTTATATCGGATACGTTTGTATTTTCCACAAGCACATTCATAATCCTTTACAGGACCAAAAATACGCTCACAAAATAACCCGTCACGTTCTGGTTTATGAGTACGATAATTGATAGTTTCTGGCTTTAAAACTTCGCCACGGGATTCTGCTAAAATAGACTCTGGTGAAGCTAAACCTATGGAGATTTTATTAAATCTCTGTACTGTATTCTTATCTTGTTTTCTTGCCATGTTTTTTAAGTCTTCAGTTGTCAGCTACAGTATCTAATTTGATAACAAACTAGACACTGTGCATGATAACTATTTTTTTACTCTTCTAATCTAATGTCTAGTCCTAAACCTTTCAATTCGTGCATAAGTACGTTGAATGATTCTGGTAAACCAGGTTCTGGCATTGGTTCTCCTTTAACAATACTTTCGTATGTTTTAGCTCTACCAATAACATCATCAGATTTAACTGTCAATATTTCTCTTAATGTTGCAGATGCGCCATAAGCTTCTAATGCCCAAACTTCCATTTCACCAAAACGCTGACCACCAAATTGTGCTTTACCACCTAATGGTTGTTGTGTAATTAATGAGTATGGTCCAATAGAACGAGCGTGCATCTTATCATCAACCATATGACCAAGTTTTAACATGTAGATAACACCTACTGTTGCAGGTTGGTCAAAGCGTTGCCCTGTACCACCGTCATATAAGTAAGTATGTCCGAATCTTGGAATACCTGCTTCATCAGTAAACTCATTAATTTGGTCTAATGATGCACCATCAAAAATTGGTGTTGCATATGTACGGTTTAACTTCTGGCCAGCCCAACCTAAAACGGTTTCATAAATCTGACCAATATTCATACGAGATGGTACACCTAATGGATTTAAAACAATATCAACTGGTGTTCCGTCTTCAAGGAATGGCATATCTTCTTGACGAACTATACGAGCAACAATACCTTTGTTACCGTGACGTCCTGCCATCTTATCACCTACTTTAAGCTTACGTTTTTTAGCTATATAAACTTTAGCAAGTTTAATAATACCTGATGGTAACTCATCACCTACTGAAATCGTAAATTTCTCACGACGTAAAGAACCCTGTAAATCGTTTTCTTTAATCTTGTAGTTATGAATTAAATCAGCTACTAATTTATTTGTATAATCATCTGTTGTCCAAGATCCTGTAGTTAAATGCGTATAATCATCAACAGCATTTAACATTTTAAGTGTATATTTCTTACCTTTTGGTAAAACTTCTTCACCTAAATCATTAAAAACACCTTGAGCTGTTTTACCTGCAACGATAGCAAATAATTTCTCAACAAGAATATCTTTTAAATCATCGAATTTCTTAAAGTATAATGCCTCTAATGCAGCAATATCTTCTTTATCTTGAGCTCTCTTACGCTTATCTTTAACCGCACGAGCAAATAATTTCTTGTCAATTACTACACCGTGTAATGATGGAGAAGCTTTTAAAGATGCATCTTTAACATCACCTGCTTTATCACCAAAAATGGCACGTAATAATTTTTCTTCTGGTGTAGGATCAGACTCCCCTTTAGGTGTAATCTTACCAATTAATATATCACCAGGTTTTACTTCAGCACCAACGCGAATCATACCGTTTTCATCTAAATCCTTAGTGGCTTCTTCAGAAACGTTAGGTATGTCATTAGTTAATTCTTCGTTTCCTAATTTCGTGTCACGAACTTCTAATGAATATTCATCAATATGGATAGATGTAAACACATCATTTCTTACAACTTCTTCTGAAATTACAATCGCATCCTCAAAGTTATACCCTTTCCAAGGCATAAAGGCTACTTTCATATTTCGTCCTAAAGCTAATTCTCCTTTTTGTGTTGCATAACCTTCACAAAGAACTTGTCCTTTTTTAATTTTATCACCTTTTTCTACAATAGGCTTTAAATTAATGGATGTTCCTTGATTGGTTTTTCTAAACTTAACTAAAGGATATGTTTTAGTTTCGCTATCAAAACTTACTTTAGCTTCGTCTTCAGTTCTATCATATCTGATAGTAATTTCACGAGCGTCAACATATTCTACAACACCATTTCCTTCTGCATTTATTAATACACGAGAATCAGATGCAACTTGTCTTTCTAATCCAGTTCCTACAATAGGAGCTTGTGGACGTAATAAAGGTACAGCCTGACGCATCATGTTAGATCCCATTAATGCACGGTTGGCATCATCATGTTCTAAGAAAGGAATTAACGATGCTGATATAGAAGCAATTTGATTAGGTGCTACATCAGTATAGTGAATTTCACTTGGGTCAATTACCGGGAAGTCACCTTCCATACGAGCAATAACTTTATCGTGTAAAATTTTACCGTTATCATCAACCTTAACAGTTGCTTGAGCAATTAATTTATCTTCTTCTTCCTCAGCACTTAAATAAGTTGGTGTACTTGTAATATCTACAGTACCATCAGTAACTTTACGATAAGGAGTTTCAATGAATCCCATTGAGTTTACTTTAGCGTAAACAGAAAGTGACGATATTAAACCAATATTTGGTCCCTCAGGAGTTTCAATTGGACATAAACGACCATAGTGAGTATAGTGAACATCACGAACCTCAAAACCTGCTCTTTCACGAGATAAACCTCCAGGTCCAAGAGCTGATAAACGACGCTTGTGCGTAATTTCGGCTAGTGGATTGGTTTGATCCATAAACTGTGATAATTGGTTGGTACCAAAGAACGAGTTTATAACAGATGATAACGTTTTAGCGTTAATTAAGTCGATAGGTGTAAATACTTCATTATCACGAACATTCATACGTTCACGAATTGTACGTGCCATACGAGCTAGACCAACACCAAATTGAGATGATAATTGTTCACCAACAGTTCTAACACGACGATTAGATAAGTGATCAATATCATCAATCTCAGCTTTAGAATTGATAAGTTCTATTAAGTATTTAATAATAGTTATGATATCTTCTTTGGTAAGCACTTGCTTATCCATACCGATATCTAACTGTAATTTTTTGTTCATTCTATAACGACCTACTTCACCTAAAGAGTAACGTTGGTCTGAAAAGAATAATTTGTCAATAATACCACGAGCAGTTTCTTCATCAGGCGGCTCAGCGTTACGTAATTGACGGTAAATATGTTCAACAGCTTCTTTTTCAGAGTTTGTCGGATCTTTTTGAAGTGTATTATGAATAATAGCATAATCACCTTGTTGCGCACTTTCTTTGTGTAAAAGAATTGTTTTTACACTCGTTTCAAGAATTTCTTCTATATTATCTTTATCAAGAACGGTATCACGATCTAAAACTATTTCGTTACGTTCAATAGATACTACTTCACCAGTATCTTCATCTACAAAATCTTCATGCCATGTGTTAAGTACACGAGCCGCAAGCTTACGACCTAATACTTTTTTAAGTCCAGCTTTAGAAACTTTAATTTCTTCAGCTAGGTCAAAAATTTCTAAAATATCTTTATCACGTTCAAAACCTATGGCTCTGAATAAAGTTGTTACAGGTAATTTTTTCTTACGGTCGATATACGCATACATCACTTGATTGATGTCAGTTGCGAATTCGATCCATGATCCTTTAAAAGGAATAACTCTGGCAGAGTATAATTTAGTTCCATTGGCATGGAATGACTGGCCAAAGAATACACCTGGTGATCTGTGTAACTGAGATACAACTACACGTTCGGCACCGTTAATACAGAAAGTACCTGAAGGTGTCATGTAAGGTATTGTTCCTAAATACACATCTTGAACAATGGTCTCGAAATCCTCATGTTCAGGGTCTGTACAGTACAATTTAAGTCTAGCCTTAAGGGGTACACTGTAAGTAAGTCCACGTTCGATACACTCTTCAATAGAATAGCGTGGTGGATCAATAAAGTAATCTAAAAATTCTAAAACAAATTGATTACGTGTGTCTGTAATTGGGAAATTTTCCAAGAAGGTGTTATATAAACCTTCGTCTCCTCTTTCTTCAGATTTAGTTTCTAGCTGGAAAAAATCCTGGAAGGATTTTATCTGAATATCCATAAAGTCAGGATACTCTGTTCTATTAATAATAGATGAGAAATTTAATCTTTCAGCTTGTTTTGCTAACATCAATGGGCGGAATTTTGATTAAAAAAAATAAAATAGCGTATGTAACGATTATATACGCAAAATGGTCTAGGTCTAAAAGTGTTCACTTTAGACCTAAACCGTTATGTTTTTGAGTGCTTAAATTACTTAAGCTCAACCTCTGCTCCTGCTTCCTCTAATTGAGCTTTAAGAGCTTCTGCTTCATCTTTAGCAACACCTTCTTTAATAGCGCTTGGTGCGTCATCAACTAAACCTTTAGCTTCTTTTAAGCCTAATCCAGTTAATTCTTTAACAAGTTTTACAACTGCTAATTTAGAACCACCTGCAGCTTTAAGCATTACATCAAATTCAGTTTTTTCTTCAGCAGCATCAGCACCACCTGCAGCAGGACCAGCCATTGCTACAGCAGCAGCTGCAGGCTCGATACCATA
Organism: Algorimicrobium bowmanii; assembly: GCF_054031195.1. The sequence goes on from NZ_CM132929.1 coordinate 2,444,656, forward strand.
CTCTTCTTTTAATATAGTTGCTAATTCATTAACTTCTTTTACTGTTAAGTTAACTAATTGTTCTGCGAAATCTTTTAAATCTGCCATTTTTCTATCGTTTTAATAAATTTTTAATAATAATATAATTGTAAATAAGTGCGTACGCTTTTGGACTATCCTTCTTTTTCAGATAGTGTCTTTAAAATACCTGCTAATTTGCCACCACTTGATTTAAGTGCTGAAACAACGTTTTTAGCTGGTGATTGTAATAAGCCAATGATATCGCCAATAACTTCTTCTTTAGATTTAATATTAACTAAAGTATCTAAGTTATCATCACCAATGTAAACAGCTTCCTCAATAAAAGCACCTTTTAAAAGGGGCATATCTGATTTCTTACGGAAGTTCTGAATTACTTTAGCTGGTGCGTTACCAACTTCAGAATACATGATTGAGGTATTTCCTTTTAATGTAGAAGGAAGGTCTCCAAAATCTTTATCTGATGCTTCCATTGCTTTTTCTAGCAATGTATTTTTAACTACGGCTAATTTGATATTTGCTTTAAAACAAGCACGACGTAAGTCTGAAGTCGTTCCTGCATTTAAACCAGATATATCCGCTAAATAGATATTAGCATTATCGGCTAATTGCGCAGTTAATTCTTCAATTACTTGTGATTTTTCTTCTCTTGTCATAATAAAAGTTTTAAACTACTTAACCTATTTTTGGATCTACAGCTAAACTTGGGCTCATTGTAGAAGACATAAAAATACTCTTCACATAAACACCTTTAGCAGCAGTTGGCTTAAGTTTCATTAATGTTTGTAATAATTCGTTTGCGTTATCAGCAATTTTATCAGCACTAAAAGATGCTTTACCTATTGAAGCGTGTACAATTCCAGTTTTATCAACTTTAAAGTCAATTTTACCAGCTTTAACATCGCTAACAGCTTTAGCTATATCCATTGTTACTGTACCTGTCTTAGGATTAGGCATTAAACCACGAGGACCTAATATACGACCTAATGGACCTAATTTACCCATAACACTTGGCATAGTTACGATTACGTCAACGTCTGTCCAACCACCTTTAATTTTATCAAGGTATTCATCTAAACCTACATAATCAGCACCAGCTTCTTTAGCTTCTGCTTCTTTATCTGGAGTAACTAATGCTAATACTTTAACATCTTTACCAGTACCGTGAGGTAATGTTACAACACCTCTTACCATTTGGTTTGCTTTTCTTGGATCTACGCCTAAACGTACTGCCAAGTCAACAGATGCATCAAATTTGGTGTTTGTTATTTCTTTTACTAATGCTGAAGCTTCATCGACAGAATAAATTCTTCCTTTTTCGATTTTAGCTGCAGCTTCTTTTTGTTTCTTTGTTAATCTTGCCATTTTAGAAATTTTTTAGATTAATTAGGGGCAGTGCCACCTTTTACAGTTATACCCATTGATCTAGCAGTACCAGCAATCATAGTCATTGCAGCTTCAATTGTAAATGCGTTTAAATCCGGCATTTTGTCTTCAGCTATGGTTCTTACCTGATCCCAAGAAACTTTTGCTACTTTTTTAATGTGTGGTTCTCCCGAACCTTTTTTTACTTTGGCCGCTTCTAATAATTGTACAGCTGCAGGAGGTGTTTTGATAACAAAGTCAAATGACTTGTCTTTGTATACCATAATAACCACTGGTAATACTTTACCAGCTTTATCTTGTGTTCTAGCATTAAACTGCTTACAGAACTCCATGATATTAACTCCAGCGGCACCTAAAGCGGGTCCAACCGGTGGCGACGGATTCGCTGCACCTCCCCTAACTTGTAGTTTAACTACTTTACTTAATTCTTTTGCCATTTTTATTAATTTAATTATAATACAACTTTAAGTTTGGAAGCATAAAGTTGTACTTTATTTTCTTGTAACAAATACTATACTTTTTCTACTTGCATATAGCTTAACTCTAATGGTGTTTTTCTTCCGAAAATCTTAACCATTACTTCAAGCTTACGCTTCTCTTCGTTAATTTTCTCAATAGTACCATCAAATCCATTGAATGGTCCATCGATAACTTTAACTGTTTCTCCAATTGTATAAGGTATTGCAACATTTGTATCTGCATTAATAGATAACTCATCAACCTTACCTAACATTCTGTTTACTTCAGATTGTCTTAATGGCACTGGATCACCACCTTTAGTTTCACCTAAAAAACCAATAACGTTAGTTACTGATTTAATTATATGAGGAATTTCCCCTGTTAAATTTGCTTTAACCATGATGTAACCTGGAAAATAAACTTTTTCTTTGTTTGTTTTCTTACCGTTACGTATTTGAATTACTGTTTCTGTAGGTACTAATACTTGTTCAACAAAATCACCATATCCCAAGCGTGCTATTTCTGTTTCTATGTAAGCTTTAATTTTATTCTCTTGCCCACTAACAGCTCTAACTACATACCACTTTTTCTCATTTCCTTCAGACATAAAATTTTATTTAACCGTTAATCCAATGAAAGTAAGATCCTATTGCTTTGCTGAATACTGTATCAATTCCCCAAATAGCTAATGAAAAAATGATAGAGAACACAGCAACTAAAACTGTTAACTTTTGTCCTTCAGCCCAAGTAGGCCAAGTAACATTGTTTTTTAGCTCTCCAAATGATTCTTTTATATAGTTTACAATTCCAGCCATTGTTTTAATATGTTTTATTTTTCAGGAAGTAACAAATTGATTTACTCCTTAAATAGCACGGGTTGAGAGACTCGAACTCCCGACACCTGGTTTTGGAGACCAGTGCTCTACCAACTGAGCTAAACCCGTAAATACAAGTCAAGGTATTCCGAAATGGAATACCTTAACTCTATATTGTTTAGATAATAATTAATCTAAAATTTCAGTTACTTGACCTGCACCTACTGTTCTACCACCTTCACGGATAGCGAAACGTAGACCTACATTCATTGCGATAGTGTTAATAAGCTCAACAGTAATTGTTAAGTTATCACCTGGCATAACCATTTCAACACCGTCTGGTAAAGCAATGTTACCTGTTACATCCGTTGTACGAACGTAGAATTGTGGACGATAGTTGTTATGGAATGGTGTATGACGACCACCTTCTTCTTTTTTCAAGATATAAACCTCAGCTTTAAATTTAGCGTGTGGTGTTACAGAACCTGGCTTACAGATTACCATACCTCTTGAAATTTGAGACTTCTCAATACCTCTTAATAAGATACCAGCGTTATCTCCTGCCTCACCTCTATCAAGGATTTGACGGAACATTTCAATACCAGTAATAGTAGAAGCAATTTTCTCAGCACCCATACCGATAATCTCAACAGGATCACCTGTATTAGCAACACCAGTTTCGATACGACCTGTAGCAACAGTTCCACGACCAGTAATAGAGAATACATCTTCAATTGGCATTAAGAAAGGCTTATCCATATCACGTACTGGCTCTTCGATCCAGTTATCAACAGCTTCCATTAATTCCATTACAGTATCAACCCATTTTTGTTCACCGTTAAGCGCACCTAAAGCAGAACCAGATACAACAGGACCATTGTCACCATCATATTCGTAGAAGTTTAATAAATCTCTAACTTCCATGTCAACTAATTCTAATAACTCTTCATCGTCAACCATATCAACCTTGTTTAAGAAAACAACGATTCTTGGAATACCTACCTGACGACCTAATAAGATATGCTCACGAGTTTGTGGCATTGGACCATCTGTAGCAGCAACAACTAATATAGCACCGTCCATTTGAGCAGCACCTGTTACCATGTTCTTAACGTAATCGGCGTGACCTGGACAATCAACGTGTGCATAGTGACGATTTGCTGTTTGATACTCTACGTGTGAAGTATTAATTGTAATACCTCTTTCTTTTTCTTCTGGAGCATTATCGATAGTATCGAAATCTCTAGCTTCTGATAAACCTGCATCAGCTAATACTTTAGTAATAGCAGCAGTTAAAGTTGTTTTACCGTGATCTACGTGTCCAATAGTACCTATGTTAAGGTGTGGTTTTGAACGATCGAAAGTTGCCTTTGCCATGTTTAATTTATTTTAATCTTAATTTATATTAGTACTTAATTATTCTTTATAAAAAAATGAGCCAATGACGGGAATTGAACCCGTGGCCTCTTCCTTACCAAGGAAACGCTCTACCCCTGAGCTACACCGGCGTAAAGTTTTTATTTCCTATCTTTTGCATGCCCATATTAAAGACAAAACTTAAAAGAAGAGATGCCTGCCTCCGCAGGGATTAGAGCGAGAGACCGGGTTCGAACCGGCGACATTCAGCTTGGAAGGCTGACGCTCTACCAACTGAGCTACTCTCGCATTTCTTTAAATACATTTCTGCATTTAAAAGGTAATCAATATTTCAAATCATAATAAAAAGCTACTTATGCTTTTTAGCGCCCCTACCGCGGTAGAAACATTTTGTGGGGAGAGCAGGATTCGAACCTGCGAAGACGTAGTCAGCAGATTTACAGTCTGCCCTCGTTGGCCGCTTGAGTATCTCCCCAATCACTTTAATTCAATATTTCAAAACTTTTTTTGAGCCGATGGAGGGACTCGAACCCACGACCTGCTGATTACAAATCAGCTGCTCTAGCCAGCTGAGCTACATCGGCTTTTTAGCTTGTTAAACATGCTAAAAAAAAGCCCGCTATTTCTAACGGACTGCAAAGGTATATATTTATTTTACTATTCAAAACATTTTTTTCGTTTTTTTTTATTTTTTTTTACAAATGTGATCTTAATTTCTCTTTTCGCTTCTTTAATTGGCGTTCTAACGAGGCTACAGCCGTGTCCACTCCTTCCTCAAAAGTTTTACATTGTTTCTTTACTACAAAGCTATCTCCTGGTACATTTACACGGGCTTCAAATATTTTATTTGCTTTATCACTGGTATTTTCAACTTTTAAATAAACATCGGATTGAATTACTTTATCATAAAACAAATCTAACTTATCCATGCGTTTTTGAATAAAGTCTATCAATTTCTGATCAGCGTTAAAATTAACGGATTGTGTGTTTACTTTCATACGGTTATTATTTTAAATTAAACAAATGTAATATGCTGTTACTTTGTTTGACCTCGGGGGTGCGTATTTAGGTACACTTTTTTTAATTCAGCTATACTATTATGAGTATAAACTTGTGTTGCAGCTAAACTTGAATGACCTAGGAGTTCTTTTACAGCATTTAAATCGGCACCTTGATTGAGTAAATGAGTTGCAAATGAATGTCTTATAATATGCGGACTCCTTTTTACCTTGCTAGACGCTAAACTAAAATAATCATTTATTATACGGTAGACAAGTGTTTCATAAATTTTAACGCCTTTTTGGGTTAAAAACACATATGCAGTATTGGAACTGTTTTGAAGTTCGTTTCGCTTACTTAAATATGTTTGAAAACTTTCTAAAACAGAATCTAATAGAGGAATAATACGCTCTTTATTACGCTTACCCAATACTTTTAAGGTTTTATTTGATACATCAATCTGATCTAATTTTATAGAAACTAATTCTATTCGCCGAATGCCTGTTGAATAAAACATTTCAACAATAAGCTTATTCCGAAGACCTTCAAAACTTTTATCGGCATCTAAAGCTTCTAAAACTGTTTCAATTTCTGCTTCAGAAAATGGTATCTGACTGCGTTTACTTATTTTTAAAGCCTTGTGTTTTGCTAAAGGGTTAATTGTTATTTCTCCTAATTTCATTTGAAACTTATAGTAGCTATTTAAAGCAGAGACTTTTCTATTAATAGACCGGTTACTTATACCCTTTTCAACCAAACTTACTATCCATGTACGTATTTCAGGGTAATTAACTGTTAACAAGTTATTGGTATCAAAAGTATTACCTAGAAACGCGTAAAAATCGCTTAAATCTTTCTCATAAGCCTTTACTGTTAGTTTGGAATAGTTTTTTTCCAACAGAAGATAATTTATAAAAGCTTGAAACGGCATAAGTAAATATCGATTTTTTGATTAAAACATAAAATAAGACTGCAAGTAAAACTACAAAGATAAATTGGCATTTAGGGTTAGAGCAAAAAAAATCCTACACTGCTGTAGGATTTTTTTATAACTATAATCTGATAGAGTTATAAACTCTCTTGATCTCTTAATCGTTGAATATATTCCGCTTTTTGAATTAGTGTTCTATTTTCAACAGAGGGTTTTGTGAATTGCTTGCGCGAATTTAAAGCACGTTTTGTTCCCGTTTTATCAAACTTACGCTTGTAACGTTTTAATGCTCTATCTATATTTTCACCTTCTTTAATTGGTATTATTAACATAGTCCTTAACCTCCTCTCTTTTAGAATTTTCAGGCTGCAAAAGTAAAAACAATTTTAGATATACCAATAAAAAAAATAAAAAAAGATTAATAATAATTTTGAGTACTATTTTTATTCGTTTACCATAGCCAATCTTCTTAAGGAAACAATACTTAATCTTTAAACAATTCGTATCTTTTAGTTAGATCTTGGATCATTTTCTCTTCTTCCTCACTTTCTAATAATGTATTGTAATTTTTCCAGAACGTTTTATCATAAGGATGAGACGAAAACAAATCTGCATCCCATTTTTTATTTAATGCTGCTTTAATAAGCACATCATCCGTAATAATTTCGGTAAACAAAATCTCTTGAACGGTAGCATAAAAACGTGTATCTCTATTTACAGCCGATTCGTCAATAGGTGTTTTAGGGTCATCAGCAACAACGCCTACGTTTACTAATTTAGGTGTTTCATAAAACACATAATTTAAATACATTTTATCGTTATAGGTCATATAACTCAATACCAATTGGTGATTAAGGTACGTATCATAAAGGGTTTTACTTCTATTTCTTTGCGCTTTTGAGGCTGCTACTAATTGGTATTCGATTTTTTTAATAGCATAGGTATCCCAATAAATATAAATCCATCCTTTTGGGTGATAGCCATCATTGAAAACACCAGGGGTTTCTAAATTAATATATTCAAAACTTTCTGAAATTTTAATTTTATAAATTTTTCGATCATTTTCAACCAATACTGTATCAAGCTTAAACTGATGTTTACTCATAATATCTTCACCAAATAAAGCTTTGGGATTACCGGCATTTCTAACCATATTTAATTTACCTTGAAATAAGGTTTCAAGTCCATTAATACGATTATCGTTCCATTTAATAGCTTTAACTAACGAACTTGTTTTAATGGTATCTCGTCTTAAATTTCGTTTGGATATTTTAATATTTTTAGACTTATTTTTTAAGTAAGCTGTATAGGCTAACAAGCTATCCACATCCCTTAAATCATAACTTTTTCGAACCTGGTCGACATTAATTTTAAGGTTTTCAGAAGGGCTAGATGCATAACTCGAATCATATAACGTAATAGCACTTTCAATTAGCCACTTAAATTCTTTTTTGTTGCGTTCTTTATGACGCATAAATCCTTTTTGTAAATATGACGAATCTGGTAAGTTTTTAGGAAGTTCTTCAATTGCACGCATAACAATCTCATTACCTGTTTTTGGACGCGTTTCTGCTATTAAAACAATTTCATCTAATGAGGCCACATCTTCATCCAAATAGATCTCAAACGAAGCATCAAATTCATTTACAGGAATTTTATAACTCTTATACCCAATAGACGATACAATTAAAGTATCATTTTTATACCTATCCGGAACAGTTAATAAAAACTTCCCATCGGTATTTGTAACGGTACCAATTGTGGTGTTTTTAACATAAATACTTGCACTTTCTACAGGCAAGAAAGAACTAGAACTTAAAACAGTATTCGATAATTCTGTTTGTGAAAATACATTTACACATAACAAACAAAAGAGAACACTAAAGCCAATTTTAATATTTGAAATCATTATTTTAAATATTTAGTATAATTAATTTAAGGGTGTATCAAGTTTATAAGCTAAACTTGGGGTTAATAAAACAGAACTAAACGTTTCAACAGTATTCATTATGTTAAAAAAGTATAAATATTTCTGCGACTAATTAAATAACGAATAACCATAACATGTTTGTATATAGTTTCGTTGTATGTTTCAGTACTAAAGTTAGCAAATAAATCACAGATAGAAAATCCGCGAAAACTTTCGTAAGTAAGCTATAACTAGCAATGAATTGTAAACGGTATTATGCATCGTTTTTCCAATTGATATAAAATTTAAAAACTAAGTCTGTTAAGTATATTTTTCCTTCATCCACATAGAGTACAGGTCTTGAACTATTTTTTGATAAACTAGTGTTTATATTTTTTACAGCTTCTTTAATTTGTGTTCTAAATGAGTTTTTAAATGAAGTTTCGTCTACATAAGTTTTATTTTCAATGAATTTTTGCACTATAGAAGGGTCAATATTTTGCCAAGACCACTTAAATATATCGGTATAATGAACTCCTTTTTCAAGTTCTTCAATTTCATAACTTTTTAGAACTTTTAATATTTCTTCATATTGATTGAAAGCTTTATTCTCTTGTTGCTTTCTGATTCCCGCATTAATTATTCCATATATGTCTTTGTAGTCGCTATCAAGTTTATCAGCTAGTTTTCTACAAGCTGTTTCAACAAGCAATTTATTTTCGATTCTTTTTTGTTTCTTCTGTGTTTCAGTAACATTATTGTTGAATAAAAGTAACTTACATATATATTGAACAAGAAAGGCATTATTCATTGAAGATTTAATAATTTCGTTAACAACATCTTCTGATAAAAATACATTTAATTTATCTGTGCCTAGTTTAATTATTTGTTTAATCTCATCTATTGTTAGGTAATCAAATATCAAATGTTCCAACCTTCCAGATAAGTCTGGGTTATTTCTTAAAGCACGATTTGGACTGCTTGGTATTCCAATAAGGACAAATAATATTTCATCATCTAAAAAATGTTTAAGGTCCTCCGATAATGTTTTGTTGAAAGATGGATTAACTAAATGGTAATCTTCAAGAATTATTAAGACATTATTATTTTTTAATTTATTGCATAGAAAGTTCACATCGACTTTAACTTTGGTTTTTTCTTCTGTGTATAGATAGCTATAACTTGTTTCATTAGTTATAGTTGATTCTAAACTCACAATGTCTTTAGGTCCTAAAGTTGCAGTATCAGTTGCTGTTAGTTTTCTTCCTTTTGTATCAGTAGTTGTTATTATTTGCCCAAGAGATGTTTCAGAGGCTATTTGGTCATATAATTGGTCTATGGTCGATTCATTATTACATCTAAAAGTAACAATATTCACTCCGTTTTTTTCGAGATGTTTTTTTCTATATACTGTTTTTCCACTTTTGGAATATCCTAAGAATAGTAATGCAGCATCCTTGCTAGTAAAAAATTCTTCAATTCTGTTATTAAGAGTAATTCGTTCAACAAATGTATGATTAGGAACACCACTTACCTTAAATACTTCTGATGTTTTTAAGGTTTCTAATTGTTTTGAACTAGCACCAAAGAGGCGTTTTAATAGATTCATATTTTCTTTTGTTTTAAATGCACCACAAAGTGTTTGTATATGAAACATAGCGTATAAATAAACACTAACTTTTAGGCTATAGCAAGAGCCGTTTTATTTATAAATAGAACCAAATAATAAATTTGGCATACGCTGTAAATATACATAAACCTCTCGAAAAACCTATAACAGCTATATTTTATAACCGTTGTTATGTGCTGGCATTATTATATCAGAGTTCAAAATTGTCCGTTTCTATATTTTCAGAAATTAGCCCTATTCCCGATTATATTCTAAAAGCCGGGTTCTATTTTGATATTATATTTTGTTAAAAGTCCAACTACCGTTTCTAAAGTAAATTTAGCTCCTTTAATTTGGTTATTTTCTGGGTCAATTGAAAAGTTGTAAGAACTTCTAAAATCGGCATTTTGCAAGTTTGTGTTTTTGAATATGGCATTTTGTAAGTCACAATCATCAAAAACGGATGAACTCAAATCACACTCCGTAAAATCAACTTCCTGAAGTTTGGTTTTTTGAAATGAAATTTTTGAAAGTTTCCGTTTAAAAAATGACGAATGATTTAATTGGCACTTGTCAACTTTTATTAAAAATCCGAAGTCGTTACATTTATCGAATTGTAAACCTAACATTTTACAATCTTTAAAAAGTACATTTTGAAATCCTGTTTGTAAAATATGAGCTGAACTTAAATTACAGTCATAAAATTCGCAGTCTATAAATCTAATTTTGGCCAAATCAGAATTCGAGAAATTACAATTTAAAAAGGTACATAATTCGTATTCGCCTTTTTCAAGTCCTTTTTCTGAAAAGTCCTTTTTTTTAAATGTTTTTTCTTCTATAAACTGTTCATTCATTTAATCTTGATGTTTCTTTCCGCTTACACCCAACAAGTAAATAAAACACCTCTTACTTTTTGGTATTTTAAAAATATACCAAAAAGCAAGAAGTGCTTACCTGTTAATACAATAAGTAAATTTATTTAGTGGCAGGCTTATAGTCTTTTCCGTCTAAAGTCATTTTTGCAATAATTTCACGTAAAATTTCAGAGGTACCTCCACCTATTGGTCCTAAACGGCTATCACGTAATAAACGTGCCATAGGATATTCTTCCATATATCCATAACCACCTAAAAATTGCAGACATTGGTAAATAACTTCATCAGCCATTTTTGTAGACTGCAATTTCGATATTGTAGCTTCTTTTACAACATATTCGCCATGGCTCATACGGTTAGCAACTGTATAATTGAATTCTTTACAAACCGTCATATTTGCATAAGCATCAGAATAAGCATGACGTAAAGCTTGGAAATTATTAATACTCTTACCAAAAGCATAACGCTCACTCATATATTGTTTAGCATAATCTAAAGCAAATTCAGCTCTAGCATGGGCATTAACTCCCATAATTAAACGCTCAAAAGCAAAATGCTGCATGATATAAGGGAAACCTTTGTTAATTTCACCCATTAAGTTTTCAGCTGGGATTGTTACATTATCGAAAGCAATTTCTGCTGTATCACTAGCTCTCCAACCTAACTTATCTAATTTTGTTGCCGAAATACCTGGTGTATCACGGTCCATTATAAACATACTAATACCTTTATTCCCTAACTCCGGATTTGTTTTAGCTGCAACTACCAAGTAATCACTGTAAACCCCATTAGTAATAAACGTTTTAGAACCGTTTATAACATAATTATCTCCTTGTTTTTCAGCAGTTGTACGCATACTAGCTACATCACTACCGCCAAAAGGTTCTGTTACACATAAACAACCTATCATGTCGCCACTAATACTTGCTGTTAAGTATTTTTCTTTAATAGCTTCACTACCTTCTGCATTTACATGTGTCATTGCTAAATAAGCATGTGCCCACATATTAGCTGCAAAACCTCCAGAATTTACTTTTTGAAGTTCTTCAAGAAATATAATGGTGTAAAATAAATCCAAATTTAATCCGCCATAAGCTTCAGGATAATTAACACCAAAGAAGCCCATATCGCCAAATTTTTTCCAAATAAAACGTTCCACGGCTCCGTCTTTTTCCCATTTCTCAATGTGGGGCACCACTTCTTTTTGTAAAAAATCTTTTAAGCTCTGTCTAAACAAGTTATGCTCTTCGGTGAAGTACATAGTATTCATAAATTTGTATTTTTTTATATTTATTTCAGTGTCAAATATAACGTAATTATATCAATTTTGTTTAAAGGGAAGTCTTTTACTTTCTTTAAATCATCTAAGCTTTTAAAGCCATCTCTCAAGGTACGCTCCTCAATAATATTATGAGCTATTTCATAATCTATGTACTGAATACGCACCAAGTCTTCCTTTGTAGCGGTGTTAAGATCTACTTGAGTAACCTCCTTAGGTGTTTTTACTGTAAATTGCTCTTGAATACGTACAATAACCTCTGGTGATAATCCATATACCTCCGTTAATTGTACATCGGCTATAAAACGACCTCCTAACTTTGTACGGTAAGCTACTATGCGTTGAGATAATTTATCTCCCACTCCGTATACCTGTTTAAGTTGAGCAGCAGTTGCCTGATTTAAATCTATTTTTCCAGAATAACTTTTAGGTTTATTATTATAATTTGTAGAATAATTAGAAACCTTTTTAGGGTTTGTTACCCATTCTGGAAATTTAAAAAATGGAGAAATACTATTTAATAACGAATCTGATACTTTAGTAACTTGCTGAAACTCTTTTGACGAATTCACCCAGTTATTTGACGCTCTAAACTTATGAAGTCTATCTATTTCTTCAGTAGACATACCTAAACGATATCCTTTATAGTCACTAATATAATTAGGGTTAAAAGGAAATATTTTAGGTTTCCTATTTTCAATTTCTACTAGTTTTAAAGAATCTATTTGTTGTTGGAATGCCGCAGGCATAGCTTCAGAACTCTTCTCTACCTCTTGCTTTTTATTATAAATATAAAAAGCAAATTGCATTAAAAATAGAATAGATAATAACAAAAAAATCCCATTTCGCTGTTTTTTAGTAAACGTGAAATGAGATTTTTTTAAAAGCATCTTGATGTGTTATTTATCACCCAACTTCCTATATAGTTTGTTAGATTTAAGTTTATTGATATACTCTGTTAAATCTCCTTTAACTTCACCAGACATTATATAAAGACCTATAATATTAGGGAAAGACATAGCAAGAATCATCATATCTGAAAAATCAAGTACGGCACCTAAACTTACAGATGCTCCAATAACTACAAATACTAAGAAAAGCATTTTATAAATAAACTCGATTTTTTTACTCTTACCAAATAAGTATGTCCAAGCTCTCATTCCATAATAAGACCATGAAATCATTGTAGAGAATGCGAATAAGAATACCGCTAATGCTAATACATATGGGAACCAAGATATTTGACTACCAAAAGCATCAGAAGTTAATTGTGCTCCAGCTAAACCTTCAACTTCATGCATACCTGTAAAAATCAATACTAAAGCTGTTAGTGTACAAACAACTACCGTATCAATAAATGGCTCTAATAAAGCTACAAATCCTTCTGAAGGAGGGTTATTTGTTTTAGCAGTACTATGTGCAATAGCCGCTGAACCGACACCTGCTTCATTTGAAAATGCTGCTCTTTGGAAACCAACAACAAGCACACCTACAATACCTCCTTTAAGAGCCGAAGGACTAAATGCGCCTTCGTAGATAGCTGAAAATGCTGGGCCGATATTTTGAATATTCATAATTATTACCGCTAATGCAGCTATAACATATATAGAAGCCATTACTGGAACAACACGTCCAGTTACTTTAGCAATACTATTAATACCTCCAATAATTACAACACCTACTAAGATTGCTGTTATAATTCCGAAATAAAATCCGTTACCTTCTAAAACAGGAAACTGTCCCGCTAATTGCTCAAAAGATTGATTGGCCTGAAACATGTTACCACCTCCAAAAGAAGCACCAACAGCTAAAACGGCAAACATTCCGGCAAGAACCTTACCAAGACTTTTCATGTTGCGTTTTTCAAGACCATGACGTAAGTAATTCATTGGTCCTCCAAATACACGCCCGTCAGGTAAAATATCACGATATTTAACACCTAAAGTACATTCAACAAATTTACTAGACATTCCTAATAAACCACAAACAATCATCCAAAATGTAGCACCTGCTCCACCTAAGGAAACAGCTACAGCAACACCTGCAATATTACCTAGACCAACGGTTCCTGAAACGGCCGTTGCTAAAGCTTGAAAGTGTGTTACTTGACCTGGAGCAGTTGGATCATCATATTTACCTCTTGCTAAATCTATAGCATGCTTAAAACCGCGAATATTGATAAAGCCCATTCTTATAGTAAAGAATAAAGCTCCTAGAACTAACCAAATTACAATAAAAGAAATTGGTTTTGTTAATGGGTCGCCGTTAGGGTGCGTTAACACTATAGGGTCGTCGTAAGTTACTTGAGCGAAAAAATGTGCACCTTGTTCAATAACATCTTGTGCGTTTTCAGAATTAAAAAACACAGAACCTTCCGTTGTTAAGTGCTTTAAAGAACCCTTCGCTGAAGAGTTTACTGTTATTTCTTTACCTGTTTTATCTTTAATGACAGCTAATGGTTCGTCAGTTACAACTTTTGCACCATCTGCTTTTAACCATTTAACAAGTGTATATTTATTATCTGTTTCACTTGTCCAGTCTGGCACACCAATTTGTTTGGAATCGGCATAAACCACAGGGTCATAAATACCAATTGCCGCAAATGGATCCCAAAAAAGTATGGAACCTAATGCACCTACTGCCGGTGTCATGGTTCCATTAAACATTTCTGCTATAGCTTCTGATTTTACTGTAAAAACAGCTGTTTTACTATCGCCATTTGCATCGGATACAACAACCGTATATGGCACTCCTTCTGTAAGTCCCGTTGCCTGTTTAGACGTTAACGGCGTACTTTCGTTACTCCAGCGATATGTAAAAGGCTCTACTCCACCTTTAACTGTAATATCAATAACACCATCGTTGATAGAGTTTGAAGGGTTATAAACATCGCCCTTTATTTCAAAATCTTGCGCAAACGCTATTATTGGTAGGATTACAGTAAAAATTGAAAGAAGAATTTTCTTCATAAGATTATTTATTAGTTAGTTTTTTTTAATTAGTAGGACAAGATGCTAAAAAAAAATGAGTTTTTAAAACATCTCTTGTTAAAAACAAGAATGGTCTATTTGATATTGTATACAGAATTCAATTTTAAAATTTGCTCTGAACGCCCTAAAACAATGATTTTACCTAAAGGCATTAGAGGAATATCCGCTTCTGGATTAATAATATATTCGCCTTTTTCATCCTTATAGCCAATAACATTACAACCTGTTTTTTTACGTAAATCTAAATCGCGAATGGTTTTAACTTCCGAAGAACTATAAAGTTTATTTACCGCAATTTCTTCAATATTAATATGGGACTTTCCTCCAATGGCTAAATTATCTATAAACTCGATTAAATCAGGAACAACAACTAAGGATGCCATATGATCACCACCAATTTTATCTGGAAGAATAACGTTATTAGCTCCTGCTAGTTTTAGTTTATTGTAAGATGTTTCTTGAGACGCCCGACTAATTATAGTCATTTCTTGATTAATTTGTCTGGCAGACAACACAACAAATAAATTATCAGCATCATTGGGCAATGCGGATATTAATGTTGTAGCACGCTCTACACCTGCTTGAATAAGAATTTCATCCTCATTAGCATTACCTGACACAAAAGGCACCATGTCACTTTGATATTTATCTATAATTTCTTTATCACGTTCTATAACAACAAAAGGCTTTTTATAGGATAATAATTTATGTGCTGCCTGTTTTCCATTTCTACCATAACCACAGATTATAATGTGCCCTGAAAGGTTGTCTATTTTTTTTTGCATTTTCTTCCCTTTTAAATCTTCATAGTTATTCTTACTTAAAATATATTCGGTAATAACACTTATAACATAACCAACAATTACGATACTGGTTAGAATAAGAAAAATAGTAAAAATTTTAGCGGCATCATCAAGCGGTCTAACCTCACCAAAACCAACAGTTGTAATGGTAATAACAGTCATATAAAGTGCATCGACAAATCGGTAGCCAGACATATTCATAAAACCTCCAACTCCAATAATCAGCACCAAAACAAATAGTAATATGGCCGTTAAAATCTTAGAGCGAAATAAGTTTAGTACGAAATTAGTCATATTTATAAATCGAAAACAGACGAGCGCTTAGTGAATAATAAATCTTTAATACGCATCCAAAAGGCAAAGAATAAGTACAGTGCAAATCCAAAACCTAGAGTTACAAAGGTCAAGTACATAAAAGATGTTCGTACAACTTTAGCACGAATTCCCAAACGATCAGCTATACGTTGACAAACGTAAAAGCCTCGTTTTTGAAAATACAATAACGGTTGATAAAAAATACTCATGCTGCAATTTAATAATTTATTTGCTTATTAAGTGGTTTCCTATAGCGCAATCTAAACATTTATTAAGATTACAATAACGTGTTTTAAGTTGAATTACTCCTTGAGACACACGTGCCGAGTTCTCCATTTGCTTTAGATTTGTAAACCGATTAACAATAGTGTTTTTCTCTAAGGGAACCTGACTCATTAACTCCATTATTCCCGAAAGATTAGTTTCTCCCTGACTCTTAGAATAGGCAAATTTTAAAGGAACAATACAGTTAATAACCAATAAATCTATAAATTTTTTAGTCAGTATTTTTTTAGAATTTTTAGATGCTGTTTGAAACGTATAATGGTTTTCCCAATAATTTGAACACCCAACTCTTAATGTATTATAAAATTCATTGAGAGTACCACTTGAAATAACTTTAGAGAACAGATTTGGGTTTTGAGAATACATGGATGCTAATTGTGATAACCTAATAGTAGGAAAATTTGAAGGGCGAAGTTTAAAAAACTGTGGTTTGGTTATATGATCATTATTCAATTGGAATTTATTTTTCAAGAAACGATACTTTTTAAATAATTCAACCTCATAAGGCTCCTCTGAATCGGCATCTAACAACTGTAATTGTCCAAAAAAAAGAGCTTCCAAATCTAAAGGGTCCTTTTGTGTTTTCCGAACTACTTTAAAGTCTAAAGACTGTGCCATGCTTAAAAAGGAATCCCCATTAATGTTTAATCCGAAACTTTTAGAAATTAAAATAAACAATACCGCTTCCCAGTCGTTTTTGAATTGTTTTAGTAGCTTAAATATTACAACCGATTTTTCTTCTAAGCGCTCTATATAAAGTCGTTCCAACCAATTATTAAGAATAAAATCTGGGATTGCATGAAACTGTTTCTCACAATTTATCCAATTTTGATTTTTGGAAAACAACTGTTGGTAATTAGTTAATACTTGAGTATCAACATAAGGTTTAAGCTCTAAAGTTGGAATGGGTATATTATTTTTTCGAAACACATCGGTATCATGTTCCCAAACCACATGAAGAATGACATTTAAATAAGCAGCATCCGTTTCATGATTATGCACATACCAATCAGACGATTTAATATGAATTTCAACATTCCCTCCCCATAACTGATCTCCTATTCTAACTTGAGCTGCGAAGAAATCGGGTCCTGAAAGCTGATTATGTCTTCCTGTATTAACAATATGCACTTGATTTCCATCAGTTGTCATTAAATCTGATAGCTGAAATTTTTTGAATTGCCATATGTAATGTAAAAACGCCTCTCTCACACATCTAATTTACACATTATAAAATAATTACATAAAAAATAAGCTATAAAACAGACTTATAAAAACACAAAAAGAGACCTAAATAAGGTCTCTTTTTGTTGACATATTATTTAATAGACTAATCTAAATAGCCCATTTTCTCCATCCATTCGTTATTAAACATTTTACCTACATAACGACTTCCGTGATCATGAAATAATACCACCACCACATCATTCTCATTAAAATGTTCTTTTAATTGCAATAATCCTTTAACGGCTGCTCCTGCTGAGTTCCCTAAGAACATACCTTCTTCTTTTGCTAATTTCTGAGTGTAAACAGCTGCATCCTTATCGGTAACCTTTGTAAACCCATCAATAATATCGAAATCTACATTTTTTGGCAAAATATCCTCACCAATCCCTTCAGTTACATAGGGATATATTTCATTTTCATCAAAAATTCCAGTTTCATGGTATTTCTTAAAAACACTTCCGTAGGTATCAATCCCCCAAACTTTTACATCTGGATTTTGTTCTTTTAAATACTTTCCTACACCAGAAATAGTACCACCCGTACCAACACCAACAACAAAATGAGTTATTTTACCTTCCGTTTGCTTCCAAATTTCTGGCCCTGTACTTTGATAATGAGCTTTAGCATTACTAGGGTTATCATATTGATTAACATACCATGAATTTGTTGTTTCCTCCCCTAGGCGTTTTGAAACAGAATAGTAACTTCTTGGATCTTCAGGCTCCACATCTGTAGGGCAAACTACCACTTCTGCACCAACAGCTTTAAGCATATCTACTTTTTCTTTACTTTGCTTATCAGCCATTACAAAAATACACTTGTACCCTTTTACTATTGCTGCTAGAGCTAATCCCATTCCTGTATTACCAGATGTTCCTTCAATAATAGTCCCTCCTGGTTTTAAACGACCATCTGCCTCAGCATCTTCTATCATGGTAAGCGCCATTCTATCCTTTACGGAATTACCTGGGTTAAAGGTTTCGTACTTCGACAGTACTAAACATGGTAAATCAGCTGTTAGTTTATTTAATTTCACCAATGGTGTATCACCAATGGTTTCAAGTATATTTTTTGCGTAATTCATATTTATCTTTTTAAGGTTGTCGGTATTATAAAAGTTTCCCAACAAGCTTATTAGCTATAATCTAAAATTTTAGAAGTGCAAAGGTATGATATTGAAAGGAAAGCACGAAAGATTTTTAACGCCATCCCTTTGAACTATAAATATGACCTGCGTTAAGGATTGCAGCGGCATCCTTTTTTGAGGCACGAGAAAAAGATACAGCGGAAAGCCTGGTACTACCTCGTGAGAACGTGGTAGTAAACGCCCATATAATATTAATCGAAACGGATAGCCTTAACCGGGGAAATTTTAGTAATGATGTAAGACGGAATTAGCAACATGAGTAAACACATAACAAAGGTACCTAAATTTAAAACAGCAATATATGAGATGCTTAAATACACAGGTGCTTCGCTCACGTAATATACATTAGGGTCTAACGGGAAAATTTTAAAATATTTTTGAACAAGTAATATTCCTACTCCTATGAGGTTTCCCCAAAACAATCCTAGAGCAATAAGATAGGATGCGTTATAAAGAAATATTTTTCGAATGGTCCAATTGTTACTGCCTAAAGCTTTTAAAATCCCGATCATCTGTGTACGTTCCAGAATTAATACTAGCAAGGCCGTTATCATGTTGAATCCTGCTACCAAAACCATAATACCAATGATACCGTAGATATTTTTCACAAAAATATGTATCCATTCAAAAATAGATTCAAATTTACGCTCAACGGTAATCGTGTTGTATTCTGGTGGTGTATTTTCATAAACTTGTTCCCGAATGGCATCTAATTTAGAGTAATCATTTACAAAAAGCTCAAAATGTCCTACTTTATCAGTTCCCCATTTATTAATACGCTGTAAATGTTTTATATGTGAAATAACATAGGTTTTATCAAACTCTTGAAAACCTGAATTATAAATACCCACAATTTTATAAGGCACAATTCGAGGCGCTTTATTAAAGTCATTATTTACAAAATACGTTTGAATTGTATCTCCAATTCCTAAATGTAGTCGATTGGCAATATATTCGGAGATTAATACATCT
The DNA here is from genome assembly GCF_054031195.1 of Algorimicrobium bowmanii. The sequence continues at coordinate 2,464,052 of NZ_CM132929.1, forward strand.
TCGCTATAACTATTCGTGTATTTAGGTATATTACCTGCTATGAGGTATTCCCGAAAATAATCCCATTTATAATCTGTTCCAACACCTTTAACAATAACTGCTTCAAAATCAGATTCTGTTCTAATTACACCAAACTTTGTTGCTACACCTTGCACATGACTAACACCACTAACAGAGTTAAAATCAGGATAAAAAGTTTGATTTAAAGACATGGCAGTATCACTCTCTTGTGAATTATTCAAGCCAAATTTAGAAATAAGCAAATGTCCATTAAAGGCCACAACTTTATCGCGAATTTTTTGCTGCAGACCAATACCAGTAGCTATTGAAATCATCATAACAATAATTCCTATAGCTATTGCTGCAATTCCAATTTTTATTATTGGTGCTGAAACGCTACTTTTATACGCTTTACTATCAATAATGCGTTTTGCTATAAAATATTCGAAATTCAAATGATGCAATTACTATTAAATAAGTTCAAAAATACAGTTTTATTATTTGTTATGGTATTGATTTCTTGTGGAAACTTTTCACAAACAGAAACTGATAAAAAACAAAACCTTTTGACCACCAATAAAACATCTGAGTCACCTAAAAAAGAAAGCATTGTAGTTGGAGCTAATCAAACTATGGCTTATTTACCAATACTAAAAGGGAAGCGTGTTGGAATTGTTGCCAATCAAACCTCTGTTATTTTTAAAAACGCCAATAGTTACACCCATCTTGTAGATTCGTTACTCGCTTTAGATGTACAACTTAAAAAGGTTTTTGCTCCTGAACACGGGTTTCGTGGAACAGCAGATGCTGGCGAAACTATAAAAGATGGAATTGACACAAAAACAGGATTACCAATAATTTCACTTTATGGCAACAATAAAAAACCAACTAGTCAACAATTAGATGGATTAGATCTTGTAATTTTTGACATTCAAGATGTAGGCGCACGATTTTACACCTATATTTCATCCTTACATTATGTAATGGAAGCTTGTGCAGAACAAGATATACCTGTTTTAATTTTAGACAGACCAAACCCTAACGGACATTATATAGACGGTCCCGTATTAGAAATGGCAAATAAAAGTTTTGTAGGCATGCATCCAGTACCTGTAGTTCACGGTATGACAATCGGTGAATATGCTAAAATGATAAACGGAGAAAATTGGTTAAATAATAATGTAAAATGCACATTAACTATTATACCGGTAAAAAACTACACACATAAAACACCATATAGTTTACCTATAAAACCATCTCCTAACCTACCAAATGATATCGCTATAAATCTATATCCGAGTTTATGCTTTTTTGAAGGTACTAATGTAAGTGCCGGTCGTGGTACAGAAAAGCAATTTCAGATTTTTGGAAGCCCGTTTCTAAACAAAGAATTATTTAACTATGATTATCAATTTACACCTAAACCAAACAATGGTGCTAAATACCCTAAACACGATGGCAAGTTATGCTATGGCAAAGACTTAAGCCAAATCACCCTCTTAGATAGACTAGATTTAAACTACTTAATCAATGCTTACCAAGCAACTAAGGATCAGTCACAATTTTTTAATAACTTCTTTATCAAATTAGCTGGAACAGATAAATTGCAGAAACAGATTGAAAGCAAACATACGGCCTATGAGATTAAGAAAACTTGGGTTCGTGACTTACAAGCTTATGATGCCATGCGAACACCATATTTAATTTACAAATAAACACAAAGCAATACTTAATCGTACGGTTTTCCGTTAGGTCTTAAATTAGCTTTTCTGTACTCGGCACGTGTTTGTACAATATAGCGTTTGTTTTTACTAAAACGACGAGAACCAGATAGACTATAAGGCACAAAAATAACCTCAGTATCTTCTAAGTTAGCAAGTTTTTGCGACGCTTCACTTGCTATCAAACGCTTTTCATTTTCAACCGTTGGTTTAGAAAAATAATCGGCTTCCCTTGATTTATTGTGAACTTTACTGAGAATAGCATCATTATTGTATAAGGGATTTGTTTCCTTTTTTGAACGTTTTGAATTAAAATCTGCTAATGTATTTCGGGAACGATCATCCTGCAGGTCATCTAAAACCACAGTATTATTATCCGTATCTGTATCAATTGCTAATCGAGAATTTGGAAGTAGAGAATCTAATATAGGTTGTAATCTAGCCACTTTAAAAACCACCGTTTTACTATAAATATAGTTCTCATCTTTTCCTTCAATAAAAAGCACCGATATTGTATAATCACCAACCTCTAATGTATTTAAAGGTATGGCCACTTCTTTTTTGTTTTCGGTTATAGAAATAACCTGAACTTTGTTATTGTTTATTATCTCAATTTTAGATAAATCGTAGATACTTTTTAACAACAAGGTATCACCCGACGCATTCAGGTCATGTTTTAAACTAGCTGCTTTCGCATTAATATTTTTAGTAATTGTTGAGTAGATATTGCTTTGCCCGAAAGAGAACTGACTAAAACTCACCAATAAAAACATCAACACAACTATCCGTAGAAGTCTCATGTTAATAAAATTTTAATTTAAAAATGTTTTCTTAGCTATCAATCAGGGGGCTTGACAATACAAAGGTATCTATTACTTGGGGAACCATCAAAAACAGGCAATTATATTCGTTAATTCATAATATTTTTCAGATAAAGCGTGTGTTAATGACGTATTTATCGATGAATTCCAAAATCTAAATTAATAAAATCAAGGAAATTTGGTTCGTAAGGGATTGAACTAGGTATGTTCAATTTTGGTTGTTTTATCCAAAATATAGATTACAAAAATAATTTTTTTAGGAGATTGAGACACTACTAGAACATGCTTACCTTTAGGAAGCTTATTGAGAGGCATCTTATAATTATACGTATCAATTTGTAAATCTATTTCTCTCTCAAACTCATCATTTAAAGAGTAAACTCTTGTAATTTTTGAATCACTTTTAAGTAGTAGTGTATCTTTTGTTTTGTTTAGCTCATGTACTAGACTACGTGCTTCTACATTTTTATTTTGTTCTAGCTTAGCTATGTATTTAGCCTGACCACTAGAGAAGTTAAAAAATAATCCAAAAGCCATTAGCAGCAAAGAGGGCATGCCGTTTTTCATATAAATTAAGTGCTATTATTAATACACTTGAACACAAATATATAAGCTATTTTATAAAACAAATAAAAATAAATGGTTTTCTTTTCAAACCCTCCAATCTCAACATATTTTTTCAGGAAACCTCATAACTTTAAGAGCGAATCTCGTAAATACCATTATTCGGTTGTGTTTTGATATTTCTGAAAAGGTTGTTTTAACAACTCACTTATTTGTCCATTAGTTACTTCATTAGGAAAAACATCTACACCATACACAATTTTTTCTCGGTCTAGCTCCATATAAGTTCCAAACATACGGTCCCAAATAGAAAAAATGTTCCCGTAGTTAGAATCCGTATAAGGTAAAACATAGTGGTGATGAACTTTATGCATATTAGGCGATACAAGCACATAGCTAATAGCCTTATCTAACTTACTAGGTAATTTAATGTTGGCATGTGTGAGTTGTGTAAAAACCACAGACAGTGACTGGTATAAAAACACGATTGCAATAGGCGTACCTACAATAAAAACACCTAGAATGGTAAAACTAAAACGTATAACAGATTCTATTGGATGATGTCTGTTTCCTGTTGTGGTATCTACATGATGATCTGTATGATGCACCAAATGCACTTTCCATAATGGCGGTATTTTATGCTCTACAAAATGTGCCAAGTAAGCACCAAAAAAGTCTAACAATAAAACACCTAGTAAGGCATACAACCATAAAGGCATTTTTGGTAACCAATTAATAATACCAAAGTTATTTTCATACACCCAATCGGTAGATTTTAGCAGCAAAAATGCTAATCCAAAATTAATTATAATAGTTGTTAAGGTTAGGAAAAAATTTGGCCAAGCATGCTTCCATTTCTTATAAGTAAACTGAAACAATGGTAAAGCTCCTTCTAAAATCCAAAAAAACATTATCCCACCTACTAGTAATATACTTCTATGTAGTGTTGGAATAGTTTCAAAATAAGTAATTATAGTTTCCACAGTATTTTTTTCTAAATATACTAAAACCTAGCTTCAATATTTGATACGCTTTTTCATTTCTTCAACAATATTGTAAGCTGCTGGGCATATTTCAACATTTTTCATGGTAAGGTTAGATATCTGCTGAAATTTTTTACGATCTGTATGCGGAAACTCACTACACGCTTTTGGCCTTACTTCATATATACTACAATAATTATCTGCCCCTAAAAAAGTACAGGGTAACGACTGCAACACATAATCATTATCCTCATCAACACGTAAAAACTGATCAATAAAAGGCTGCGGCTTCATTTTAAAATGCTTGGCTATACGAGACACATCCTTATCTGTAAACAAAGGACCTGTTGTTTTACAACAATTAGCACATTCCAGACAATCGGTTTTCTGAAATTCTTCGTCGTGCAAATCTTGCATAATATAATCCAATTGCTTGGGTGGTTTCTTTTTTAGTTTTTTAAAGAAATCTTTAGTTTCCTTATGCTTATCTTTGGCGTTCTTAGGAAGGTTTTTTAGAATATCTTGCATGAGGCAAAAATAATGAATCTTCACGAATACAAATTCTATTTGGAATCATTTTCAAGTTGAAATATAACAATACTATGATAAAAGATATATTTGGAAAGGCATTATTAGATTATCAAGCAGGAAATTATACTGAAGATATAATCACCTCAACTAATATTTCGGAAGAAGATGAGTTGCCCATCCCCTATTTATTTCGCGAATTTAAAGCGATGCCTAAACTGGAACAAAAAGCTTTAAAACTTGCCAAAGGACATATCTTAGATGTTGGATGTGGCTCAGGAAGTCATAGTTTGTATTTGCAAAAAAAAGGCCATTCAGTAAAAGCCATAGACATTTCGGAAGGCGCGATTCAAGTGGCATTACGGCGCGGTGTTGAAAATGCCGAATGCATAGACATCTTAAAAGAAACCCAAACTTTTGATACCATTTTATTACTGATGAATGGTACAGGTATTTTTCAAGAATTATCGGAAGTTAGTAAGTACTTAACGCATTTAAAATCGTTGTTAAACCCAGGCGGTCAGATATTAATAGATTCATCAGACATAAAATACATGTACGAAGATGAGGATGGCGGTTTATGGATTGACACCCAAGCAAACTACTATGGTGAATTGGATTATTATTTAAGTTATAAAGGCGAAGATGAACCCCCTATGAAATGGTTGTATTTAGATTTTGAAACCTTAAAACTTGCCTGTCAAACAGTTGGTTTAACATGTACTAAAATAATGGATGGCGCACATTATGATTACTTAGCACAATTAGAGTTATAATAAGCTACAACAGCTTCCAAATCATCACTTTTAAAAGCTTTATCTTCTATTTTACTTACCAAACCAGGGCAATCTTGAAAATATTCTATGGCATTTTTTTTAAAACCAGAAAGCATTAGATTATTACTACTGTTTAAAGGCACCTCATTTCTTTTTTGAATTAATTGTTGATCAAATACTCGTATTTGCGAACCGTTATTCGAGGATACCCTTCGCTCTAATAATCGTACATCTCCATCAATGACCAATTCCGCAAAACCAAATTTAGATTTTTTTTCGTTTTTTGGAAAAACAATAAACCTAGCGGAGCGTTTTCTATCTACTTTTTTACCATTAACTTTTGTTCTATAATCCAGCTGAAACACAATACTATCAATGTTTTTTGCTTTCAAAGTATGTGTCGGTTTTCCTTTCCCTTCTGAAAGTCGGAATGTCTCATTACCTCCTGAAACTGAGCTGGAAGTAGGCATAGAAATCCTACCTTCTCCTTTAATGCTTTTACCATCCTTTAAAAACACCACCGCTTCTTCCCAATCCGTATTATACTGTGTAAATCCTAATTGGAAACAAAATAACAAAGTAAGGCTATAAATTATTCTCATAACTGGTGTTTTAACATGTGTATTTAAGTCCTATTGTCGGCTACCACTTAAGTAAGTCTGTTCTACTTTAGTATCTGGCACTTGATGGATATCCACAGTCATAATATCACGATCTAGAATTATAAAATCGGCAAATTTACCTGCTTCAATACTTCCCTTTTCTTTTTCTTCAAAATTAGAATAAGCAGCCCAAATAGTCATACCGCGTAATGTTTCCTCACGTGTCAAGGCATTTTCCATTTGAAAACCATCTTCTGGGTATTCTTTTAAATCCTGTCTGGCAACCGCTGCATAAAAGGTTAAAAAAGGACTTACTTTTTCAACAGGAAAATCGGTACCTAAAGCAACTTTACCGTACACGTCTAGTAATTTTTTATAAGCATAAGCACCTTTCATACGTTCAGCTCCCAACCGATCGTTGGACCAATACATATCACTTGTAGCATGTGTTGGCTGAATAGACGGCATAATATTATCAAATTTATCAAAATCTTCAGGCGAAATAATTTGCGCGTGTTCAATACGCCATCGTCTATTGTTTTGACCATTAAGTGCTTTTTTATAAATATTTAAAACCGCATGATTGGCTGAATCTCCAATAGCGTGTGTATTTAGTTGAAACTCAGAATTAGCAATACGTTTAGCTGCGTTTTCTAAATAATCCAAACTAGTTACAGGTAAACCATAAACGGTATGTGCATCGGAATAAGGTTCACGTAATAAAGCACCACGAGACCCTAAAGCGCCATCGGCGGAAATTTTAAACGATCGGATATGTAGTGCATCGGTTTTAACAATACCAGCATTTAAATAATAATCTAAATTAGCTTCTGTACCACTAGCCATAACATACAACCTAATTTTTAAATCACCTGTTTGATACAAACTATCCATTATAGCAATAGCATCGGCTGCTACACCAGCATCATCAACCGTTGTTAAACCATACTCAAAACAAGCTTTTTGTGCAGCCAACATTGCTTTAACACGCTCCCTACGTGTAGGAGTTGGCCAGTTATTAAACACAAGATTTTGAGCTGCATCAACTAAAACACCTGTTAGTTTACCATTCTTTTTAATAAACTCACCACCAGAAACTTGACTGTTTTCTGTAACATTCCCTAAATTTAAAGCTGCTTGATTAAAAAGTGTTGCATGACCGTCTATCCGCCCTAAACCGACAGGCGTATCTGGGAATAATTTATTTAACAAGGTGTTATCTGGAAATGCTTGATCTTCCCAATCGTTTTGATCCCATCCTCTAGCAAATATGACACTGCGTTGTTCTTTATTCTGAAAATCCAAAACACGTTTCAATACCTCTTCAAAGCTTGTTGTTCCCATAAGATCAACACTTAGTAAGGTATTCCCTAAACCTTCAAAATGAGCGTGTGCATCAATTAAACCTGGTAAAATGGTTTTTCCTGCCGCATCAATAATGGTGTCGGCAATATATTTTTCTTGAAGTATCTCTGAAGTAGAAATTTCTAAAAATTTCCCGTCTTTAATAGCAAAGGCTTCAGCTTTGTCAAAGCTATCATTAACGGTATAAACATTACCATTAATAACAATAGCATCCGCTTGTATTTTTTCTTTCTGACAAGAAAACATGGTTACTAAAATGACAAGGGCTATAATTTTTTTCATATTGTATAAATTAAGATAACGTCATATTCCTCCTAGTAAGAATCCATTAATTGACGCTGTGTAAAAATAGTAAAAGCGTTCAAATATGAACGCTTTTATATATAATTAAAGATGTTTTAGGAAAACAACGGGTTACCATTGTACTATAAAAAACACTATTAGAAGTCGAATTTATAACTTGCTCCCGCTAAAGCTTGGAAACTTTGAACCGGATAGTTTAACCAACGTTGGTAATTTTGACTTGCTATATTATTAGCCTTAGCAAATACTGAAAGACGATCATTTACACGATAACCAACATGCACATTAGCATCAAAAAAACCATCCAAAGTTACTTGCTCTGTAGGAGTTAGTAATACAGGAAATAAAGGGTTGTTAACTGTTTCGAATCCAGATAGAGCTTCACGCTCTCCTTCATAAAAAACACTTGCTCCTGCAAACCATTTCTCGGTAATTTGATAATCCATAAATAATGATGCTTTTAAGTTGGGTAAGTTCCAAGCTTCTTCTTCATATTTAGTATCATAAATAAAGTAATCGGCAGCCAAACCTAAAGTAAAATTACGATTAACATCCACGTTTAATTCTCCACCAAAAGAAAGTGTTGATACGTTATCATAAACCACTGCAAAACTATTACCATATTGGTAAGCTTCTTGGATATAAAAATCGTAAGGGATTAAATTATTTCTATAAAGCCCTTTATTATTTTCGGCCTTGTATGCTGCTTTTACATTATACCCAATACTATTAGACACTTTACCTTTAAGACCTAAAAAAGCGTTGTATTGCTGATCGGTTGGACTGATACCTAAAGTAGGAGAAACAAACGGGTTTTCTTGAGCAAAATTGTAGTACGTATTTTGTAGTAATCCTCCCTTAACACCTCCATAAGCTATAACCAACTCGTTTACGACACGGTAGGAAGCAGAAATATTAGGATACACATAAAAATTACTTTCGCCAGCTTCTGAATTATTTGCATACACCAATTTCACACCAAGATCTAACGTTAAATCGTCTTTTACCAAACGGTAAGTTGGTGCTAAACCGATATTAAAATTACCATAATCTATTGCGTCAGTTGTGATATAGTTTCTTTCAAAACTTCCTCCAACATAATCAATTTCTAATTCAGTATTTATTACAAAATCACTAACAGGGATATCGGATATAACTACGGCATTAACATGGTTTTCACTTGAACCTTGGTTATCTCCAAAGTGTCTGAATAATAGGTTGGCAGAATCTAAGTAAGCATCTTCAAAAGCCACATCACCACCAATATGCGCACCATAAAAGGTATGTCCTGCATCTACGCCTGCTATAGCGTCTTTAGTAAAATAAGGTTGTGGTACGCCATACCAGTTATAAACTTGGTGCAACCCACCAACATTTGCATTCCATACCAGATCGCGACCAGTCTCACTATAGGTTGCCTGTATTTTTGTATTTGAATAGTTGTCATCTAAGAGTAAATCGTCAATTCCTCCCTGTGAAGACTCGTGTGTAATATAACCGCCAATGGTTTGACTTCTACTAATTGCATGATTTAAGTAAACTTCACCTAAAATAGTCGTATAACTACCAAACCCTAAGGACGCATAATTATCATATAATTTAGGCGCTTTCTGCTTGTCTAAAACTGCAGCCTTTCCTTTTGCAGGAGTAAAAGTAGAAGCTACTGGAATAGAAAATATATTATACTCAACAGGCTTTTTAGTCGTGGTAACATCATCATCTAACACAGGTGTTTCTTTCACTTTAAATGCATCTGAAATGGATGGTGTATATGGTTTAACGACGTTAATTACATTTGTTTCTAATGTATCTTTATCGCGCTCTTGCCCCCAAGAATTAAGACTTGATAGTAAAAACACACTTGATAATACAAAATAAAGGTGCTGACGCATAGATTTCTTTTTTGATTGCTGAATTTTATAAATAGTCATCATGGTTATGCTTCAATTTTAGTTGTTGGATAATTCAAGTTCCTGAACTGAAGCATTTGTTTTGGCTTGTTCTGTTTTAATTTGTGCTAATGTATTTTGAGCTTCGGTAACGACATCATCAAAATCTTTAAAATTCTCAATAACACTATCTAAAATATAAGTCGCTTGAAAAGCATCATTTAAAGCATAATAGTTTTTTGCCATCAAGACTAAACCTTTTGCACTATAATATTTATATCCTGAAAAATCTTTAGCCAATTTCTGAACGGTGACATTAGAGTTTTCATAAGCTCCAGATTTATTTTCAAAATAAGCTTTATAATAATAAGCTTCGGCAGCTGTTTCGCCTGTAGCTGTTTTTTCAACTTCGGTATAAGCCACTTTAGCACGATCTTCGTCATTTGTTTTCATTGCCGAACGTGCTATAATCACATAAGCATCACTTGTTATTTTATTGTCAATTTTAGATTGCTGTAGTACCTTTTCTGCATAAGACACAGCTTCATCGTAGGCATTTAACTGATAGTTAGCTTTCATTAAATTAGATTGTGCATAAACGACATTTTGAGGAAAACTAGCTTCTTTTTCTAAACGCTTAAGGATAGGAATAGCTGATGACCAATCTTTTGTGTTTAAATAAACCTGAGCTAAACGTGACAATGACTCTTCGGTAAACTCACTAGAAGGACTATCAATTACCGCCTTATAATGAGGCGCTGCATTTTCTTGCAAATCTTTCTTGAAATACAACTGTGCTACGTAAAAATGGGCTTGTAACGTATGTAAACCTTTAGGAAACTGACTTAAATACCCATTAAATTGCTTAATTGCATCATCCGTTTTATTATCTAGGTATTTTTTCTCAGCTGATTCATAAGTAGCATTATCTAAGTCTGCATCCGAAACCGCAACATAATCTAAGGTTTGCACCCAAGCAGCATAATCATTAACGCGTCCTAAGTCAATATATATTAAGCGCACCGTTGAAACGGCTTGATTAGCCTCTGCTGTATTTGGATAATTTGTAGCTACAGTTTTAAATTTTGTTAAAGCCTCTTCGTTTCTACTAGCATTATAATGTACTAATCCTTGACGCAATAAAGCTTTTGGCACAAAAGTACTCCGTGGGTTTTCGTTTGCTAAACGATCGTACATTTTCATTGCCTCGGTTGTTTTATTGGCTTTAATATAAGTGTTAGCTAACTCATACATAGCGTCATCTTGTAGAGTAGAATTTGGATATCGAGAAATAAAGGTTTCTAAGCCATTTATTTTGTCTGTGGTTTGCCCCTCATAACCCTCACTCAATGTTTTTTGAAAAAAAGCATAATCGGCATCAACAATATTCATTTTAACAGCTTTATCATAAGCCGCAATTGCAGCGCTGTAATTACTAGAAACAAAATGAGCATCTCCTAAACGTAAGTACGCATCATTAAGGCGCTGAGCGTCTAAATCGTTGCCTTGAATGAATTTATTGAAGAATTCACTAGATTTTGTATAATTTTTCTGCTTAAAGTATGTATACGCTAGATTGTAATCACTGTTTTTAAATTCAGGACTTGAATCGGCTACTTCCGATTGTTGAAATTGTTTAAAACCAATTAATGCTTCATTATAATCGGAAAGATTATAATCCGTTTCGGCATTCCAAAACGTAGCACGAACCGTATAAGTCTCGTTAATAGCTTCCTTTATAGATTTTTCAAATAAACTTTTTGCTTCTTGGTATTTGCCTTCATTATAAAGTTCTAATCCTCTATAGAAAGCTACTTTTTGGTACGCTTCTTTACTAGCAAAACTACGTTTACCTTCCAACAAATTTAAAGCCTCTTGATAATTTTTTGAAGTGATATAGGAATCTACCAACAAAACTTCAATCTCTTCTTTATAACCTGAGTCTGGATAAGTATCCAAATAGGTAGTTAACACTTGTGGCACCGACTGATATGGGTTTCCTATGTCGTAACTAATTTTCGCATAATTAAGCCAAGCATCTTCTTGAATTTTTAAATCGTAATCCATTTGAGACGCATTTCTGAAGGCATTTAAACCTTCTTGTTTTTTATCGAGCTTCACATAACTTTCACCTAAATGATAATAGGCATTTTGAGCGACGCTATTATTACCATCAATAATTTTATTAAACTCAGAAATAGCACTTTCAAAATCACCTTGCTTGTAATAAGCATAACCTAATTGATAATAATCGGTGTTATTCCATTTCCCTTTATTCCCTTGGTATTTAGTTAAAAAGGGAATTGCTTCGGCATATTTTTTTTGATTAAAATAACTTTCACCAATAATTTTATTCAATTCAGACACTTCTGCCCTATTGCTTTTAGGGAGTTGCTCTTTTGCTAATGTTATAGCTTCATCAAAATTCCCTAACTTAAAATTCAGATCTGCTTGATAGTAAGACAATTTTTCTTGATATTTCTCTTGATTGCTAACCTGATCAAAATAGGTATTGGCTTCTTGGTAATCATCCGATTCGTAAGCCATAAAACCTATATAATATTTTGCTTGCGATCCGTATTCAGGTGAATTTTCAAGTCGAGATAAGTATTTTCTAGCCGTTTTATAATCTTTAGTTGAAAAAGCAACGTAACCGTTATTAAAACTAAACTTATCACGCTCGGTTCTAGATAAACTATTTTCATCTACGCGATCGTACCATTTTTTGGCGTAAGCATATTTTCCATTTTTAAAATAATAATCGGCAACATCTAAAAATGCAGAATTTCGCTTCGTACTTGTAGGGTGGTTTTCAACAAAATCCTCTACTAATTTATCAGCGTTTTGTTGATTTAATCGTACTGCACAATTAGCTATATAATAATCACAATCCGCAAGTATCTCATCTGTTTCAGCTGTTTTCTTAAGCGCTTTAAACAAGGCTTGTGCTGCAGGATACTGACTATTATTATATAAAGCGAGTGCTTTTTGGTAATCTACTAAATGATTAGTGTACGCTTCAGATTGTTGCGCAAATGTAGCCAAAGAAAATCCGAGTATAAATAAGCACGTAATAAGTGTTTTTTTCAACATGAAACCATTTTTAAATTTAAATATCAAAGATAATTTAATCTGTTTTTATAACGTTAGATTTATGATATAATTATAAACAGAGTTTGAAAATAAGAAAATCAATAATTGAAAACAGCATTCCTTTTAGGCGTTTTTAAAAATATTAAAAACTATTAAAACAATTTACCGAAGCCTTTCCCGTTTTACCAATAATTCCGTACTTTGTGATGCTTAACATTATCAAATAAATTTTAATAAAAATTCATGCAACACGTACTCCATTTAAAGGATGCCTCCATATTCCAAGGCGAAAATTTAATTTTATCTGATGTTAATGTGGAAGTTAACAAAGGAGATTTTGTATACCTAATTGGTAAAACAGGAACAGGAAAAAGTAGTTTTATGAAAACGCTTTATGGAGATTTACCACTATCCAAAGGAGAAGGAAGTATTGTAGATTTTGATTTAAGAGCTTTAAAAGAAAAAGAAATCCCGTATTTACGTCGAAAATTAGGCGTTGTTTTCCAAGATTTTAAATTACTAACAGACCGAACTGTTAATGAAAATTTATTGTTTGTACTAAAAGCAACAGGTTGGAAAGACAAAAAGGAAATGACAACAAGAATAGACAACGTTCTTGATAAAGTAGGCATGAAAACCAAAGGGTTTAAATTCCCGCACGAACTTTCTGGTGGAGAACAACAACGTGTAGCTATAGCTCGTGCCTTATTAAACGATCCAGAACTTATTTTAGCCGATGAACCAACTGGAAATTTAGATCCTCAAACAAGTGTTGAAGTCATGGAAGTTTTGCGTGACATTAATAAAAATGGAAATACCATTTTAATGGCAACTCATGATTATGCCCTTCTTTTAAAATATCCGAGTAAAACACTAAAATGTGATGACAACCAAATATACGAGGTTGTACAACGAAAAACATAATCTGAAGGCGTCTTAAGTAACTAGCCTGTATCCGTATTCTTTTTTAATTAAACTCATTTTAATTTTCAACATAATAATGCCTGTTAATTTGAGACCTTAAGTTTAAAACAACTAACCGTATTTTTAAAAATTTCACTATTAGATTCCAAATATGCTATCTATATTAATACCTACTTATCACTACAATGTTTACCCTTTAGCACAGGAGTTAGTTACTCGTGCTAAAAAGGCACAATTAACATTTGAGTTGATATGTATTGATGATGGCTCTAATAGCGTTGAAAATATTGAAAATGAAAAAATAAACACATTGGAAAATGCTGTGTTTATTCAGTCGGATAAAAATAATGGTCGAACATTAACACGACAGCTACTTGCCAAAAAAGCTAAATACGATTGGTTACTATTTTTGGATGCCGATGTTATGCCTAAGAATGATGTGTTTTTCACTCAGTACAAACAATTGATAAACGGTGCATACCCTATTGTTTTTGGTGGTATTGATTACAGAAAAACCGACTATAAACCAGAAAACGCCCTAAGGTTTGCCTTTGGTACAAAACGGGAAGTAGCCAGTGCCGAGGTGCGTAAAAAAGCACCTTATAAAGTTATTTGTTCAGCAAATTTCATGGTTAAAAAATCCTTATTTATAACTCTAAATTCTCAGCATTTAAAAAATGCTTATGGTATGGATTATATTTTTGGTATTCTCTTAAAAAGCAATGCAATATCCGTCAAGCACATTGACAATGAAGTGTACCATTTAGGTATTAATGATAATGCTGACTTTCTTTCTAAAATAAAACAAGGACTCAACACCTTAAAGCGCCTAGAGCAAGACCCGGATAAAAACACCAGCCAGATTAACTTACTAAAATCCTATATTCGGTTAAAAAATCTGAAATTAGAAAAGGTTTTTGGTCAATTTATGTCGCTTTTTGAAAAACCTCTTAAAAATCACCTCATCAAATCTAAATCACCAAACTTATTCTTATTTGATTTATACAGGTTAGGATATTTCTGTAGAATAAAAGCATAAAATGACACCATACTTTTCCATAGTCGTTTCCGTATATAACAAGGGGAAATTCATAAAAAACACCATCGCTAGTGTTTTAAACCAGTCATTTCAAGATTTTGAACTTATTATTGTTAACGATGGCTCTACCGACGATAGTCATAAAATTATAACATCTTTTACAGATAAAAGAATTCGCTATTTTGAGCAACAAAATCAAGGTGCAGCTGCTACTAGAAATTTCGGCATAAAACAGACTAAATCGGAATTAATTGCCCTATTAGATGGTGACGATATTTGGCTACCCGATTATTTAGAAACAATTTCTAAAACGATAAAAAAACATCCAAATGAGCAAGTTTTTGCGACCGCTATTGCTCATAAGTATAAAAAGAAGATTACACCTGTAAGTTATAATTTTCCTATTGATGGCAAAACAACATTAAAGAACTACTTCGACAACAGTAAAGATCATACTTTGCTTTCAAGTTCGAGTATTGTATTTTATAAAACTATTTTAAATACAACAGGTTATTTTGATACTTCTATCATTTCCGGTCAGGATACAGACTTATGGATTAGAATTGGTATGCACTACTCCATTGTTTTTATTAACCAAGTCCATGTTTATTACACTTACAGCAATGATAGTTTATCAAACACGTCGTTAACAGTAGCAAGTAAACCCAAATTTGATAAATATTATAAGGAAGAATCCAGAAACCTAAAACTGAAAAAGTTTATTGACAAAAACAGATTCTCTCTAGCTATTTTAGGAAAAGTAACAGGTGACACAAAAGCATATAAATTTTACAAGAGTCAGTTAAATAGCCGTAATTTAAACTTTAAACAGCGTATTTTACTCAATTGTCCTTCTAGTATATTAAAATTTTTAATTACACTAAAAACAGTGAAAGGTAAAAAGGTTTATTATAAGCCTTTGAAACGGCAAAACTCTGTATAATCTCGAATATAATCACTTTCATCATAAACCTCTGAAGCCAAAACCAAACAAACAGAACCTGATGAAAAATTTCCTATCTCACGCCAAATTCCAGGCACAATAAGAAGCCCTTTATTAGGTTTATTTAGCGTTATTTTAATCTCGTTATCGCCATCTTTTAAATGCACATCAAAACTTCCACTTAGTGCAATTAACACCTGATATAATTTTTTATGAGCGTGCCCACCTCTATAGGAATCACTTGGAACATCGTATAAATAATAAACTCTATTAACATCAAACGGAATACAATCTTTTTCAACAACTGCTAAATTCCCACGTGTTTCACTAACCGTAGGTATTTTAATAATTTCAAGATTATCTATACTTGTTTTCATTTTAAATTTTCAATTAGTTTATACCAGTCTTCAGAAATTGAAGTCGCTGAAAATGGTTCAACGCTCGCCTGTGCATTTGCTTTACATTGCGAATAAAGTTTCTCATCAAATATAAAACTATTCATGGCTTCAGATAGTGCTTTAGCATTAAAGTTTTCAACTAAAAGCCCATTAAAACCTGATCTAATAACTTCATTTGGTCCAGATTTACAATCCACAGAAATCACAGGTGTCCCTAAACCTAAAGATTCTGGAATTACCATAGGAAAACCTTCATGCCTACTTGACAATATGGTAAAACGGGCTTGTTTAACATAAGCGTAGGGGTTACGCATGAAACCTTTAAAAACAACCATTTCCGGTAATGAAAGGGATTTAGCATAAGCTTTAATCTCTAACAAATCGGGACCATCTCCAATAATGTATAAAGGTATTTTTTTTAACCCTAAATCGGATAACTTATAGGCGTCTAAAAGTAACTTTAGGTTCTTTGGATCGTCATGAATCCTACCAAAGAATACTATAAAATTATCAATCTCAAAATCAGACGGCACTTCTTCTGTTGCTAACTTATTTAGTTCAGTAAAGTTAAACGCATTGTATATATGCGAAACCTTTTTTAGTTCTAAAACACGTGTGAAATAGTTTTTAGCTGCCTGAGAAACCGTAACAATTTGTTCATTTTTATAAAGGAACTTATTAAGCGCCTTATAAGGAGTGAAAGCTTTATCTAACTTGTAACAATGAACTATATACACAACAGGTATTCCTGCATAAACCCATTTTGAAATTAAAAGTTCTCTATAAGCTTGAACGCGCGAACGTCCATCAATAACAACATCAAAATTGTGCTTTTTTAAATATGCTCTAAAAATTTTTAAGCGTTGTAGTCTTCCTAAAAAAGTATCATTTTCATCTTTTAAAGCCCCCAAATTAAGTAGCTCTCCTTTATACTCAAAATCAATATTATTAAGTACCGTTACTATATGAACTTCATAACCTAATTCATACAACATAATAGATAGTTGCGCAGAAGAACGTTCGGCACCGCCTTTACCTAAAGATGATGCTACAATACAAATCTTTTTATTAGTACCTTGCAAGAATTAATGATTTAGAAACCAAATATAGTAAACGAATTCATGCTAATTAAATTTTAGCCTGTTTAACTAAACACCCAAAACGAGCTACCAACTCATGAAAATTTTATTGTTAGGCGAATATAGCAGACTCCATAATTCCTTAAAAGAAGGTTTAGAAGCTTTAGGTATGCAGGTTACTATAGCGGGATTTGGTGATGATTTTAAGAATTACCCAATAGACATCCCTTTTAAATCCCCCTATACAAAAGGTTTTCTAGGCTTTATAAAAAAGAGTCTTTTTAAAATTTCAGGTATCGATTTGACATCGATTGACATACAAAGACAGTTTAACAAACATAAATCACAATTCACTAACTATGATGTGGTTCAATTGATAAATGAAAATGTATTCAAGACCTTACCAAAAACAGAAAAACACCTCCTTGAATATATTTTTAACAACAACAAAAAGGTCTTTTTATTATCATGTGGCACCGACTATATAAGTGTTAATTATGCTTTTGCTAAAAAGTTTAGATACTCGATTATCACTCCTTTTGAGAAACATCATATTTCTAAAAAAAATTATTGGCATGTTGTAAAATGGCGCACAAACACTTATAAGGATTTGCACCATTATATGTTTAGTCAAATAGATGGCGTCATAGCTTCCGATTTAGATTATCACTTACCTTTATTAGAACATCCTTTATACTTGGGAATGATTCCTAATCCTATAAATACGAGCAAACTAATAAGTACACCGCTAAACTCTGATGGAAAGATTGTTATTTTCCACGGAATAAATACACGAAATTACCTAAAAAAAGGCAATGACATTTTCGATGAAGCTTTAAGAATAATTAAAAACAAATATGCCAATAAGGTTAAGATTATAGAAGCTAGAAGCTTACCCTACAAAACATATATAGAATCGTATAATACGGCTCATATTCTATTGGATCAGGTTTACGCATACGATCAAGGTTACAATGCACTAGAAGCCATGGCAAAAGGAAAAGTAGTTTTCACTGGTGCTGAACAAGAATGGTTAGAATATTACAATTTAGAGCCCGACACTGTAGCTATAAATGCCTTACCTGATGCGCAACTTATTGCTCAAAAATTGGAATGGCTTATATTAAATCCACATAAAATTTCGGAAATAGCAGATAATGCAAAGCAATTCATTAAAAAAGAGCACGCTCACATACGCATTGCCCAAATGTATTTAAACACTTGGAATAACTAGCTTCCTTCCTCTTCATCATTCGTATCGTTCAGCTTTATTGTTTCGTCAGGAATTACACCAAATAAAGACGAGCTAAAAATGAGCAGTACCAAGCAATAATAAAGGATATAAGTTACAAAGTGTGCTATATTAGCTCCTTTAACGCCATACATATCAATAAAATAAAGACTCATAAAATAGAGAATAATAACAGAAAAAGCCTCGGTAATTATATAGTGCCAAAACATATTTTTAGCTAAAAACTGATACGCTATAACAACTGATAAGACCTTTACAAAGTCACCCATCAGTTGCCAAAGAAATAAATCGGATACAGGTTGAAAATCTTCAGAAAACACAACAAGAACAATAATGTTTCTTAAAAAATAAATAAGCAGTAAACCTGCAGCAAAAATGGGCATTATAGACTTATAGAAGTTAAAAATTTCTGCACGAAATTCTTTTTTTGTTTTAATCTCAGAAAAACGCGGCAGGATATAAAGCGTTAACAAGGAAGTAACAAACATCAGGTAATACCTAG
Organism: Algorimicrobium bowmanii; assembly: GCF_054031195.1. The sequence continues at coordinate 2,482,834 of NZ_CM132929.1, forward strand.
AAATACGGTTCATAGCTTCCCAAAAACCAGCTTCTTTTAAACCTACTGTATCGGTTATATAATTCCGAATAGCCATTGCCACTAAAGGCAATAAAAAAGCCGAAAAAATAGCCATAACCGAATAAGAGCTCATTTTTTTGATATAGGTAAAACTAATATTCTTAACCTGAATTAAAGGCGTTAAGCTTCGCCTGTTAGCAATACCAATAACCGATATAAAAAATAATAGCGATTCGGAGATTACCACAGAAATTAGCGCACCATCAATATGCTCTTTATAAATTAACAACACCGTAATAGACAAGCCAAAAACCTGTCCGATGATATTAATAACAATTAATGTTTTATACTGAGAAAATCCGTTTAAAATACTAAATATGAACATATTCAAGGCATAAAACGGCAACGCAATAGCCATGATTTTTATCACATACTCATAATCACTATAGTAGGAGAAAACGTAATCATTTATAATTTCAGCATTGAAATAACATAAAAAAGCTACAATTATGGTAGCCATGAAACCCAGGTAAAAAACGGTTGAAATAGTCCTACTTAATTCAAGGCTGTTTTCTTTAAATTCTGAAACATATTTCACCACACCGTTATAAAGACCTAAAACAGAAACTGTCTGAATTGAGCTTAAAAAATTCCGTAAATTACCTATTAAAGCTAAACCTTCAGCTCCGATATATAAGGCTATAATTTTTGACGTTAAAAAGCCTGAGACAATTTTAACTACCATTGAAACCGAGTTTAAAGACGCTACTTTAAACAACACATTGTTATTAATATATTCTAGAAAACGTTTCAATTAATAATTATTTATAACCTTAATAATATAACTTACCTCATCATCCGATAAAATAGGACTCATTGGAATACTAACTACCGATTTATGTATGGCCTCAGTTATAGGCAAATCCAAATCAGCATACTTTTCGAGTGCTTTTTGTTTATGTGGTGCAATAGGATAATGAATGAGTGTTGCAATATCATTAGATTCCAAATACGCTACAAACGCCTCACGATTAGCTACCTGAACCACAAACACATGAAACACATGATTTTTCGAATTATCATAAAATGGCAATTGCAATTTAGGGTTGTTAATTTCGTTTAAATAGCGTTTAGCAACTTGACGCCTATGCGCATTATCGGAATCCAAATCCGGAAGTTTTATATTTAAAAAAGCAGCCTGTAAAGAATCTAATCGTTTGTTATACCCTACACGCTTATGAATGTATTTTTCAGAAGCTCCGTAATTTCTAAGCTCGGCAATTACCTCAGCCAAGTCTTTATTATTTGTTGTAACAGCTCCAGCATCACCCAAAGCACCTAGGTTTTTACTGGGATAAAAACTAAAACCTGCAGCATCACCTAAATTACCAGCCTTAACACCTTTAGAGTTACGTGCTCCATGCGCTTGTGCTGCATCTTCTACTACTAGTAAATCATGCTTTTTAGCAACTAGACTTAAAGACTCCATATCTGCTAATTGCCCATATAAATGCACAACTAAAATAGCTTTAACGTCTGAATTAATCTGCTTTTCTACTTCGGAAACTTCAATATTAAATGTTTGCTTATTAGGCTCAATAAACACTGGTTTCAAACCAGACTCTACAACAGCCAAAACACTAGCTATATAAGTATTAGCAGGCACTAAAACAGCATCACCCTTACTCAGAATTCCTAATTCAATATAAGCCTTAAATATTAAAACTAAGGCATCTAACCCATTGCTAACTCCAATACAATATTTAGTACCGCAATAAGAAGCAAATTCGGTTTCAAACAAACCGTTTTCTGCCCCCAAAATGTAATGCCCTTTTTGAAGAAATTGTGCAAATTTCTCCTGAAAAGCTGAATCATACCGTTCATTAACAGCCTGTAGGTCCAGGAATTTTATCATAACATAACGGTATTTAATTTCTTATAGTTTGATATGGGAAACGAATAGAAATCTTGCGTTATGCCACGAGCACCGAAGCCTTCTTTCCAATATTGTAACCCTGCATTAACCTGCTGACCTTGATTTTCGTTAGAAATACCAAAATCAAAATAAACTTTGTTTTTAAAAACTACCTCTAACAAATGTTGATGTAGAAAATCTAAACTGCCTAAAATATTTTTATCAGCATTTCCAGAAATATATTGCGAATGTGCTACTGTCTCGGTTACAAAAATGGTTGTACCGGCTACCAGTTTGCCTCCATCATACACATTAAATTGTTTAATTTGATTAGGAAAACAATTGTGAAGTTTTTTAATTTCTTCAAGCGTATGTACTGGCTGAGACTGGTGTTTACTTTCTAAATTAGGAATTAATATTGTATTCCAAAAGTCATCAAACAAATTATCATTTTTCACAATAAGATTATGTTTCAATGCGCGTTTTACGCCATCTTTACGGTCTTTAGAGTAAGCTAATTTCTCAGAAATATTTACAACAGACAATAAATCCCGTCGTATTAGTTTTGCTTCTAACAAAAACATTAAATAATCTAATTCATTATTTGGAACCGTACTGTAAATAGACGGAAGTTGTTTAATAGTTATCGTTTTAAAACTCTCAGACTCATAATACATCAATAAAGCCTTAAAAACTTCTAAAACGGCATGAAACTTTAATTTAGATGTATATATCAATCCGCCATAAGTTAATCCTTGATGACTTATTACCTGGCCATCTAATTTATTAGCAGGAAAGGCTGCAATAATTTTATTGTTTTTGTAGACTAAAACGGAAGCATCATCAAACCGATCATTATGATAATCCATAAAATCTCGATTAAATAAAAAAGTGCCGTTTTTAGCTTGATTTACAAAATCATTCCAAAGGCCTTTTTGTTTCGGATGGTATTTTTCAACTTTAAAACAATTCGGGGTATATGTATTTTCTTCTGCCAAATAACTTAATCTGTATAATAACAGTAAAACTAAAGTTATTTTTTATTTTTACCTAAATTAATTCAAGGTATGCGCTTTAACTTTCGTGAAAAACACTTTCAGACACTTACCTATCTGTTTTTTGGTTTTTCATTTATTTTTATAATGCTTAAACCCTTGCAATTTGCAAACGACTCAGAAGGCTATCTAAATATTTCCATTATACGGTCTGCTCCATACCCAATTTTCCTTGCTGCTATTAAATTCATATTTGGATCTTATTTTAATATAGCTACTGTGTTTTTTCAGGCATGCTTAGGGCTATTTTCTTGTCATTATCTCTTAAAAACTTTAAAAACATACGTAAAGCTACAAGCTGTTTGGTACTTTTTAATAGGCCTAATTTTATTAATCCCTTATTTATACCATCATGCAGTTGCAAATAAAGTTTTATCTGAAGCCTTAGCTTACCCGCTGTACCTACTAATAACAGCAGAGTTTATTAAAATATTAAAAACTAAAACCATTAAAAACTATGGGGTATTATTCCCCCTCTTACTTCTACTATTATTAACCCGTAAACAGTTTTTATTTTTAGTCCCCATAGGCTTAATAGTAACTACATACCTTAGTTTTACAACAAAAAGACATAAACAGTTACTTCCTGTAGCGCTATTTTTTATCGTTTTACCGCTTATAGTTTCTGTAATTGATAGAACCTACCATAAATTCCAACACCAACATTTTGTTGAAACACCTTGGTCTGGCATTCATTTTATAACTCCTGCCTTTTATGTTGCTGACAGCAGCGACGTATCACTCTTTGAAACCGCAGAAAGTCAATCGTTATTTAAAGAAACCTATTCGCAGTTAGCGCAAAAACAATTAAACATTCATCATTTAAAACCTACCGACAAAAAAGATATGGTACTTCCATACATATCTAAATATGCCGAGATAGCTAATCATACTGTTTTACCAGTAGGCTTAGAAGTAACTGGACCTCATCTCACTGAAGATATCGGATATATTACTGTTGATAAGATAACTCGGAGCATGACCTTGCCGTTAATTAGCAACAATTTTAAACCTTGGTTACAACTATATATAAAAAATGTTATTAACGGATTTGGCAATGCTAAATACATGCTTATTTATCTTATACTTCTTATATACGCATTAATTAGTACTTACAAAAACCCCACATTTAAAAACGAACTTATAAGCTTCCTTCTGCTACTAACGTGTGCCAATATTTGTTTAGTAGCCATTGGCATGCACACACTAAAACGCTTTACTTTTTATAACGACTGGACCTTATTTCTAGTTATTTTTATACTATTATCAAATTTTAACACTCGCAATATAAAGCCTCATGAATAAAGAACTATCAATCGTTATGCCTTGTTTAAACGAAGCAGAAACCCTTGAGGTTTGCATTAAAAAAGCACAATCTTTTTTAGCTAAACATAAGATAGACGGCGAAATAATAATTGCTGATAATGGAAGTACGGATGGTTCTCAAGCAATTGCTAAAAAACTTGAAGCAACAGTTGTGCCTGTATCGGAAAAAGGTTACGGAAGTGCATTAAAAGGTGGTATTCATGCTGCAAATGGCACCTATATTATCATGGCTGATGCTGACGACAGTTATAATTTTGAAAACCTCATGCCCTTTGTTACAGAACTTAGAGCAGGCTCTGATTTAGTTATGGGAAACCGTTTTAAAGGCGGTATTAAAAAAGGCGCCATGCCTTTCCTTCATAAATACTTAGGAAATCCAGTTTTATCATTTATTGGAAGGTTATTTTTTAATATTAAAATAGGTGATTTCCACTGTGGATTAAGAGGTTTTTCTAAAGTGGCATTTTTAAAAATGAACTTACAAACAACAGGAATGGAGTTTGCTTCAGAAATGATTGTTAAATCTAAACTTAACAACTTGTCTATTACGGAAGTTCCTACAACTTTAAGCCCAGATGGCCGTAGCAGACCGCCGCATTTAAACACTTGGCGTGATGGTTGGCGTCATTTACGATTTTTAATGCTATATGCGCCAAATTGGTTGTTTCTTATTCCTGGTATCTTATTTAGCCTTATAGGTCTTATTTGCTCAAGTTTATTAATTTATAAACCAATACACATACAATCTATAACTTTTGATGTACACACCCTGCTATATACAGCTTCGTTAATTGTTATTGGCTTTCAGTTTATTTTATTCTATGCTTTGACCAAAATATTTGCTGTAGAAAACGGCTTATTACCTAAGAGTAGTCGCTATACAAAGTTATTTAAATATTTAAACCTTGAAAAAGGGCTTATTTTTGGATTCTTATTTTTAATAGTTGGTATATCAGTTACGATTTATGAATTTTCTAACTGGCAGGCAACAGGTTTTGGTAATTTAGATTTAAACAGTTCTATTAGACGTGTAATTCCTGCTGTATTGTGCTTACAACTAGGCGTACAGATAATTCTTTTTAGTTTATTCTTTAGTATTCTAGGCCTTCAAAATAAAACGCCCAACAATTTATAGTTTTTTAAATAACAGATAATATAAGTTTATTACCGCAATAGCCCCGTTTGAAATAACTATGGGCCACGAGGTATTTAACAGAAACCCATATAATACAAAAAGCAAACAGCCAATCGTATTAATAACTCTTAGCTTTTTTACATCTTTCATTGTAAAAGAAATTAATAAACCAGCCATAGCTAAATAACCTATCCATTCGGTTATAGAGACACTTAATATTTCCATAAGTTTATAAACTAAAAGAGAGGAACCCTTTTACAGATTCCTCTCAAATTTATAGTAATTTACGTTACTAAGCTAATGCTTAAATATGCTTGTTACGTTTTCTTTCTACTTCTGTTAAGAATATTTTACGTAAACGAATATGGTTTGGAGTAACCTCAACATATTCATCTTTTTGAATGTATTCTAATGCTTCTTCTAAAGAAAACTTAATTGCAGGAACAATTTTAGCTTTATCATCAGCACCAGAACTACGAACGTTACTTAATTTTTTAGTTTTAGTTACGTTTACAGCCATATCGTCACCACGTGAATTCTCACCAATAACTTGACCTTCGTAAATATCTTCACCTGGATCTACGAAAAACTTACCACGATCTTGAAGTTTATCAATAGAATAAGGAATAGCTTGTCCTTTTTCCATAGAGATTAAAGATCCATTCTGACGTTCAGGTATACCACCTTTTAATGGTTGATATTCTTTAAAACGGTGAGCCATAATAGCCTCACCAGCTGTAGCTGTAAGTAATTGGTTACGAAGTCCGATAATACCACGAGATGGTACAATAAACTCACAAACCATACGATCACCTTTAGCTTCCATGCTTAACATTTCACCCTTACGCATAGTAACCATTTCAATTGCTTTACCTGAAACATGCTCTGGTAAATCAATTGTCATTTCTTCTACTGGTTCACATTTAACACCATCAACAACCTTAATAATTACTTGAGGTTGTCCAATTTGAAGTTCATAACCTTCACGACGCATCGTTTCAATTAAAACCGATAAGTGTAATACACCACGACCAAATACCATAAACTTATCAGCACTATCAGTTTCTTCAACACGTAATGCTAAATTCTTTTCAAGTTCTTTATGTAAACGATCTTTAATATGACGAGATGTTACAAATTTACCATCTTGACCAAAGAAAGGAGAGTCATTAATAGTAAATAACATACTCATTGTAGGCTCATCAATAGCAATTGTTTTTAAACCTTCAGGGTTTTCAAAATCAGCAACTGTATCACCAATTTCAAATCCTTCAAGACCAACAATAGCACAAATATCACCAGTTTGAACTTCCTCTACTTTTTTACGACCAACGCCTTCAAAAGTATGTAGCTCTTTAATTTTATTTTTAACAATAGAACCATCACGTTTTACTAACGAGATGTTTTGTCCTACTTTAAGACCGCCACGTGTTAAACGACCAATTGCTATACGACCTGTAAAGCTAGAAAAATCTAAAGAAGTAATTAACATTTGTGTTGTACCTTCTTCAATTTTTGGCTCAGGAATATGCTCGATTACCATGTCTAATAACGGCTCGATATTTTCTGTTTCATTTTTCCAATCTGTACTCATCCAGTTATTCTTAGCTGAACCGTAAACTGTTGGGAAATCTAGTTGCCATTCTTCTGCACCTAGTTCAAACATTAAATCGAAAACTTTTTCATGAACTTCATCAGGCGTACAGTTTTCTTTATCTACTTTATTTACAACCACACAAGGCTTTAATCCAAGGTCGATTGCTTTTTGTAGTACGAAACGTGTTTGTGGCATAGGCCCCTCAAAGGCATCTACTAATAATAAAACACCATCTGCCATGTTTAATACACGTTCTACTTCACCACCGAAATCGGCGTGACCAGGGGTATCAATAATATTAATTTTAGTGTCTTTGTAAATTACAGATACATTCTTTGATGTAATGGTAATTCCACGTTCGCGTTCTAAATCATTATTATCTAGAATTAAATCACCTGTGTTCTCGTTTTCACGAAATAACTGACAGTGGTACATAATCTTATCTACCAGGGTAGTTTTTCCGTGATCGACGTGTGCAATAATTGCAATATTTTTTATTTTAGCCATATATGGTGCCTTATTTTAAGCGCGCAAATGTACATTAAATTATGGAGGAATTAAAGTGAAAGCGGTAAAAATGTTAATCACCTCGTATTATTAACGTTAGATAGCAGTATTTATAAGTTAATTCTTACAAAAACAATATAAACTTTTAATCTATTTATCTATATTCGTTAATTATTTGTTATAATCGAAATACAGCATAACAACATGTTGTATATTTCGTTTTATAGTTATTGAAAGCGCCCCTAAGCTGCTGAATTGCCATTCGTTTTCAACAAAATTTAATATTAATATCTAATTTTGTATTCAAATGAAACTGATTTATAATAATTACAAATTCATTCCTTACTTATATTTTATAAGTGCCATTGCCTATTGGTTTACTGTTGTAAATAGAAACCAAGGTATTACTGCTTATCCAATTTTATTAATTGCCCTTCCTTTTGTTTGGCAATTATTCAAACCGAGCAAACAACTAAACTTTAGTTTAGGAATTATTTTTGTCTGCTTGTCATCATATTTAATACTTGCCTATTTATCGGATTTATTACAAATTATCTCTTTTTCCGATACAATAAGAAACTTTATTTTTGTTGGTGGATTATTTGCCTTAACCAATTTTATTATGTCGCTTTGGATGATTAGAAATAGCATAAAAAAAACGTTTTAAAAGCATATCTTTGCAACTTAAATTTTAGTCCACATGACATTAAACACGATTCCAAAAATAAAACATACCGATTCTAATAATTTCTTTTTATTAGCAGGGCCTTGCGCTATTGAAAGCGAGGAAATGGCTTTAGCTATAGCTGAACGTATTATTAAAATTACAGACAAATTAGAAATTCCTTTTATTTTTAAAGGGAGTTTTAAAAAAGCTAACCGCAGTCGTATTGACAGTTTCACAGGTATTGGTGATGAGAAAGCTTTAAAAATTCTTAAAAAAGTTTCAGACACTTTCAATGTTCCTACGGTAACCGATATTCATGAGGTTTCTGATGCAGCAAAAGCAGCTGAATATGTTGATGTTTTACAAATACCAGCATTTTTAGTTCGTCAAACAGATCTAGTTGTTGCTGCAGCTAAAACAGGTAAAGTTGTAAACCTTAAAAAAGGACAGTTTATGAGCCCTGAAGCTATGAAGCATGCTGTTCAAAAAGTTAAAGATTCTGGAAGCGACAAAGCTTGGATTACAGATAGAGGTACCATGTTTGGCTATCAAGATATGATTGTTGATTTTAGAGGAATTCCTACTATGCGTGAGTACGCTCCAACTATTTTAGACGTTACACACTCTTTACAGCAACCTAACCAAACTGTTGGTGTTACTGGTGGTAGACCTGAAATGATTGAAACTATAGCCAGAGCTGGAATTGTAAATCATGTAGATGGCTTGTTTATTGAAACACATTTTGATCCTGCTAATGCGAAGAGTGATGGAGCTAACATGTTACACTTAGACAACTTAGAAAAATTACTGACTAATTTAGTTGCGATTAGAAAAACGATCAACAACTTATAGTCTTAAATTTTTATAACTTTTGAATTAAATAGATGCGCAATAAACGCATCTATTTTTTTTGAGTTACATTTTAAATTTTATACTTACTTTTGCCCCGGAAAAAATAATAGCTGCGGGGTTACCTGTTTTACCTCTAAAATCATCCGTAAATCCACAATTTTATTTTTTTTATCACTGAATTATTAAGGAATGGATGAATACAACGTCTATTCACCAATAACAAAGCATATAGCTAATGATAGTAAACCCAACTAAAGTGCTATTAATGGTATTTTTTAGCATTTTAAATTGGAGTGCATTTTCTCAAAAAGATTCTACATCACTCTACACATCTCACAACAAAGGAAAGTTTTTTATTAGCTGGGGAGGAAATAGAGAAGCATATTCCAAATCAGATATTACATTTAAAGGTAATAATTACAAATTCACTTTAGAAAACGTCGATGCACATGACAAACCTAAAGGTTGGCATGTTGATTATATTAACCCCACACGGATGACTATTCCGCAGACAAACTTTAAACTTGGGTATTTTATTTCCGATAATTACTATGTAGCTTTTGGTGTGGATCATATGAAATATGTTATGACTCAAAATCAATATGCTGAAATTAATGGTTATATATATTTGGAGGATGATGCCTTAGGCTCTGAATATAATGGCACATATCAAAATGAACAAATTCAAACAACTGAAGATTTTTTAATGTTTGAACATACCGATGGATTAAACTATGTGTATTTAGAAATAGGCAGGTTTGATGATATTTCTAGCTTATTTGGCATTAATAACACAAACATCTTTCAGGTAAACATAACGGAAGGCTTTGGTTTCGGTGCTTTATACCCAAAAACAAACACAACATTATTACAAAAAGAGCGTCATGACGATTTTCATATCTCAGGCTATGGCGTATCCTTAAATGCAGGTTTAAACCTAACCTTCTTTAAGCATTTTTATATTCAAGGCGACTTAAGAGGTGGTTTTATAAACATGCCTGATATTCGTACAACTCAATACGCTAGCGATACAGCTTCACAACATTTTATGTTTATTGAAACCGTTATCTCTATAGGTGGAATTTTCAGACTTTAATTATGCCAGAAATTAGAACAGCAGTTTTAGAAGACATTCCAGAAATAACAGCTCTTTTCAGGAACACGATTACTCATGTTAACGCTAAAGATTATACCGAAAACCAAATAACCATTTGGGCTTCAGCTGCTGATAAAGAAAAAAAATGGAAAGCTAGAATTAGCAAAAACTATTTTATTGTAGCCGAAGAAAACAACACCATTGTTGGTTTTGCATATCTCACACAAGGCAACTACTTAGATGGCTTATTTGTTCATAAAGATTTTCAACGTCAAGGTATTGGCGCTAGCCTACTTCGTGTTATCGAATCGCAGGTTATCATGTCCGGTTTTAAAGAAATTAAATCGGATGTAAGTATTACTGCATTACCTTTTTTTGATGCGTATTATTATGAAGTTGAAAAAAAACGTCTGAAACCGCTTAAAGGAGAAACGTTTGAAAACTATATCATTTATAAAACCTTATAATTTTTTATAAAACGACTTATCTTTATGCTCAAACACTTCCTTGAGTATTTCTATTAGCACCTTATCATTAACAGCTTCGAGTGACTTATAACGCAAAGATTTTACAACCTTGCGTTTTTCACTAATAAGGACATCATTAAATTTCTCTGATAAATAGGCTGCATGCCAAAAGCCTAAATCTACATAGTCCTTACTTTTATTTATATAACAAATAGGGCGTTTACCTATATAGTAGCAAGGCAATCCCCATTTGTATTGTAATTCTGCTGTAGGCAATGTACACACTATTACAGCTTGGAGATGCATTAAAATAGCACGATAAGGCGCCTCTTGTTTTAGTATGTATGCTTCAGCAGGATTCATAGCTTAAATCGTTTAATCTTCCCTGTTTTTTTCTTGAATTTTTCGGACGATATTGGTAGCCATATTGCGCGGAATAAATCGTGGAAGACTCCCCAATATTTTATTTACACCACCAGGAATAGCTACAGATTTCCCTTTCATCATAGCTTTATAACCATAAGCTGCAACAGCCTGCGGACTTGCCATATTGAAGGTTATTTTATTTTCTGAAGAATCACTAGCAACAACCTGCTGAAAAGAGGTTTTTGTTGGCCCCGGACATAATGCCGTTACGGTAACTCCGGTACCTTTTAGTTCGTTGGCAATTGCTTCCGAAAAAGATAAAATATAACCTTTTGTAGCATAGTATAGCGACATTAATGGACCAGGCTGAAAAGCTGCCAGTGAGGATAAATTTAATATTTTTCCATGTCCGCGTTCAACCATGCCTTCTACCACTAATTTTGTTAAATGTGTTGTGGTAAGCACGTGTAAGTTTAACATGCTTGACTGACGCTCCCAATCAACCGTATGAAAAGCACCGAAAACACCAAATCCGGCGTTATTAACTAAAGCATCAATAGGCAAACCATTTAGTTCGGATATAATTTCGGAAGAAATATTTACCTGACTTAAATCTTTACACATGGTTGTAACCTGTGTATCAAATTCTGTTTCGATATGTTTTTTTGCAGACTGCAAGTTTTCCGCATTAATATCTACTAAAACAAGGTTGTAGTTATCCTTTGCAAATAAGTATGCTAATTCATAGCCTAGTCCCGAAGCACCTCCGGTTATTAACGCGTTTTTTTTCATCATTTATAAATTAGTTTCCAGAAACATAATCCTGAAGGTAATTGTATCGTTTAGTTAGTTTGCCTGCTTCGGTAATTTTAGCACGTTTTAAAATACCACGTTCATCGTCATTAAAAAATGCCGGAATTACGTGTTCTAAAAACATCTCACCAAAACCTTCACTAGCATCTTTAGGCAATTCGCAAGGCAAGTTATCTACTGCCATTACTGTTATAGCATTATCCGCATTAAAAGCTACCTCTTGTTCGGATGATGCATCATAACCATAAAATGGATCGGCTATTGTAGAAGCTCGTAATGTAGACGCTACAGGCCCATCAACATCACAACTAATATCGGCTATTAAATTAATATTAAAATCAGGTTGTTTGGCATCTTCACGTGTAAACAAAAACGGTGCATTATTGCCATAAAAATGTCCTGCAATAAAAAAATCTGTTTGCGCAGCATAAGGCATAAAATTGCTTTCATAACCTGTTGGGTCTTTATAAAACTCTAATCGCGATCCTACTTTACCATCTAAACGCTTATTATATTCCATAACATCTGCCATGGTATAAACAGGTTCAGTAAACTTACTTGTTAAATATAATGCATCACTTACCTCTTTAATCTGTAAATGATCTAAAATTTCTTTAGCTCCGTAGGCCACTTTTCCAGTTCCTGTAAGTAGTATTTTTATTGGTGGTAAGCTTATTTTATCAAGCTCGGCTTTAACAGCATTTAAATCGGCTAAGGTTTCTACTTTTGGTAAGTTAAATAACCCATCACGTAAGCCTAGAGCACGAAAACCATTATAAGCACCAACTAAACCTGCATAACGTCCAAAACCAATAAGGCGTGCTCCACTCTGTTTAACAATAGTTTCATGGTCGAACATTTCAATATTGTTCTCCAACATAGCCAATAATAAGTTTCTATTATAAGGTTGCTTTTTTATGGTATGTGAAAAGAAGAAGTATTTTTTACTTGGTATTAAATTAGCAATTGGCACTTCCTTAACTCCTAAAAGCACATCGCAGTCGCTAACATCATCTGTAACAGTAAATCCTAATTCTTGATAAGCTGAATCGGGAAAAATTCGTATATCGCTAGACTCGACTACAAATTCGGCTTGCGGAAATTTCTCACGAGCTTCTGCTAGTTTTTCAGGCGAAAATACGACGCGTCTATCAGGTGGATTTTTACGTTCTTTAATAATGGCAAACTTCATAGCGATATGGTGTTTTATGTTTTTTATAACCGACTCAAAAGAGTAAGCTACCAAAAAGCTGTTAATATTAAAACTGACAATTGTACTTACATTAGAGTTTGGTACGTGTTTTGCACGAAAATACATGGATTTGGATTGTTGCACAACTTTTTTTTGTAACTTCGCTATCCTTTTCAGAAAATAGCTTTTTTTGAAAAACCAAATGGGGTCGACTGGTTTTGACAGCGAGATCACTTAAACGGTAAGCACGTCGTGTAATGACATTGAAACACGTAAAAGGCTAGGTCAAACTTTTTAAACGGCGAGAATAACTACGCTTTAGCTGCCTAATCTGAATTATAGTAAGATTTGCCTAGGTACACAAGGTGTACAAGCTAAATGTCTCCAGAAAGCCTTGATTAACGGCGTTCTATTAGAGGCATCGTAAATGTTAATATAGCATACATAGCGCTTTGATGTGTATGTGAAACTAAAAAAGATAAGTTGTAAGTGGGTTGTCTTTAACCAGCTTACAAACGAAAAAACAAGAAAAGAATAAACGTGTAGAAAGCCCTTTAATGGCTTGTTTGGACGAGAGTTCGATTCTCTCCGACTCCACTTTAAGCTCTGTAAATAATTAGTTTACAGAGCTTTATTTTTTTTAGGTGACAATTTCCGTGATAATTTGATTGTCCGTTTTTATGTTTTATTTCTGTTATAAAACATATTCTCTTTTTCTAAAAAACCAAATACAGTTAAACCTCAAAGCCACTTTACGGAAACCCGAAGTATATCTTTATTCATAAAAAAATGATTTTTAAAAGAAATGATTGCGCAAGCTTCAACATCTTAAAATCGAGATCTAAAGACTCATAGAACTGTACGAAATCTGTATTGAAATCGAAGAATGAGAATCTTAAATACATAAGTATTAAATACGAAACAATTAAAAAAAAAGAGACGGATTTCAATGTTGACGAGATCAAAGTCTTTACTAGTAATAATCTTATTCCTCGCTTTTGTAATTTCTTATTTATAGGTCTTAATTTAGGTTTCTATTAACAATGATAACTTAAATAATTGATTGGTTATAGACTACTTACGAAAGCTCTCGCTGATTTTCTATTCGGTTTTTATTTGTTAACTTAGTTCCTTAACCACGCAACAAACCAATACAAACACGTTGGAAAAAAGCTAAAAAATAATGACAACTAAAGAAATAATTGAATCACTGAAAGAAAAAGAGATAGATTTTTTGAAAACAAAATCATTCTCTAAACTTCCTGGAATTTATGCATTATTCTATATAGGGAATGACTTTCCATTATTAGGAGGTTCTGTCACTAAACATGAAATTATTTACATTGGAAAAACTGAATCAAGTCAAGAAAAAAGAGATGCAAAGACTCATTTCACAACTGGAAAAACTGGAAGTTCTACAGTTAGAAAATCAATTGGCTCAATACTCTGCGCAAAGGAAAATTTGAAACCTATTCCGAGAAATGAGACTGACTACAAGAAAAAAAGATTTAGCCATTTCAAGTTTGATTATCAGAGCGAAATAAAGATTACTAACTGGATGGAAAATAATTTGGCTTTATCATTTTACGAATACCCAAGGACAAAACAAGAAATTGAAGACTTAGAAACGGAAATAATTGATGAATTAATTCCGATTTTAAATATCTCGAAAAATCCCAAAAATACTTTCAAAGACACTTTACAAAGACTGAGAAAAAATTGTGCTTTGATAGCAGCAAAGGATTTTAATCCAAATAAAATATCAAATCAACCAAGTTTAATTACACCACAAAAAACAAAACAAAATATGGCTTCATCTGGAAAATATACTGATTTATGGACTAAACAAAGAGCATCCATTAAAGACAAATTAGACAATGCAATAACTAAACAATTAATTCAATTAAATTCAGAAGATTTTAATAAAGTTGGAAATCGTAGCAACTATTCGTTTAATCTTGAATTTATTAATGGAATTGTAGGTAATAATATTAGTGGTTCAGCAGTTGCAAGAGACTTAGCTCAAGTTTTAGAAAACTCAAATGAGATTAAAAAGATATTAAACACCGGACATTACAAAATCAATATGGACAGACAATTTTGTTTGTGGATTGAAAAAAAGTAGAAAACACGTTAGACAACAAAGCCTATACGTAATGTGGGTTTCATCGTAAATTGAACAACAACTATTCTAAATCCCGCATTACTCATAGCCTAACCGTTAAAATGAAACCCATAAATAACAGTAAAACTTAGGAAAGAAAAAACATCTATTCAAAATATTGGAAAACAAAATGGAACCTAACTTCAGAAACATTGCATATCTAAAAACTGGTAACAACAGACAAAAACTAGCTTATTCTGAAATAAAAAAACATAAAATCTTTGAAATACTTAAAAACTTCAACCCTATTTTAACTGGAACTATTCCAATCGGAATAGATTTACCTGAAAGCGATTTAGATATTATTTGTGAATGTCAAAATCATTCTGAATTTAAAGCGCATTTAATAAACTGTTTTTCTCTTGAAAAAGACTTTAAAGTTTATACATTTAAACAAAATGGCACCGAATCTACTGTTGCTGAATTTAAAACGGACAACTTCTTATTTGAGATTTTTGGACAAAATATTCCTACGGAAAAACAACAAGCATATCGCCATATGCTAATTGAGAATCGCATTTTATTAGACAAAGGATCTGAATTTAGAGAAAGTATCATAACATTAAAGTTGAACGGCATAAAAACAGAACCAGCCTTTGCAAAATTACTAGGACTGGAAGGCGACCCTTATACCAAATTATTAAAATTTTAAAAATAAGTTAGCTGTAAAAAACTACAAATTTTAGTGATTTTTAGCCCGTAAAAAAACATCGTTAAAACGATATAAGCTCTTACCGTTCTCGATTATATTCCTTAAATTTGATGGTGAAAATTCTAACGATATTAATCTCAAAATATCGCTAGTCACTATAAAAAAATCCGTTTATGGAAGACATGTTATTCTATGATAGATTGCAATTTGCATTCACCATCACTTTCCACTATATTTTTCCGCAACTCACCATGGGATTATCATTAATGATTGTCTATTTTAAATGGAAATATCTAAAAAATAAGATTGAAAAATATAACAACGCCGCTAAGTTTTTCATGAAGATTTTTGCAATTAATTTTACCATGGGCGTTGTTACAGGAATCCCCATGGAGTTCCAATTTGGGACTAATTGGGCTAAATTTTCGGAGTTAACGGGCGGAATTATTGGACAGACATTAGCTATGGAAGGCATGTTTTCATTCTTCTTAGAATCCTCATTTTTAGCCTTATTTATTTTCGGTGAAAAGTTAATGGGACAAAAACTACACTTCCTAACAGGCTTTTTAGTATTCTTAGGTTCTTGGGCTAGCGGTTGGTTTATATTATCAACAAATGCTTGGATGCAGCATCCGGTTGGCTACGAAATTTTAGACAATGGTCGTTTTGTTTTAAATAACTTCTCAGAACTATTTACAAACCCTTGGTTGCTACCAGCATTTTTACACAACCAAATGGCTTCGGTAGTAACATCTGCTTTTGTTATGGCGAGTATAGGAGCTTTCTATCTTTTGAGAAATAAACATTCTGAATACGGCCAATTATTTTTAAAAACAGGCGTTGTTTTCGGATTAATATCAAGTGTATTAGTTGCTTTTCCAACGGGAGATTGGAACGCTAAAAATGTGGCAAAATATCAACCAGGAACATTTGCCGCTATGGAAGGTATTTTTGAAACAGAAGATGCTGGAGCTGAAATTGTCTTAATTGGTCAGCCAAATATGGTGGAGAAAAAGTTAGATAATAAAATTGCTGTTCCTAATATACTTAGCTTTTTAACCTATCAAGAATGGGATAAACAAATTGTAGGAATGGATCAGTTTAAAAAAGAGGAATTACCAGATAATATACCTGCCCTCTACTATTCGTATCATATTATGGTTGGTTTGGGTACTATATTTATTGGCGTCATGGCTTTAGCAGGTTTCTTTTTATGGCGAAGAAAGCTCTACCACAACAACACCTTATTATGGACTATTATGTTTTTAGTGCCTTTTCCGTACATAGCCAATATTACAGGCTGGTACACGGCTGAATTAGGCCGACAACCCTATTTAGTTTATGGCTTATTAAAAACAAGCGAAGGTGTTTCTCCTACAGTTTCATCAGGGAATACATTATTTACTTTACTAGGTTTTGTTGCTTTATATCTCTTACTTGGATTGTTATTTTTAGTCTTAGTAGGTAAAACCATTAATGAAGGTCCAACTCCTAAAACACATTAATTATGGAAATCTTTTGGTACATAGCAATAGGAATTGTGTTAGTCATGTTTTTTATTTTAGATGGATATGATTTTGGCGCAGGAATCGTGCATTTGTTTTTTGCGAAATCTGAAAAAGACAAAGAAGTCATTACAAAATCGGCTGGTTTGTTTTGGGATTCTAATGAAGTTTGGTTAGTAGCTGCTGGAGGCATGCTATTTATGGCATTCCCCACCTTTTATGCATCTGTTTTTAGTGGGTTTTACCTGCCTTTAATCATCGTTTTATGGTTGATTATTTTTAGAGCCATCGGCTTAGAATTTAGAGGGCAATTTAAATACCAGATGTGGAAAGATATTTGGGATAAATCTTTTGGTGTTTCTAGTTTATTATTAGCGTTATTTTTTGGAATCGCTCTAGGAAATATTGTGAGAGGCGTAAATTTAGGAGGTGTCGATAACGGAGTTTCTATTCACGAAGGGCATTATTTTTTCTTACCGCTGTGGGATAGCTCCTTTAGTCCGTTAACCACACACCCTGGAGTTATTGATTGGTTTACGCTTATTGTAGGGTTAATTTCTGTAGTAACCTTAACTATTCACGGAGCCAACTGGGTGATTTTAAAAACAAATTCATCTATAAATATACAGTTGAAAAGTGTTATTTTCAAACTCAACATTGTACTTGGTGTTTTTACAATCCTCTCCTTATATCTATGGAAATTGGTAAATCCAAATTCGTTTGACAACTTTATCGATAAGCCTTATCTACTGCTATTTCCTGTTATTTATTTAACGGGATTAATAGGCCTGTTTTTCATTAAAAAAATAAAAAAAGATAGTCATGCTTTCCTTTTATCTACCCTATTAATTTTTGGAGGTATTACATCATCATTAGCATCGTTATTCCCTGTATTATTACCTTCTTTAAATAACAAGCATGAAGATTTAACCATTTATAATACAGCAGCGTCCGAATATGGTTTGTCTGTAGCAATTATTTGGGGACTTATTGGCTTTATATTAATTTTTGTCTATATGATTATTCAAAAAAGATTGACGAGCGGTAAGATAGACACTATGGACTACGGACATTAAATATGTGCTATGACTGAAACATTAATATCATTAATAAGTATTGCTATAGGAATAATAGGTGCTAACGTTTCAGGTTATGTTTTTAAAAAGCACTCTTTTGGTGTTACAGGAAACACAATAGCAGGTGTTTTTGGTAGTATTCTTTTAATAAAATCTTTTGGACGATTAGGATTTGACCCCCTATCTATTGTGTATAACAACTCCTTAAACAGCTGGCTATTTATAATAAACGTTACGGTTTCCTTTGTAGGAGGATTTGTTTCTGTATTATTTATTTCTAAGTTGAAAAATAAAATGAGTCAAGACAATAACAACTAATACGTTATTTAATTTCTAACGTTAAACTAATTCACTCTAAAAAAAATATTAATCATTAAGTATTTTAGTTTTCTCTTTGTCAAATTCTTCTTTGGTTATAGTTCCATTATCTAAGAAATCTTTTAGAGTTTTTAGAAGCTCATATTTTGTGTAAAATTTATTATCTATTAATTCAAGTTTCACATTTGGTATTAACTCTTTGTTTGCTAAAGCTTCGTCAATATTAATGTAAAACTCTTTTCTGTACAACATAATAGATAAACTTACCGGTTCTGAGTTTAAGTTCAATTGTTTCACAACAACTTCTTTATCTATAAAATTTTTATTTGAGATTAAACTAGTTCGTTCTTTATCTTTAAAAATAGACTTCCAACCAAGATGACTAAGAGGGCTACCAATCCTTAAAGTATCACCCACCCTAAACTCAATACCAGACTTAGACTTATAAATATCTTGAGAATAACTATAGGTCACAAAAAACAATACAAAGACACTTAAAAACATATATTTCATATAAACAGGTTAAAAAATTTAACTAAGATTCTATTAAGCAGGTATATAAATTACTTAAAGTAAAAATAAATATTAATCCCGAAATTTGTGTATTGATTCATTAAATATATAAAACACAAAAACCAAATACTTAACACAAACCAATATTTTCATTTTTATATATCGAGAATTATAGATATATTTGTTGTATGAATATAAAAACAGCAACCGAAATAGGAAAAAGTTTATCCAATGAAACACGTGTTCAGATAATGGAATGGTTAAAGGAACCTGCTAAAAATTTTCCACCACATGAAACATTAAAGCATTTTAATGATGGCGTTTGTGTTACCTATATTCAAGAAAAAGCAGGACTTTCACAATCAACTATTTCAACTTATTTAACTAATATGGAAAAATGTGGTCTGCTAATTTCAACCAGACATGGAAAATGGTCCTACTTAAAAAGAAATGAGAAAACTATAAAAGCATACATCAACTTTATAAGTTAGAACTGAAAATAAAAAAATTTCAAAAACATATCGATATATCGCAATATAACAAACTATGAAACTTCTTATTGACATACTTGGTTGGACGGGGTCGGGATTAATAATTTTGGCATATGCATTAACGCTTATTGAAAGCAAAAAATATATAACATACGGCAAATATCTTAATTTAATAGGCGGATTATTAATTGCTATAAACTGCTATTATTATCAAGCCATCCCTCCTTTTGTAACAAATTTACTTTGGAGTATTATAGCCACATTAACTATTTACAAATCACGTAAAAAAAAAATAAAGTGTCAGGGAAAACAATGTTTAACTTAAAATATTAAAATGATGAAAATATTAGTAATTGGTGGAAATGGAACTATTGGTAAAACAGTTGTTTCGCATTTAAAAGAAGAAAACAAAATTATCATCGCAGGACGTTCAAGTGGTGATGTAACTGTTGATATTTCCGATGGTAAATCTATTGAATTAATGTTTGAGAAAACAGGTAAACTAGACACTATAATATGTATTGCAGGTGAGGCTAAATGGGATAATTTTGAAAAACTGAGTGAAGCCGATTACCATATTGGTCTTCAAAGCAAATTAATGGGGCAAGTTAACGTTGTGAGAATTGGGAAAAATTACTTAAAACCAAACGGCTCAATAACCTTATCAGCTGGTATTTTAGCAGATGATCCCGTTGTTAAAACAGCAAGTGCAGCCATGGTAAATGGTGGTATTCATAGCTTTGTAAAAGCTGTAGCTCTTGAAATAACAAATGGCATTAGGGTAAATGTAGTATCTTCAGGAATGGTAGAAGCTGCATACGAAAAATACAAAGATTACTTTCCAGGCCATAATCCAATTCCCATGTCGAAAGTAATAAATGGATACGTTAGAAGCTTAAAAGGGCGCGGCAATGGTGAAATTATTAGAATTTATAATTAATTGATAACAAAAGCCTATTAACATAAAAATAATAAAATTTTCATTTTATATAGTTTAACATTTCAAGTCTAATAATGAAAATCCTATCTTGCAAATAAATCTATAATATAACTTATGAGTACAGGCATTCAAGAAGCGGATATTTCGAGCAACACCCCTATTAATGCAATTATATATATCATTAATTTAGACAGAGCTGTAGAACGAAGAAAATTTCTTGAGCAAGAGTTATTAAAAACAGATATCCCTTATAAGTTTATATCTGCTATTGATAAAACGACCTTAAGCAACATAAACCATCAAGTAAAAAACAAATATAAGCGCGACCTTATTCCTGCTGAACTAGGTTGCTACCTTAGTCACGTTACAGTAAAAGAATTGTTTTTAAAATCGTCATATGATTTTGCCATAATATTAGAAGATGATATCCGTCTGATGGACGACTTTGATTCGCTAATAAAAAAGGCTATCCTACAGCAAAAAACATTAGCTAAAAGTCAAAAATGGGATGTTTTAAAACTCGCTTCTCATGGAAGAAAAAAACTATTTAAAATAAATCAAATAGACACGAATTATGATATTTATAGTGGCTCTGTAGGAATTACTACTATGGCAGCAATATGGTCAAGAAAAGGCGCCGAATCATTTTTAAAACAAACCATTAAAGATGGTGTTCGAGTTATTAAAATGCCTATAGATTGTGCTTTACAGCAGCCATGGAAGTATCATTTAAAAATAGACAATATTGTTCCAAACCTTGTAGCACAACAGGCTTTTGAGTCGCAAATACGTCCACCTGAAAAATTAAAATCTAATTTCTTTAAAAGATTAAATTACGAAGGTTCTAAAGTAATTCCACGTGTAAGCAGTTACATTTCCACTTGGTTATTTAGAAGATCTTAATGTTTTTTATGCGTTGTTAGCAACTGGCTTTATTTTCAACTCCATTATAGGTAGAAATCTGTTCTTTATAGAGGTTTCTAGCTTTCCAATTGTTTTAAATCCAAGTTGTTTATAGAATTTTTCAGCATTTGGGTCAGCGTCTAATATGATTTTTTCAATTTTTGTTTTTTGAATTCGTTGTAGAAAATCAGTCATGAGTATTTTTCCAAATCCACGCTTAATAAATTTCGGCTCAACAAATAAGTTCTCTAATTTTACAATTAAATTCTCTATTTCGAAATATGAATAATAGCCGATTATTTGATTTTCACGGTCAATCAATTTGTAAACTTCTTTTTCAGTAAGATAACCTTCAGAAATAGTTAAATCATCTCTCCAATTTTCGATTTGTTTCTTGCTATAATTCCAATGAGATTTGGATCGAATTGTTAATTCAGTTAAATATTTCGCATCTATTTGTATGGCTTTTTCGATTCTCATTTTTCTGCTTGTTGCTAAACGTTGTTGGCAACTGGCTTTTTACTCAGTTCAAATGCAAGATATGCAATCCAACCAAAAATGAATAAACTTGCGATTCTTTGAGTTAAACCTCTAAAATTAGCAGGGTCTAAACCTACAAGCATTGACCATAAATATATAAAAATCACAAACCCGCAAATCAATGATATTTTAAAAAACACTTTCTTAATATTTTCGTTTTTTAATTCATAACAAGCTATAAATGGTAATATCATTAGAGACATTCCAAACCCATAAAATCCGTGCATTATTGTTCCCATTGGGTACAAACCATTTGAAACCATTGATATTCCGAAAATTATTAATAGAATACTGGTCATTAAGAACTTTTTAAAATTGATAATGATTCCGATTGCTAGAAGTATGCAAGATAATCCTGTTAAAATTGCTCCACTATTAATCACAGATTTTGCGGTGTCAGAATTAGTTAAAGTAATTTCGCTTGCATGTTGCTCAATTAAATTATAATTTTCAGTTAAAAAACCGGCAATAAAAACAGGAACAAAAAATAAAATAGGAATTATTACAGCTTGTTTGATTAAATATTTCATAGTTCCTATATTCAATGTTTGTTTAGAGTTCGGTTTTTAGCTTGTTGCCAACCACTAAGTATATAACAAGGTCTTAGTTAGGCATAACCACACTATGCCCTTCGTGTTGCCACTTTGAAATACCTCCTTGTAAATCGTATATCTTAGTAAAGCCTGCTTCTGCCATTTTTTGAGCACATTTGGCACTTCTCCCTCCAGACTGACAGTATAAAATAACCGGTTTATCTTTATCAAGCTTTAATATATCACTTTCAAAAGTAGGTGATAAAAAATCTATATTTTGAAATTCGGCTATAAAACCGCCGGCATATTCTTCTGGAGTACGCACATCAATTAATTGCACATCATCAATTCCTAATAGCGTTTGCATTTCTTCAGCAGTAACTACTTGAATAGCATCCTCCTGGGAAGCTTCTTTACACCCTGTAAATAATAGTGTAAAAACAATAACACTTATTCCTAATATCTGTCTCATAAAATTATGTTTAAGGCGTTACAACATCACCAGTCCAATCGGTAAAACCACCAACTAAATTATAAGCATTTTCTATTCCTATTTGGTTCATTACAGCACAAGCCTGTGCACTACGTCCACCAGATTTGCAATACACATAATAGTTTTTATTAGTATCTAACTCTTGAATATTACTCAAAAATTCTTGAGTTTGGAATATATCCATATGTTTTGCACTAGGAATCATTCCTTCTGCTACTTCTGCTGCTGTTCTAACATCAATAATTACAGCTTGGTTATCATTCTGTAATTGATTTTGCCACTCTGCTTGTGATAAATCTGCCATTTAAATAAATATTTTGTTCAAAATTACTACTTATAAACTAATCATCGAAAAAAATCAAACAGTATTGTTTTCTTTTATTAAACTTTAATAGTGCAACCTATGGCACGTGTTTGTGTTTCTTTAATATCGCGCCCTTGCAACAAAGCATCTACAGCGTCTGCAACATAGGTTTGATTTACAGCTTTCGCATCCTGATAATTGTCATCAATAGCACCAATGTATTTCACTTGATTTCCTTGAGCTAATTTTTGTAACACATACACATGTGGCGTTTTTGTAGCACCATATTGCGGGTATATTTTTTGATCTTTATCCATTAAATACGGAAAAGTAAATCCTCGTGCACTAGCACGTGCTTTCATAGCTTCCATACTATCGCCCGGTTGAACTTCAGGGTTATTGGGCATGATAGCTATTACTGGATATCCCAAAGGTTTATATTTTTTATTTAAAGCAATAATTCTGTCCTCATAAGCCACTGCATACGGACAAGTGTTACAGGTAAAAACCACAATAAATCCTTTGGCTTCAGGGAAATCGGCTAAAGAAACCATAGATCCATCAATATTTTCTAAACTAAAATCGGTTGCTACATCACCTATTTTATAGCCTGTGTCCTTATCAGGAACCGTAAAGGCATAAAATAAAATAAGACTTATTAATACTAGACTTGTTTTAACTACTTTCATAACGTTCTTAATTTAAAAATTGTTCTATTTCGGTTTTTAAAGCATCGTAAGTAAATGTTTGCTCATAAAAAGCACGCTTCTCTGAGTTATAAATTAATGTTGCTGGAATAGCGCCACTCCATGAAGCATCTACCTTAGGAATCCATGAATTAGAATCTACGTCGTTTAAAACTATCAACTCCGATTGTAAGTTGTGCTTTTCTATATAGGGTTTGAGTTTTGTTTCATATTGATGAGGAAAATCTAAATTAACTAAAATAACCTGAACTTGGTCTGCAGGATAATCGGAAGTTATTTTCTCAAAATATGGCAACTCTTTAATGCAAGGTCCGCACCAAGTTGCCCAAAAATTAACAACATAAGTTGTTGTATTGGCCTTATTAAGTAAAGGTTCTAATCCTTCAAAATCAACAATTGTTAATGAATCGGAAGCTTTCTCATTTACCGAAACAGATTTAACAGAATCTGTATCTAACTCTTTTTCAGACACCTCCTTACAGCTCCAAGCTAACAATACTAAAATGCAAACAATATATTTCATAGCCTTAAAAATACATATTTGCTTTTAATTCTAATTTGCTTTAACAAACTTTTAATCGCTTATAATTTTTCTTTTATCCCTTTTTTATTTATTATTCTTTGCTTAATTAAATATTACATTTATATTTGACCTTTAATAAATTATGAATACAATATTAAATCATACGTGGTGGTGGAATAATCGAAACTCAAAATTCGTGATCTAATCCTATACGTATATTTTAAATAAAAATACTTTAAAAAGGCTTGTCGTTCACGACAAGCCTTTTTTTTTTACAATACATATGAAAAAATTCAGTTTATACACACATTACAAAAAAATTCTAGCCGATACCATTACACCGGTTAGTGTTTACCTAAAAATACGTGATAAATTTCCAAATAGCATTCTTTTAGAAAGTAGCGATTACCACGCTAATGACAATTCGTTTTCTTATATATGCTGCAATCCTATTGCTACTATTTCGGTTAAAAACGACACTATCACACAAAGTTTCCCAGACGGTAGCTGCTTAATAAACCATGTTTCTAAACCGGGAGGTGTTATGCGTAAAATTCATAAATTCACCAAACGTTTTAAAGTGCATTCAGACACCGATTTTAAGTTTATTAACAACGGTATTTTTGGATACATGGCATATGATGCTGTGCGTTATTTTGAAGACATAAACATTACAAAAAAAGAAGGACACCAAAATATCCCCGACATTCACTATGCTGTTTACCAAAACATCATAGCCATAAACCACCATAAGAATGAAGCTTATATTTTTGCCCATTGCTTCAATACAGAAACAAATGTTGATGCTATTTTTCAATTAATAACATCTAAAAACTTCTCTGCATTTAATTTCACTACAGACGGAGAAACTGTTTCTAACTTAACAGATTCGGCTTATAAAGAGCAGGTAGAACTTGCTAAAAAACACTGTGAACGCGGCGATGTTTTTCAATTAGTATTATCTAAAAAATTCTCTCAAAAATTTAAAGGCGATGAATTTAATGTATACCGAGCGCTTAGAAGCATAAACCCGTCGCCATATTTATTTTATTTTGATTACGGTGATTTTAAAATTTTTGGAAGTTCACCAGAAGCGCAACTCGTTGTAAACAACAATAAAGCTGAAATTCATCCAATAGCCGGGACTTTTAAACGAACAGGTAATGACGAGAAAGACGCCATTTTGGCCAAGCAACTTGCCGAAGACGATAAAGAAAACGCCGAACATGTTATGCTTGTTGATTTAGCTAGAAACGACTTAAGTCGTAATAGCAGTCAAATACAGGTTGACACCTATCGTGAAGTTCAGTATTTTTCCCATGTTATCCATCTAGTAAGTAAAGTTACTGGTATAAAAAACCCAGACACAACTACAATCCAAATGGTGGCAGATACATTTCCTGCAGGCACTCTAAGTGGAGCCCCTAAATATCGTGCTATGGAGTTAATTGAACAGTACGAAACCACAAGTCGTGATTTTTATGGTGGAGCAATTGGTTTTATGGATTTCGACGGCAATTTTAACCATGCTATTATGATTCGGACATTTTTAAGTAAAAACCATCAATTACATTGGCAAGCTGGGGCAGGAATTGTCTCAAAATCTGAAGCAGAAAGCGAACTACAAGAAGTGTATAATAAATTGGGTGCATTAACCAAGGCTATTCATATGGCTAAAGATATTTAAATAGAAGTAATGAAAAATAACACAAACATACTAGTCATTGATAATTACGATAGTTTCACCTATAACCTAGTACATTATTTAGAAGATTTTGGTTTTGATATCACGGTGAAACGTAATGACCAAATTTCATTAGAAGCTGTAAACAACTATGATAAAATTCTCTTATCTCCCGGACCTGGTATTCCAGATGAAGCGGGATTACTAAAGGCTATTATTAAAGAATATGCCGCTACTAAAAGCATTTTAGGAGTTTGCCTTGGACAACAGGCTATTTGTGAAGTTTTTGGTGGAAGCATCATAAACTTAGATACCGTTTACCATGGGGTTGCCACGCCTATAACCATAGTTTCCAACGACGAGCAATTATTTAAAGGATTAGAAAAAACAATAACTGTTGGTCGTTACCATTCATGGGTTGTTAATAAGGATTTACCTGAAGTACTTGAGGCGACTTCTTTTGATGAAAATGGCCAAGTCATGTCTCTCCGTCATAAATTTTACGATGTTCGTGCAGTACAGTTTCATCCAGAATCGGTTTTAACACCCGAAGGAAAACACATGCTCTCTAATTGGGTAAACAGTTAAAAACAGCTAACTAAACCCTCAAATTCAAAGACTTTAAACAATGAAAAACATATTAAACAGACTTATAAATCAGGAATATATTTCTAGTGATGAGGCTAAATCTGTACTTGTAAATATATCTAATGGAGACTATAACCAAAGTCAAATAGCTTCATTCCTTACAGTTTACATGATGCGAACAATAACTATTGATGAACTTCAAGGGTTTCGCGACGCTTTGTTAGAACTATGTATCCCCGTAGATTTAGGTGCTTATAATGCCATTGATTTATGTGGTACAGGTGGTGACGGAAAAGACACCTTTAACATATCCACATTAGCATCATTTGTTACTGCTGGAGCTGGAGTACATGTGGCCAAACATGGCAATTATGGTGTTTCATCAGCTTGCGGATCTTCTAATGTTTTAGAACACTTAGGTGTAAAATTCAGTAATAATACCAATTTTTTAAAAACCTGTTTAGACCAAGCTGGAATTTGTATTATGCATGCGCCACTCTTTCACCCAGCCATGAAAAACGTAGCTCCTATCAGGAAAGATTTAGGAGTTAAAACGTTCTTTAACATGTTGGGGCCTATGGTAAACCCTGCTTTTCCTAAATATCAAATGGTAGGTGTTTTTAATTTAGAATTGCTACGCTTATACAGCTACTTATATCAAAACACAGATAAAAAATATAGCATTGTTCATGCACTCGATGGTTATGATGAAATTTCCTTAACAGGACCAGCAAAAGTGGTAAATAATACATCCGAACGAATAATTACGCCTTGTGATTTTAATTTAGAAACCTTACTACCTAGTGCTATTCAAGGAGGGCACTCAGTTGCTGCTTCTGCTAAAATATTCACACATATTTTAGAGGGTCAAGGTACCGATGCACAGAACAATGTAGTATGTGCAAATGCCGCAGTAGCCATATCAACAGTAACAGATAAATCTATTGAAGACAGCTATGCCTTAGCCAAAGAATCCTTATTAGAAGGTCGGGCTAAAAACTGCTTTCAAAAACTAATTGATTTAAGTTTAAAATAAAACAGACTACCAAATGGATATATTACAACAAATTGTAACTAATAAACGTCGAGAGATTGCTCTAAAAAAACAGCTTATCCCTACATCTCAACTGGAAAAATCGGTTTTATTTGAAACGCAAACACATTCTCTTGTTACCAATTTAAAAAACAGTACATCTGGAATTATAGCTGAGTTTAAAAGACGCTCACCTTCCAAACAAGTTATAAATCAGAAAGCTTCAATTATAGACGTTGCCCAGGGTTATGAAAAAGCAGGAGTTTGTGGTATGTCGGTTTTAACAGATGGAAATTATTTTGGAGGGTCATTAGACGATTTATTGCATGCAAGAGCTAGTTGCCATTTACCTTTATTACGAAAGGACTTTATAATAGATAGTTACCAAATTATAGAAGCTAAAGCACACGGTGCAGATTTAATTTTACTTATTGCAGCTGTTTTAACCCCTGAAGAAATTAAATTGTTTTCCGAATTAGGCAAAAGTTTAGGTTTAGAAATTCTTTTAGAAGTTCATAATAATAAGGAATTACAACAGTCTGTCTTTCCTAGCTTAGATTTAATTGGTGTTAACAACCGAAATTTAAAAACATTTGAAGTCTCCTTAGAAACAAGCAAATCATTGAGCGCTTTAATACCTGATGACTTTACCAAAATATCAGAAAGTGGCATTAGTACTCCTGAAGCTATTCAAGAACTTCAATTATTTGATTATAAAGGTTTTTTAATAGGTGAAAATTTTATGACCACAGAAAACCCAGGATTGTATGCCGAGAAATTTATAAAAAACATAGCGTATGAAGCTTAAAGTTTGTGGCATGAAATACCCGGAAAACATACAGTTGGTAGCCGAATTAAAGCCGGATTACATGGGCTTTATTTTTTATAATAAATCACCACGTCATTTTAGTGGTCCAATTCCTAATTTACCAAAATCGGTTAAAAAAGTGGGCGTATTTGTAAACCATAGTGAAACTGAAATTATAACTACAGTTAAAAAGTACAACTTAGATGTAATACAGCTTCACGGCAACCAATCCGTTGGTTTTATTACTAAAATTCACAAACTTCTAACACATTCTAATAGCATTGAAATCTGGATGGTTTTCAGTATTGACACTGATTTTAATTTTAGTATTTTAGAAGCCTACGAACCACTTATTGATAAATTTCTTTTCGATACTAAAGGCAAACTCAAAGGTGGTAATGGTTATTCCTTTAATTGGAACATGTTAAATGAATACTCTTCTACCAAACCATTTATTTTAAGTGGAGGCATCGGAATAGACGCTACAGAAAAACTTAAAGAATTTAAGAAAACAAGAATTTTCAAATACTGTTATGCCCTAGATGTAAATAGTAGGTTTGAACAAGAACCTGGTTTAAAAAACATCACATTACTAAAACAATTTCAAAATAGACCACAGCAATAACAGCACTTAAAGTATTTATAAAATTATGACATATAATATTGATAATAACGGTTACTACGGAGAGTTTGGAGGAGCATACATTCCCGAAATGCTTCATCCGAATGTTGAGAATTTACGTCAAAACTATTTAAAAGTTATGGCTGAACCCGATTTTCAAAAAGCATTCAATGCTTTACTAAAAGATTATGTTGGGCGTCCATCTCCGTTATATTTCGCAAAACGTCTTTCTGAAAAATACAACACTAAAATTTACTTAAAACGTGAAGACCTAAATCATACAGGTGCTCATAAAATTAACAATACAATAGGTCAAATTTTAATGGCACAACGTTTAGGTAAAACACGAATAATTGCTGAAACAGGAGCCGGACAACACGGTGTTGCTACAGCAACCGTTTGTGCATTAATGGGTTTAGAATGCTATATTTATATGGGTGAAATAGATATGGAGAGACAAGCTCCTAATGTGGCACGTATGAACATGCTTGGTGCTACAGTAATACCTGCAAAATCTGGTAGTAAAACTCTTAAAGATGCTACAAATGAAGCGATACGCGATTGGATAAACAACCCTGTGGATACTCATTATATAATTGGCAGCGTCGTGGGTCCGCACCCCTATCCGGATATGGTTGCCCGATTCCAATCCGTTATATCAAAAGAAATAAAAACACAACTTCTTGAACAAGAACAGCAAGAATCACCCGACTATGTTATTGCTTGTGTTGGTGGCGGCAGTAATGCTGCAGGTGCCTATTATCATTTCTTAGAAAATACAGCCGTAAATCTGATAGCCGTTGAAGCTGCTGGAAAAGGAATTCATTCAGGGAAAAGTGCTGCAACATCTGCTTTGGGAAAAACAGGAATTATCCACGGTAGTAAAACCTTATTAATGCAAACTACAGATGGACAAATAACGGAACCGTATTCTATTTCTGCTGGATTAGACTACCCAGGAGTTGGCCCTATGCACGCTCATCTTTACAAAACTGGCAGAGCCAAATTTTTATCGGTTACCGATGATGAAGCTATGGCAGCAGGTTTAGAATTATGTCAATTAGAAGGTATTATACCAGCCATAGAAAGTGCACATGCCTTAGCCGTTTTTAAACACAAAACGTTTCAAGAAAATGATATTGTTGTTCTGTGTTTATCAGGACGTGGTGATAAAGATCTAAATACTTACAACAGCTTTTTTAATTTATAAATCCAACTTATGAATCGAATTAATAAAACATTAGCAAGCACAAAAAAACTGCTTTCTATTTATTTTACAGCAGGATTTCCAAACCTAAATGATACTGTAACAGTTATTCAAAATTTGGAAAAAAGCGGCGTAGATATGATTGAAATAGGTTTGCCTTTTAGCGATCCCTTAGCCGATGGACCAACCATACAAGCTAGTTCTACTCAAGCCTTAGAAAACGGAATGACAACCGATGTCTTATTCAATCAATTAAAAGACATTAGAAAAACAGTATCAATTCCATTATTAATAATGGGATATTTTAACCCAATATTACAATACGGTGTTGAAGATTTTTGCAGAAAATGTCAAGAAATTGGTATAGACGGCTTTATAATACCTGATTTACCTGTTGCTATTTACAATGAAAACTATAAAAACATTTTTGAAAAATATGGCCTTGTAAATGTTTTTTTAATCACACCACAAACTTCAGAAAAACGCATAAAGTTTATAGACAGTGTCTCAAACAGCTTTATATATATGGTTAGCAGCGCCAGTGTAACAGGTGGACAATCTGGTTTTGGTGAAGCACAAAAAACATACTTTAATCGGATAGCCAACCTAAAATTGAAAAATCCACAAATAGTCGGATTTGGTATTTCAAATAAAGAAACATTTAATCAAGCAACCACACATGCAAATGGTGCAATAATAGGGAGTGCTTTTATTAAGCATTTGAAAACAGATAGTTTAGATAAAATTCATAGTTTTGTCGAAAATATAAGAGACTAAAAATATTTAAATGTCGAAACTCCTTAATAATTGGAAATTAATAGTTTTGCTATGCTTAACTTTAGGATTAGCTCCTTTTTTTCCGGAGCCTCATGTTTGGGGTAAATTAAAGTGGGTTTTAGGTGGTGCAAACGGTATGCTTGTCATGGATTGGTTTGACCTCTTATTACATGGTTTCCCATTTATAATATTGTTACGTTTTGTTTTAATAAAGTTTAAATCAAACTAAACATGTCACTTAACGAACAAGTAATCTATTAACTAAATTTTTATTACATTTATTTTATCTAATCAAAATCAACCAATTATGACAAAAAATTACACTAAAACTCCCAATTTATTTTTACTCATTCTTTTTTGTTTCGTTGCCCAGTTATCCTGGTCACAAAATGACACAATTGTAATGAAAAACAACGATAAACTTATTGGTGAAATAGAATCAATGGACAGAGGTGTTGTTACCGTAAGTACAGATTATAGTGACTCCGATTTTAAAATAACATGGATAGACATAAAGAGCTTAAAAAGTCAGCAGACCTTTTTATTAACTTTATCGGATGGCCAACGTATTAATAGTTCTTTTAACACAAAAGATGGCGAAGAAGGAAAGGTAACTGTCATTGAAAATGGTGTAGAAAAAACAATTCCTATATCAGACATTGTATATATTAAACCTGTTGAAAGCGATTTCTTATCTAGAATAGTCGCTTCTGTTTCTGTAGGTTTTAACCTAACTAAAAGTAATAACCTACGTCAATTTTCTGTAAGTAGTAACTTAAGTTATACTGCTTATAAATGGTTATTAACGGGTAGTTTCAACTCGGTACGAAGTAATCAAGATGATGTAGCTGAAACTCAAAGAACGGATGCTAGCTTAGGTTTTAAATACTTTATGAAAAATGATTGGTTTGCAAGTACTGAAGCGAATTTCTTATCAAATAACGAACAAAAACTAGACTTAAGAACAACCGTAAAAGGTGGTTTAGGTAAATACTTTGTACACTCAAACAAATTATTTTTTGCCGGTGGTTTTGGTCTAGCATGGAACAACGAGCGTTTTTCTGATGAGTTTAACACACACCAAAACTCTATGGAAGCCTATGGTGCATTATCTTTAAACATGTTTGACTTTAATGACTTTAGCATGAGTACAGATGTAACATTCTACCCAAGTTTAACAGAAAGTGGTCGTTACAGAGCTGATTACAACCTAAGTTTAAAGTATGATTTACCGTTAGATTTCTTCATAAAGCTAGCTGTAACATATAACTATGATAGTAAACCTGTAGAAGGTGCTTCAGATTCAGATTATGTATTTCAATCTACGTTTGGCTGGGAATTTAACTAAATACACCTAACAGTTTAAATAGGTAGACATAAATCACTACCGTTTTGGAAGTTTTAGAGAAAGAACTAAAACATAGAAAAATAAAAAATGAGGCTATTAAGCCTCATTTTTTATTTTTAAGCATTTTTAAATACATGCGTTCAACCTTTTGTCTTGCCCAAGGGGTTCGTCTTAAAAATTTAAGACTAGATTTCACAGAAGGGTTATCAGTAAAACACTTAATTTTTATAGTGTACCCCATATATTCCCAACCATAGTGAGCTTCTAAATCGGTTACTATTCTCTCTAATGTTATACCGTGTAATGGGTTATTTGGTTGTTGTTCCATAACATTACTCTAATAAACTTTTAATTTTTAAAGCCTTTTCAAAATGATCTAACTCATGTGTTTCAATCCACCAAGTAGCAGCTTCCATTAACAGCTTTGGATTATCATTCTTATTAGCAAAAAACGCATAGAAAGACAAACCAACCTGATCCCCTTTTTGAGCTATTTTTGCGTTACAAACAGCTATCATTTTAGCTTTTAATTCTGCTGTCATAATTTAATCTCTTCTACTTTTAGTACGTCTACTCGGTGAGCGACTATCTGAAGTTCTAGCAGACCTACGAGAATTATTTCCAGAAGGCTTTTTAGATTTAGGCCCCGTTTTCTCTGTTCGTCGAGCGCCTCCTTTATTTCTACCTTGCCCCTGTTTTATAGGTTGGGTAGAAGCATTAGGGTCAGGTTCAAAACCTTCAACAATACTTACCGGTATCTTTTCGCCTACCAACTTCTCAATACTTTTCAAGTATGAGGTTTCGTCTGCACTTACCAATGAAATAGCTTCTCCGCTAGCTCCTGCTCTTCCTGTTCTACCAATACGGTGAACATAATCTTCAGAAATATTAGGAAGTTCAAAATTGATAACATGCGGTAATAATGGTATATCTAAACCACGAGCAGCTATATCTGTAGCTACTAAAACACTTATTTTACCCGATTTAAAACCAGCTAAAGCCTTTGTTCTAGCTCCTTGACTTTTGTTACCATGTATAGCCGCAGCTGTTATACCGCTACTTATCATTTTCTTACAAAGCTTATTGGCTCCATGCTTAGTTCGTGTAAATACAAGTACCTGTGTCCAATTACCTTCAGATATTAATTTAATGATTAAATCTGTTTTTTTAGCTTTAGCAACACGAAATACCTTTTGTGTAATAGCCTCTACTGTTGAATTCTCACGTGTAGCTTCAACTAAAACGGGTTTATTTAAAATTCCATTAGCTAATTTCTTTATCTCTTTAGAAAAAGTAGCAGAGAAAAGTAAGTTTTGGCGTTTTGCAGGCATCAATTTCATTATACGCTCAATATCACGTAAAAACCCCATATCTAACATACGGTCTGCTTCATCTAAAACAAGAATTTCTATCTGTTTAAGAGAAATAACACCTTGATTTTGTAAATCTAACAACCTACCTGGTGTTGCTACTAAAACATCAACACCTCTATTTAGTGCTGCTACTTGAGGTTTTTGATTAACACCTCCAAAAATAACTAATGATCTTAAATCAGTAAAAGCACTATAAGCCTTTACATTATCGTAAACTTGTGCTGCTAACTCCCGAGTAGGTGTTAGTATCAATGCTCGAATAGGTCGACGTTTCTGACTTTCTCTCTGAGATAAAATATGTAATAAGGGCAATGTAAACCCTGCCGTTTTTCCAGTTCCTGTTTGAGCGGATGCTAAAACATCTTTACCGTCTAAAACTGCTGGTATTGCTTTTTGTTGAATTGGTGAAGGTTTTTCATAACCTTGATTACTGACCGCTTTTAAAAGGGCGTCAGACAAACCTAAAGAATTAAATGACATAAATATATTTTGTGAAGTGAATGCAATCATAATCAGATGTCACTTCTAAAGTTAAATGCAAAGGTACGTTATATAAATGCGACTAACCTATTATTTCTATTTTAAAAAATATAACACACTAAGCACATTTTAACATGTAAAACCCTGTTTTTAAGATAGTTTTAATAAAAACAACTTATTATTTATGTATCTTATAGATGAATCTAAAAACAACAAACAATGGGAGTGATAAATGATAAAAGAAAATTTAAACCAACAAAAGAGCAAACGAATCCAACAAACCCTACAGGGAATACAACAATAAACACGAACGACTTTGATATAGACAAGAAAACAATAAAAAGTCAAAAAAATAAAGAATAAACACAACATTCTATAACTAAAGACCTGTTTCATCCTGTATGAAACAGGTCTTTTTTTTTAATATTTAGTTTGCGCTATAAAAACTAAAATTTCAGTTTATAAATCAGCCAATAAAAGTGTTATTTTGCAATTATGAAAACCGTTTTAAAACCTTACCTACCGGAGGCTGCTCTTTTGCGAGTTGTAACACTATTAGATCACGACCATTTAAGTTTAAAAATTAAAAACGAACGAAAAACACGTCATGGCGATTATAGAAGTCTGCCAAATGGTAAACATGAAATAACAATTAATTCAAACCTTAACCCATATAGGTTTTTAATAACACTTGTTCATGAAATAGCCCATTATGAAGCTTATAAAACTTACGGAAAAACTATTAAGCCACATGGAAAAGCATGGAAATATACTTTTCAACAGCTTATGTTGCCTTTTTTAAATCCTGATATTTTCCCAAACGAATTATTACCCTTATTAGCAAGGCATTTTAAAAACCCAAAAGCAAGCAGTGACACAGATACAGATTTAGCTTTCGCACTAAAGCAATATGATCCAGAAACTGACAAAACCTATGTTTTTCAAGTTGCACATGGACAAACATTTAAATTATATAATGGAAAAGTGTTTAAAAAAGGAAATAAACGTGTAAAACGCATAGAATGTATGGAAATTAAAACAGGAAAATTGTATCTTTTCAACCCAAATGCCGAAGTAGAAATTATAACTAATTAATTAATACTTTAGCAACTAATTTATCTTAAAGGTTAAATAAAACTAAATGAATAAAAATTATTACGCTATTTTAATGGCAGGTGGTGTTGGGTCTAGGTTTTGGCCCGTAAGCACACAAGAATTCCCAAAACAGTTTCATGATATGTTAGGAACTGGAGAAACGTTAATTCAGAAAACATTTGCTAGATTAAGTACACTTATTCCAAAAGAAAATATATTTATACTTACCAACGAACGCTATAATGATTTAGTTTTCGAACAACTTCCAGAAGTCTCTAAACGACAAGTTATATTAGAACCTGCAATGAGAAATACAGCGCCCTGTATTTTATATGCATCTTTAAAAATTCAAAAGGAAAACCCTGATGCATTAATGATTGTTGCGCCTAGTGATCATTGGATAGAAGACGAAACCGCATTTACAGATAACGTTAAACAAGCTTTTGAATTTTGTACTAAAAATGATGCTTTAATGACTTTAGGTATTAAACCTACTTTTCCCAATACAGGTTATGGCTATATTGAATATAGTAAGTCTTCAGAAACTCCTATCAAACCTGTAAAACAATTTCGTGAAAAACCAGATTACAACACTGCAAAAGCCTTTATTAGTCAAGGTAATTTTTTATGGAATGCAGGTATTTTTATGTGGAGTGTTTCTAGTGTTTTAGATGCTTTTAAAAATAATCAAACCGAACTATTTAATCTTTTTAACGAAGGCTACAGCAGTTACAATACCGACAACGAAAAAACCTTCATTGACGAGAACTATGCTAAAGCAGAAAATATTTCTGTGGATTATGCCATTATGGAAGCTTCAAAAAATGTCTTTGTTCTTCCTGCAACATTCGATTGGAATGATTTAGGTACTTGGGGTAGTTTATATGATAAATTAGAAAAAGACACCAATCAGAATGCCGTAGTAAATGCACAAACACTTACTCATGATGCAACCGGAAATATGATTCGTACAAAAGGTGACAAACTAGTTGTTGTGGATGGTTTAAAGGATTACATTGTAGTTGATAAAGACGATGTTTTACTTATATATCCAAAAGCTAAAGAGCAAGATATAAAAGAAACACTAGCACGTGTAAAGGGTAATTTTGGTGACCAATTTATTTAAGTATGGAAGAAAATAAATTTAATTTTTCTGAAGAAGAAACAAAGAAAACGGCTGCTGCCGAAGAGGCAAAAAAAGATGCTGCTGTAGCGGAATCTAAAAAAGCCGTAAAGAAAGACGCAAAAGGTCTATTTCAAAATGTAAAGAAATTTTTAATTGAACTATTAGATTTCCGAGAAGACACCGATCGGGATGAAACTATTGAAGCAATTAAAAAAGACATTTCATTTAAAGGGGCAACTGCATGGATTTTAGTTTGCTCGATATTTGTCGCATCTATTGGATTAAACGCCAATTCTACTGCAGTTGTAATTGGAGCCATGTTAATATCTCCGCTAATGGGACCTATTTTAGGTATCGGATTATCAGTAGCGGTAAATGATATTGACACCATGAAAAAATCCTTAATCAATTTAGCCATTATGATTGTGCTAAGTTTATTAACAGCTTATTTATTTTTCTGGTTATTTCCTTTAAGTGAAGACACTTCTGAGCTTTTAGGTCGTGTACAACCCGATATTCGAGATGTATTAATTGCCTTTTTTGGTGGTGCTGCACTTATAATTGCAAAAACAAAACGAGGTACTATTGCCTCTGCCATATTTGGTGTTGCTATTGCTACCGCTTTAATGCCGCCACTTTGTACAGCTGGATACGGTTTAGCTAAAGCTAATTTTACTTATTTCTTTGGCGCTATGTACTTGTTTATTATCAATACTATTTTCATTGCCTTGGCAACATTTATAGTGGTAAAAGCACTGCGTTTTCCAATGCTGAAATATGCGAATTCTAAAAAACGTAAACGTATAGCACAAATTGCATCCTTTTTAGCACTTATTGTTATGATTCCTGCTGCATTTACATTTTGGAGTGTTCTAAAAGAAAGTAATTTTGACACCGAAGCTAAACGCTTTGTTGATACAGAACTAAAAGGATTACCACAGTATGAGTACATTAAAAAGAATACCATTCCTAAGTATAATAATGGTGAATCTTACATTGAATTTAACACGTACGGTTTAGGTGAAATACCTGAATCTACTATTAGTCTAATTAAAAGTAAGACTTCGGAGTATCCAGCTTTAGCAAATACTAAAATTATTTTTAATCAGAGTCGCTCAGAGCAATACGATAACTTAAAGTATATGGAGCAAATTAGGTTTAGAGATTCGATAGATTTAATAACACAAACTCAAAAAATAACAAATTTAGAAAATCGCATAAAAGAGTTATCTGTTTTAGAAAAAAACACCATTCCTTTTAACGATGTTATTCAAGAGGTACAAATTAACTATGAGGATTTAGAACGTTTTAGTTTTGCTAATGAAATAGAATCAGATTTTAATACAACAGATACTGTTTCTGTGTTTACAGTTAAATGGAACACTGAAAAACTAACAGATATAGCTGTTGCTAAAGAGCAAGGTAAATTAGAGCGTTGGTTAAAAGTTAAATTGAAATTAGATACGTTAGTAGTAAGGCAAATACCTTAATTAAGCACGTTCTTCTAAATACATCTGACGCACTTTTTTAAAGAGTTCAGAAGAATAAACAAAGTTGGTAACGGCTTCATTGTCGGTTTTAAAAATCGTGTCCTTGGAGCCTTCCCATTCTTTTAATCCATCTTTTAAAAACACAATTTTATCTCCAATTTCCATAACAGAGTTCATATCATGTGAATTAATTATGGTTGTAATATCGTATTCTTCGGTAATTTCATGAATTAGATTATCAATAACCATTGCTGTTTTGGGATCTAATCCCGAATTAGGCTCATCACAAAATAAGTAGTTTGGTTTATTAACAATAGCTCGAGCAATAGCTACACGCTTTTGCATACCTCCTGAAGCTTCACTTGGAAACTTATTATGAGCATCACCAAGATTCACACGCTTTAGTACGAAATCGGCACGATCTTCCATTTCACTAACACTTTGTTTTGTAAACATCTTAAGTGGAAACATCACATTCTCTAAAATTGTCATGGAATCAAACAAGGCACTACCTTGAAATACCATCCCCATTTCAGCACGTAAATTACTACGCTGATCTTCGGAAAGCTCCGAATATATTTTACCATTATAAGCAATAGAACCCTGTTCTGGTTCGAATAGTCCTAATAAACACTTTAAAAAAACAGTTTTACCAGAACCACTTTGTCCTATAACCAAAGTTGTTTTACCTTTCTCAAATGTTGTTGAAACGCCTTTTAAAATATGGGCATCGCCAAAAGATTTATGAATATTTTTTACGTCTATCATTAGCTTAACAACAATTGAGTTAATATATAGTTACAAAGTATAATTACAACACTAGTCCATACAAATGATGTCGTACTTGCCTTTCCTACCTCCAAAGCTCCACCACGCATATAAAAACCATAAAATGATGGTATTGTAGCTAAAAGAAAAGCAAAAATTGTTGTTTTAATAAAGGCATAAGTTATATGAAAAGGTATAAAATCTAACTGCACACCTGCAATATAATCTTCTACAGAGCTAAACCCTCCAAAATAACTTGCAGCCAAACCTCCCACAATACCTAAAAACATAGCAATAGAAATAACAAATGGATATAACATGAGTGCTATAAATTTCGGAAACACCAAGTAATTTACCGCATTAATCCCCATAACCTCTAAGGCATCTATTTGTTCAGTTACACGCATGGTACCAATACTTGAAGTTATAAAAGACCCTACTTTACCGGCCATAATAACAGAAATAAAAGTAGGAGCAAATTCTAAAATAACAGATTGCCTGGTAGCAAAACCAATAAGAGTTTTTGGAATAATAGGACTAGTCATATTCAAGGCGGTTTGTATGGTAACAACACCACCCACAAAGAATGAAATAAAAGCAACTATACCTAAAGACCCAATAATAAGGTCGTCAATATCATTAAGTATTAAACGTTTCATAACAGACCATTTAGTTGGCTTGCGAAACATTTCCTTAATCATTAAAAAATAAGCACCAATATTTTGTAGGTAATTCATTCTGTGTTTTATTATTGCTAAAATAAAAAACTAAAATGTATTTAACGGTAATTTTAATTAGGGATATTTAAAAATCCTTACTTTTGAATTTTAAATCATATTTCAAAATGAAAAACATAGTTCTTTTTATTGTTAACTGTCTTCTTTTAAGTGCTTGTCAGGCACAAAAACCTGTCAGTAACGAAACAAATAACAAGCAAGAAACCACACAAACAACTCGTCCAAAATTGGTAGTAGGAATTGTAGTTGACCAAATGCGTTATGACTATTTAACACGCTTTTACGATAAGTACTCAGAAGGTGGTTTTAAACGTATGATGAATGAAGGGTTTAACTGTAAAAACAATCATTTTAATTATATCCCAACCTATACAGGTCCTGGTCATGCATCTGTATTTACTGGTACTACACCAAAATACCACGGAATAATTGCCAATAATTGGTATGATAAAGAAATTGACAAATCTGTTTACTGCGCTAGTGATGACAACTACCAATCAGTTGGAACACTAACTGATGTTGGTCAAATGTCTCCTCAACGTATGCTTACCACTTCTTTTGCTGACGAAAATCGTTTATTTACGCAAATGCAAGGTAAAACAATAGGTATTGCTTTAAAAGATAGAGGAGCCATTCTACCTGCTGGGCATACGGCTAATGCGGCTTATTGGTTTCATGGTAAAGACGAAGGTGCTTGGGTAAGTAGTTCGTTTTATAAATCGGAACTACCTAATTGGGTTGCTGATTTTAATAGTTCTGATGCTGCCGAGTCTTACCTTAAAGAATGGAACACCTTATACCCTATTGAAACGTACACAGAAAGCGGACCAGACTTAAATACTTTTGAAGGAGGATTTAAAGGAAAAGAGACTGCTACGTTTCCTTATGATTTAAAAAAATTACAAGCTACAAACAAAGGCTTTGACATATTAAAAGCTGTAGCCTATGGTAATAGTTTAACGACAGATTTTGCTATTGCTGCTATTGAAGGTGAATCTTTAGGAAGTGATGAAATAACGGACGTTTTAACATTAAGTTATTCAGCTACCGATTATGTAGGACATAATTTTGGTGTTAGCTCCAAAGAAATTCAAGATACCTACTTACGTTTGGACTTAGATATAGAGCGTTTTCTAAAATACCTAGACAACACAATAGGTAAAGGAGAATATACAGTATTTTTAACTGCGGATCATGGCGCGGTGGAAGTTCCAGCTTATTTGGGATCTGTAAACATTCCATCTGGTTACTTACAATACAAAAAAACAAAAGCCAATTTAAATACGTTCATGATGAACACTTATGGTTCTGATAAATTGATTAGTAATATCAGTAATAATCAAATCTTTTTAAACAGAGCTGTCCTTAAAGAATTAAAGCTGAATTTAACTGAAGTTCAAGAAACTTTAGTTAACGAACTAATTACCTATAAAGATGTTTCAAAAGTATATGCCGCATCTACAATAAATAATAATGCTTTTCCAATTGGGATTGAATCCTTATTACAAAACGGCTATAACCAAAAACGTTCTGGAGACATCTTAATAATACCAAATGCAGGCTATTTATCTTACAGTAAAACGGGTTCATCACACGGAAGTGGATACAACTATGACACACATGTCCCTTTATTGTTTTACGGGAAAGGAATTACTCATGGAAGTACTTTAGAAAAAACGGTTATACCAGACATAGCACCTACAATGTCTGCATTACTAGGCATTAATTTCCCTAGTGGCGCAACTGGTAACCCGTTAAATTATGTTATAAAAAAAGAAAATTAAATAGGGTTAAATAAAAGCTTATTTCCTGTATAAGAAGTAATTATTAACAAGCTCGATGTAGGTCTCCTTCGCTTCATTTTCAGTTATTTTCTGAATTTGAAACAAGGCATTCGTTTTAAAAGCACTAATTAATGGTTTGCTACCAATACTTGGGCGACTGTAATCATTTGTCGCTTTTTTATAGTATGCATATAAACGTAATAAAAAATCTGCAGGAAAAGGCTCCTGATGTTCATTTATACGCTCGACAGCTTCTTTAAAGGCGATATCTAATTCTTCTTCTGGAGTCATCTTACTTCTTAGCAATTATACTTTCTGCACCACGTACTTTTTGATTTAAAACCACGTTAATGTTCGTATCTAATGGTAAAAATAAATCTACACGAGAACCAAACTTAATAAATCCAGAATCGCTTCCTTGATTTACTTGTTGACCTTCTTTAGCATAATTTACAATACGCTTAGCTAAAGCTCCAGCTACTTGTCTATATAAAACAGGACCGTAAGTTTCGTTTTCAACAACAACTGTAGTACGTTCGTTTTCCTCACTTGCTTTAGGATGCCAAGCTACTAAATACTTGCCCGGATGATATTTACTATATACAACTTTACCTGCAATTGGGAACCTGGTAACATGTACATTAACAGGCGACATAAAAACACTAACCTGAAGTCGTTTATCATTAAAAAATTCTTTTTCAAAAACTTCTTCAATAACAACAACTTTACCATCTACTGGAGATACAACATGCAAATCGTCGTAACTTGTTTGTCTTTTGGGGTTTCTAAAAAACTGCAATATCAGCAATAAGAACACCAATAGAGCAATCATGATTAACATGTTTAACCAAGGTAAAATAACATAGGTATCTGTTACTAAAAACAACGCTACCACTATGATAAGCGTTCCAAGAATAATTTTATGACCTTCTTTGTGAAACATATTAAATAATTTCTAAAAACAAATGAATAAATGGAGCAGCAAATATAATACTATCTAACCTATCTAACAATCCACCATGACCTGGCATAATTACACCACTGTCTTTAACATTGGCTTGACGTTTAAATTTAGACTCTATTAAATCTCCTAAAGTTCCAAAAACACTAATTATAATAGCTAATATAAGCCAATTGTTGAAACTTAATGTTTCGGTAAAGGTAGCAATAAAATAACTAGCTACCGATGAAAAAAACAAACCGCCAATAAAACCTTCAACCGTTTTTTTAGGGGATATCTTTTCAAATAACTTTTGCTTACCAAAATTTTTACCTACTAAAAAAGCAAATGTATCGTTTACCCAAACTAACACGAAAGCCCCTAATAATATAAGTGGTTTATAGGTGTTATTGTGACTAGCAATAAGTACCAAAAACACGAAAGCACTCGATAAATAAAACGTTGAAATTAAGAAACGTTTGGATATAAATAGCGGTATTTTCTTCTCGGTAAACAAATCTTTAATCAAAATTAATTGAACAAAAACGGTAATAACCTGTAAGATTCTAGTTGCAGCACTTAATCCTGTATCAGAGTTCATGATTACTTGCCAGTAAACAAAAATAAAATACATAACCACAAAA
This sequence comes from Algorimicrobium bowmanii, assembly GCF_054031195.1. Next base: position 2,525,988 of record NZ_CM132929.1, read on the forward strand.
ATAACAAAGGGTAGTACAGATCGAAAATTAATTAGCTTTTTAAACTCACCCATACATATTAAGCCAAACACAAAAAACAAGGCAATTAAGGCGTGTTCATTTAACAGAGACACCATTAACAAGGATACATACAATAGCCCTGTAAAGGATCTAATAATAATTTCTTTCATGTGTTAAAGGTCTTCTAAAAGAAGTAAGTATAAATTTTTGGCATTACTGCCGTAACTTAAAAAATCGTTATCCTTTTTGTTTACGGATTTAAAATGCTTTATAGTAGTAATATTGGTAGGTATCTTTCGGGAACTATTACTTTTTATTCCTCGGAGCCCCTCACCGATACTAGCTGTTATTTGACTAGTGGTAGCAAAAACAACAAAATGTTCTGGGAACTCAACAAGTTTTTTCTCGGCTATTTGATTAGAAGAAATTAAAAGCGAGCCGTCATCTGCTATTAAATTTTCGCAAGTGGTTAAAAAATATGCTGCGTCACTACTGTTTCGAGTTATTTGTAAGCCAGATTTTTCAAAACGCATACATAACTGCTCGTCATAAATTAAGACATTATCATCTTCCCAATCGTTCTCTAAAATTATATTATTTAAGCTATCATAAACTTCATCCAAATTTTCACAATACAGAAATTTACCACCATTTTTCTTGAAGTTTATTGTAAACCTCTCATCTATTGGTAATTTAACTTCCGGCATGTATTTGCCACGTTCATTTGTTTTTAATTCATTTTCTGCTTTAGCAGATTTTGAACTAAAAAATCTTTTAAATAGACTCATTTATATATTCGCTATTAAATCCGAGTTTTATGGTGTTTTTCAAATATAAAAAATCTTAAACGAACCATTAGGCTAATTTAAGATTTTAAATAAATGTTAACAGAAAAAAATGAATTATTCTTTATCTTCTTCTGAAAGGGCTATTTGTGGTTCAAAAGAACGTTTTCCAAAGATTTTTTCTAAATTATCTTTAAAAATCACTTCTTTTTCTAAAAGAACATCTGCTAGTTCCGTTAATTTATCTTTATTTTTTTCTAATAAATCAACAGCACGCTTGTATTGCGCTTCAATTATATTTGAAATTTCTTCGTCTATTAACTCCGATGTCTTTTCACTATATGGTTTAGTAAAACCATACTCACTTTGTCCTGAAGAATCATAATAAGTAAGGTTTCCAACTTTCTCACTTAATCCATAAACGGTAACCATAGCACGAGCTTGTTTAGTTACTTTTTCTAAATCGCTTAATGCCCCAGTTGAAATTTTATTAAAAATAACCTGCTCAGCAGCACGACCACCTAAAGCAGCACACATTTCGTCCAGCATTTGGTCTGGTCTAACTATTAAACGTTCTTCCGGCAGGTACCAAGCAGCACCTAAAGAGCGTCCACGCGGCACAATAGTTACTTTCACCAAAGGTGCAGCATGCTCTAACATCCAACTTACAGTTGCATGACCAGCTTCATGAAAGGCAATTGCTTTTTTCTCTTCTGGAGTAATAATTTTATTTTTCTTTTCTAAACCACCTACTATTCTATCAACAGCATCTAGAAAATCTTGTTTATCAACAGCTTTCTTTCCGTTTCTGGCAGCAATTAAAGCAGCTTCGTTACATACATTGGCAATGTCAGCCCCAGAGAATCCTGGTGTTTGTTTGGAAAGAAAATCTACATCTAAATCTTCAGTTTTTTTCAATGGACGTAAATGAACTTCAAAAATTTCTTCACGCTCACGAACATCAGGAAGATCTACAAATATTTGTCTGTCAAAACGACCTGCACGCATTAAAGCCTTATCTAACACATCGGCACGGTTAGTTGCTGCAAGTACTATAACATTGGTATTTGTACCAAACCCATCCATTTCAGTTAACAACTGATTTAAAGTGTTTTCACGTTCATCATTAGAACCTGACATGTTATTTTTTCCTCGAGCACGACCTATCGCATCAATTTCATCAATAAAAATAATAGCTGGCGATTTTTCTTTCGCTTGCTTAAATAAATCACGTACACGTGATGCACCTACACCAACAAACATTTCAACAAAATCAGAACCGGATAATGAGAAAAACGGCACTTTAGCCTCACCAGCAACGGCTTTAGCTAATAAGGTTTTACCAGTACCAGGAGGCCCTACTAATAGCGCTCCTTTAGGTATTTTACCACCTAAGTTGGTATATTTTTCCGGATTTTTAAGAAAATCCACAATCTCTTGAACCTCTTCTTTAGCTCCTTCTAAACCTGCTACATCTTTAAAGGATGTTTTAACATCTGTATTTTCATCAAAAAGTTTAGCTCGCGATTTTCCAATATTGAAAATCTGACCACCAGCTCCGCCTCCAGAACCGCCAGACATACGTCGCATGATAAAAACCCAAACACCTATTAAAAGCACAAATGGTAATAACCCTAAAAGGAAATCACCCCATACATTTTGTTCTGTTTTATACTCTACTTCTGGTTTTGGATTTAAGTTTTCAGACTGTATAACCGTTGCTATGTCATCTTCAAAGTTCTGTAAATCACCAAATTCAAAACGATAGTTTGGTGCTTCTGCAGAGGATGCAAAAAGTGAAGACGGCGTAGACTTCTTATGCACATCTTTAGCTTCAGCCTCTGGTGTTAAATACACTTTAGCCTCACGCTTATTTACTATTTCAACTTTTTCTACATCGCCATCTTTAAGAAATGTCATGAACTGAGAAGGCGTTGTCGGGTTCGAATCCTCAAAACCGCTACCGCCCAAAAAGTTCATAGCTATAATTAGTAAAATAGCACCGCCATAAACCCAATACATATTGAATTTTGGCTTCTTATTTTTATTATTCTTGTTATCTTTTATCATTAATATCTCTTAATAGTTTGTTTCAATTACCGTAATTTTCGCATCGCCCCATAAACTTTCAATATCGTAATACTCACGAGTATGCTTCTGAAATACGTGAACTACAAGGTTCACATAATCCATTAAAACCCACTCAGCATTTTCTGTACCTTCAATATGCCAAGGCTTATCTTTAAGTTCTTTACTTACCTTTTTTTGTATGGAGTTTACTATGGCGTTTACTTGCGTGTTTGAATTTCCTTCACATATTATAAAGTAATCACAAACCGTGTTTTCTATCTCGCGTAAATCTAAAATATTTATCGCTTCTCCTTTTACGTCCTCAATTCCGCTTAAAATAGTTGCAATTAATTGGTCTGCGTTGATTTGTTTTTTTGCCATTCAGTTAATTTAATTTGTGCAAAGTTATTATTTTTTAGTTCTTTATAGCGTAAAAAAATCATAAGATTTTTACAACGTTATCAATAAATCACTTAATGCATATAATCAAACTTGATGCCATCAATTCTACTAACAGTTTTTTAAGAGCTTTAAGTAGTAGTAACAAAATAGAAGATTATACAGTGATTACGGCTAATTACCAATCTAATGGAAGAGGCCAAAGAGGCAGTATTTGGAATTCCGAAAGTGGTAAAAACCTGATGTTTAGCGTTTTTAAAGATATTCCTTTTTTAAAATTTCAGGATAATTTCTACATCAGTATTGTTACATCTTTAGCTTTAGCTAAGACTTTACAACAGTTTTTAATTCCTAAAATTCGTATAAAATGGCCTAACGACATTTTGTCAGAAGACAAAAAAGTTTGTGGTATTCTTATCGAAAACATAATAAAGCAAAATACTTTTGGCGGCACAATAATAGGTATCGGCTTAAATGTAAATCAATTAGAATTTGAAAATCTACCAAACGCGACCTCGCTGCAATTAGTAACAGGAACATCTTTTAACACAGACGAACTATTACATAGTTTTATAAAAAACTTAAAACTTCTTTTTGATGACTTGAAAAACAATCAACAGGTTGCATTAAAAGATGAATATGAGAGTCTGTTGTTTAGAAAAGACAAACCTTCAACTTTTCGCGACCAAAGCGGTCAACTTTTTACAGGCTATATAAAAGGTATTACAAATTCAGGAAGTTTACGCGTTTTGCTTGAAGACGAAATTATAGCTGAATACGAACTTAAAGAACTTACCCTACTCTATTAAACAGCCGCTGGCATATTTGTTACCAATGTTTCAATAAATTTCGTAATAGGGCCTTTAATCATCATTCCCATCATAGGATTGAAATCGCCGCTAAACTGTAAGTAAACATCGGTGGTATCGGCAGAAACTTCTGTAAGATGTCCTGTTAAAGAAAAATCTAATTTTCCACCAGCAGCACCAAGTACAATTTTACTATTCGGAACAACTTTCTTTTTTTTCAAAACTATTTCCGGCATGCCTTTTAAAGCAAATAAAAATTTATCATCGCCTAAAACTTCAAACTTACTAATGTTTTCAGGCATTAGTTTTTCAAAATTCTTAACATCAGATAAAAAATTAAAAACAGTTTCTGGTGATTTATTTATTGTTGTTTTTGGTGATTCTAAATTCATAATATAATTTTAAAAAAATTCAATTTACAACTATCAATTAGCATTCCATTCTATTGGATTAGCATTCCAAGTTGCTAAAATACCTTGTTCTTTAGTAGAAATATAGTTGGTATCATATGCTTGCTCTAACAACGAGTCATAATCACTTAATGTTGTTAAGTTAACTTGCTCTTTCTCAAAATTTTCTTTTGAAACATTAAAGCCATAAGTAAAGATAGCTATCATACCTTTTACATTTACTTGACTTTCTTTAAGAGCACGAACAGCATTTAAACTACTTTTCCCAGTACTTATTAAATCTTCAACCACAACAACATTCTGTCCTGATTCTAAGTGACCCTCTATTTGGTTTTGTCGTCCATGACTTTTAGCCTCTGGTCTAACATAAACAAATGGCAATCCTAAATACTCAGCTACCAACATACCAATACCTATGGCACCAGTAGCAACACCTGCAATAACATCGGGTTTCCCGTATTGCTTTTCAATTTGTTTAGCCATCGTCTCACGAATATAATTTCGGATTGGCGGATAGGAAAGAACAATTCTATTATCGCAATAAATTGGGGATTTCCATCCAGATGCCCATGTAAAAGGATCCTTTGGCTGTAATTTAATTGCATTTACCTGAAGTAGTACTTCGGCAGTTTTTCTGGCGGTGTGTTTATTGAAAATCATAGTGGCAAAATTACACATTTTTACGATATCTACATTTTTAAATTTAGAATAAAATTTATTTTTTAATCCTAGAGGAATCCTTCTTTTTTTTTAATATTTTTACAACTACTAATTGCAACAACAGACCCTATGTATAAAGTATTTGTTAATGATAAACCAATTATCTTAACAACAGAAGTTGAAAAAGAAGCCGCTTTTAAAAACTACTTATTAAAATCTGTTTCAATGACGAAAGTAATTAACGAACTCAGCAAAAAGTCTGTTAAAGAAGTTCATCTTGTTCATGCCAAAGAAGAAAAACTTCTTAAAAAATTTCTAAAAAAACTGCCTAACGTAGTAGCTGGTGGCGGCAAAGTATATAACGATAAAGGTGAGATTTTATTTATTTACAGAAACGATAAATGGGATCTTCCTAAAGGAAAGGCTGAAAAAAAAGAAACAATTGAAGACACTGCCATTCGTGAAGTTGAAGAAGAAACAGGGGTTAAAAATTTAAAAATAACCAAACCTCTTGAAACTACATATCACCTATTTAAACGCAACGGAAAATATAAAATAAAAATCACCCATTGGTTTGAAATGACCACAACATATTCAGATGTTTTAAAACCTCAAGAAAATGAAGGCATAACGAAAGTTTCATGGTTAAATGAAACCGAAGCTAATGATGCTTTAAAAAACAGCTACGCCAATATTAAATTATTATTTTAAACTTCAACTAGCTTAAAAAACTACAACTTAATACGATACACAGGGTATTGCTTATAAGCGGACTCATAATTTTCTGAGCGTTCATACAGCCAATTTAACTGAGCATACCAATTGCTTGCAAATTGTTGGTCGGTTTGCTTCTTTTTATTAAACTCTAATTTCAAATCGGCATTTGAATCTAATAAAGCTTGAGCAGTATCTTCAAACACATAAGGAGAGAATCCTTCTTTTTTCTGTAATATAGTATCAAAAAAATTCCAATTAAAAAAAGAATCTGGCGCTTCTGGTTCTAAAGTTTCTAATAAATAGCGAATACCTTTTTGATTAGTTGAAATCCAATAATCTCCCTTTCTAAAAGATTGTTCTACTTCTGAAACCTCCACTGTTGTATTGTAATGCTGATAATGTCCTTCATACGGATTTTTACGAGTTTCAAACTCAGATATCCTATACGATTCAACGGAAAGAACGGTATCTCTTTTAAATTGGTTAAGTTTAATATCATTCAGTTTTAACAGCTTAATAACGCGATGCCAACCTTGAGGAATAACGTAAGCTTCAGGTACTGAAACCACAGTTGTAGGCTGAAAGTAATTTTGGTAAACAATGGGTTTTTCAAACGGTTTTTCTCTATTGTACTTTAAACGCTGTTTTCCTGTTACAGAGCTTTCTATCACTTCCCCCTCAAAACCCTTGAAGTTTAAAACGGTAGATTTAGTCGTATCTATTTCCCAATTTAAAGGGTAAGTTTTACAATTGTTAAATGACTGAAAAGCAGATTCACGCCATTTAGAAATTTGCTCTCCCTCTGCTTCAACAACCGTAATCATACTTTTCATTAATTGATAGGTTCCTTTAACACGAGACTTGTAAGGTTTTAACATATGCGTTTCTACCATTAAGCCTATTACATTCCAAAGTGTTGTATAACCAGTTGAATACCTTGGATAGTCCATAAACTGACTAAACCCGGTTTCAGGAACTTGATTAAACACATTCACATAAGGTGTAATATCCCAATCATGAGCTTTTAAATCGGCTTCCAATTCAGGCATAATAGTTTCGTGTAAATAGACTCCTAACTGACCTCCAAGTTTATTATGCTGAGTAAACAAATGGGTTAAAGTATACTGATAATCAGCACCGTTACTCACATGATTATCAATAAAAACATCTGGTTTTACATAATGAAAAATTTTAGCAAAGGTCTTTGCGTTCTCCGTATCACTTTTTATAAAGTCACGATTTAAATCATAATTTTGTGAGTTTCCACGAAAACCATAAGCTTTTGGTCCATTTTGATTTGCTCGCGTTCCTGTATTCCGATTTAAACTCCCTCCTACATTATATATAGGTATTGTAACTAAAACTGTTTTTTGAGGTGATGGTATTTTACCCATAGCTAAATCACGATATAACATCATAGTCGCATCAATACCATCACTTTCTCCTGGATGAATACCGTTATTAATTAATAAAATTCGTTTGTTATCATGAATGTTATCGAAGTTAAATTCAGCATCCGGATTAAAAATTACAATGTGCAAAGGCTCCCCTGAATCGGTCATACCAATGGTTTCCATATGAATTTTTGGATATTCATTTGCGAGTGCCTTATAAAACTTAATAGTCTCCTTATAAGTAGCTGTTTCGGTTCCATTACTCCTTTCGAAAATGGTAATAAAATTAGCAGAAGGATTTTGCGCATATAAAGAACTGAAAGTCAATAAAATGACTAATACTGAAGTGAATCGAACCATTTTTTTTAATTTAACGGGTAAACTTAATCAATTTATAACAATATAATCTTGTACGTATTCAGATTAACTGTATTTTTGCAGCTTCAAAAAAAATAAAGATGAATCAATTTTTCCAAAAATTCACTAGCAATCCAAAAAACGATATTTTAAGTGGTATAACAGTTTCATTAGCAATGATTCCTGAAGTTGTAGCTTTCGCTTTTGTTGCGCAAATAGACCCTTTAATGGCACTATCTGGTGCTTTTATTGTAGGTTTAATAGCCGCTATTTTTGGAGGTAGACCTGGTTTAATTTCTGGTGCAGCAGGTGCAGTTGCTGTTATTTTTGTTACCATGATTGCAGACGGACACACCAAAGGCATGCTCTTTGATCAACCAATTGAAAACATGGGTTTTTTCTACTTAATGGCCTGTGTAATTCTTATGGGGATAATACAAATATTAGCAGGTGTATTTAAGTTAGGTCGCTTTGTTAGACTTATTCCTCACCCTGTAATGCTTGGATTTGTTAACGGGTTAGCTATTGTTATTTTTTGGGCACAAGTTAAAATGTTTTCTCACAAAACATTGGAAGTTACTTCTGAAGGCGTAAAAACATATGTAAGTACCTTCATGCAAGGTTCGGAGTTATATTTAATGATTGCCTTAGTACTATTAACTATGGGAATTATTTGGGGATTACCAAAAATCACAAAAAAAATACCAGCTGCATTAACAGCTATATTAATTACAACGTTAGTCACTATTGGGTTTAATTTAGATGTATCGACTGTTGGATCTTACATAATAGAAGGTGGCGGAACAGGCTTAAAAGGAGAATTTCCAACACCTAATTTAGAACTTTGGGAAAAACTACCTTTTAATTTAGACACACTTAAATTCATACTTCCATATGCCTTTTTAGCTGCTTCAGTTGGACTTATAGAATCGCTTATGACCATGAATTTAGTTGACGAACTTACCGATACTAGAGGTAACGGTGACAAGGAATGTATTGCTCAAGGCGCTGGAAATATTATGTCTGGACTTTTTGGAGGAACTGGAGGCTGCGGTATGATTGGTCAAACAGTAATTAATATCAATGCAGGTGGACGCGGACGCTTATCCGGAATAATGATGGCAACAACCTTATTAACCTTCATTCTTTTTACTGATAAATTAATTGAGCAAGTACCTATTGCCGCATTAGTTGGCGTCATGTTTATCATGGTAATTGAAACATTTGCTTGGTCTAGTTTCCGAATCATTAAAAAAATACCGGTTTCAGATGCTGTAGTATTAATAATTGTTTCAACAGTAACTGTTATTTTCGATTTAGCAATTGCTGTTTTTGTAGGGGTTATTATCTCGGCTTTATCTTTTGCTTGGGAAAATGCAAAACGCATTCGTGCCCGTAAACGTTTACGTGCCGATGGAACTAAAGTTTATGAAATTTGGGGACCATTATTCTTTGGAAGTATTACGGCTTTTAACGAAAAATTTGATGTGAAGAATGACCCTAAAAATGTTGAAATTGATTTTGTTGAATCCCGCATTAGCGATCATTCTGCATTAGAAGCTATTTTTAATTTAGTTAAAAAGTATGAAGCCGAAGGTAAATCAATAAAACTAAAACACTTAAGTGAAGATTGTAAACTCTTACTTTGTAAAGCAAGTCCAAAATTTCAGGAAGTTATTATAGAAGACGTTGACGATCCTCGGTACCATTTAGCTGCTAATCCGGAAGAATTTCCAAACCCGCTTTCAGAGTATAAGTTCTAATAAACACCTGTGTAAACCAGAAATACAATTTAAGCACAGTGTCAGTCATCGAATTTATTTGCACTTTTTTTCTTTTAAACTACTAAAATTGGGTCTTACACGATTAATTTTTGCTGTATAATTCTTCTTTCGAATCTTTACGGTCTATTAATTAATCCATATCCTAATGAAAAAATTTACAAAATTTATTTTTCCGAGTTTATGTGCTATCGCAACATCTTTCTCGGTTAATGCATCTAACAATTTAGATGACCCTAAACCAATTGAAACAAACCCTATTAATTACTTTCCCACAGAAGAATGTTATGCTTCTGAAGTAGTTGATTTCCAACAAGGATTGTTAGCTAACGGTAACACTATTGAACCAGGTCGTTCAAACCCTCTTATGGCCTTAAGCCAACCAGATGCTTCAAATGCTGATGGAGGTTTCGTTTCTTTAGGTGTTGACGGTTATATTATTCTTGGCTTTGATGGCGTTGTTTATGACGCTCCCGGAGATGACTTAATGATTTATGAAACATCATTTAATGGTGATGAGTGCTTCAGCAATTCAGAAAAAGCCATGGTTGAATTATCTCAAGATGGATCAACTTGGGTTTCTTACGGTGAAATCTGTTTAGACGAAGCTATTGATTTTTCAAGTCTTGGTCTAGAATACGTATCTCAAATAAAACTAACAAACACATCTGAAACGGCTAACTCTCCTGATGGGTATGATATAGATGGTGTTGTTGCTATTAATGGTTGTCAAGAATTGGTTCAAGAATGTTACGCAGCTGCTGTAATATCTTACACACCTGCTTTAATGAGTAATGGTGAAGCTATGACAAACCCATTAAGAATCAACCCAGCAAAAGCATTAGGTGAGCCAGAAAATGATGAATCAGAAAACTTTGTATCCCTTGGATATGGAGGTGAAATTGTTATTGGTTTTGACGGTGTTGTTATGAATGAAGCTGGTGACGATTTAACTATTTTTGAAACTACTTTTGGTGATTATACATTTGCTGAATACCCAGAATCTGCTGATGTATTTGTATCTCAAAACGGTGTAGATTTCTACTTTATTGGTTCTGCTTACACAAGTCAGCCAGCAATGCTTGATATTGACAATGCTTTAACACCAAACCCTTTAGCTTACATCACTCAAGTAAAATTAGTAGACACAACTCCTGAAGGATCTAGATCAGGTGACGGTTACGACCTTGATGCTGTTGTTGCAATTAATGGTTGTAGTGAAGCTCCTCAAGTAAATTATGCAACTTGTTCTGCTTCAGAATTATTAGAATATAACGAAGGTACTACAATTTCAGGTGGTGGTATTGACGGTGTTAGAACTGAAAACCCAGAAAACGTACTTGGTTACCCAGAATACTTAAATGAATACGGTGTTTTCACAACGTTAGGTTACGGAGGAAGTGTTGTATTAGCTTTTGACGGTGCTGTTTATAATCGTCCAGGTGCAGATTTATTATTTGTTGAAACATCTTTTAATCAAACTGATGGATGTGGAAACTATCCTGAATTTGCTGATGTATATGTTTCTTTTGACAACTATAGCTGGCACATGGCAGGAACTGTTTGTAAAGAAAATAATACAGTTGACATTTCTGATGCAGGAAACTTCGAGTACATCAATTATGTAAAAGTTGTAAATAACGATGAGTTATCAGTAACTCACGATGCTTACGACTTAGATGGTGTTATTATTGTAGGAACATGTAATTCTCTATCTGGCGCAAATCCAGTTTTAACTGCTACAGATGCTGTAGAAGAAGGAATGAATGTTTCAATCTATCCAAACCCTGTAACTACTGGTGCTACTATTAATTTTGTTGCTTCAGAAAATGGAAATGCTAACATTGAATTATTTAACCATTTTGGTAGAAATGTATTTACAATATTCAACCAAGAGGTTGTAGCTGGCCGTGAGTATCAAGCTGATTTTAGCGCTTACAACTTAGCTAGAGGTATTTACATCTGTAAGATTACAAACAATAATATTACAAAAACTAAAAAAATAATCATTTCTAACTAAGGAAAGTATTATTTAAATAATATAAAAAAGCTGTCTTAATAGACAGCTTTTTTTATGCTTTGTAAATTCAAGTATTTAAAGTTTCAGGAGTAAATTAAAACCTTTAGCTCCAACTCTATTCAGAAATAAGAGTCTGATTTTGGAGCAACAAAAATGCTCCTTACTTAACTGTTACGCTATTTGGTACCAGAACTCTGTAATTACCATTATTTCGAATAACATCACGAACAATGCTAGAGCTAATAAAAGATGTTTTTGCAGCTGTAAGCAAGAATACCGTTTCAATTTTAGATAGCCTTCTATTTGTATGAGCAATGGCTTTTTCAAATTCAAAATCGGCTGGATTTCTTAATCCACGTAGAATAAACCCTGCATCAATCTCTTTACAGAAATCAATAGTCATCCCTTCATAAGTTACCACTTTCACTTTAGGCTCGTCTTTAAACGCTTCTTCAATAAATTTCTTACGTTCTTCTAAAGAAAACATATAGTTTTTATCACCATTAATACCAATAGCAACGACTATCTCATCAAATAAATGGATGCCTCGAGTGATTATATCATAATGCCCTAATGTCAAAGGATCAAAAGACCCAGGAAATAATGCTTTTTTCATATGCTGTACCTAATAACAGGTTTTTTAATTTTGATATACTAAATATATGAAATTTTAAATATTCTTGTATAATGATTATTTCAGAGCTTCTTCAATAGCATTTTGAAACAACTGCTCTAAAGATATTCCAGCTGCCTCGGCTTGTTGAGGCAAAATACTTGCCTTTGTTAATCCTGGTATAGTGTTTATTTCTAATAAATGTGGTTCACCATCTTTAAAAATATATTCACTCCTAGAAAATCCTGTCATCTTCAAAAGCTCATATACTTTTTTAGCTAAAACTCGTACTTTATCTGCATCAGATTCAGAAATACGTGCTGGAGTAATTTCTTGTGACTCCCCTAAATATTTTGCTTCATAATCGAAAAAATCATTCTCGCTTACAATCTCTGTTATAGGCAGCACTTTTGTTTCTCCTTTATAAGAAATAACACCAACAGACACCTCTGTGCCATCTAAAAACGACTCTATAATAACTTCGTCATCTTCTTTATACGCAATTTCTAAAGCTGATTTAAAATCTTCTTTTTTATAAACCTTAGAAATCCCAAAACTACTTCCCGCTCTGTTAGCTTTAACAAAACAAGGTAATCCCACTTTTTCTATAATTGCATCTTCATCAACTACATCTCCAAAATTTATATAATAACTCTCAGCTGTTTTAATACCATACGGTTTTAGGACACTTAAACAATCGCGTTTATTAAACGTGAGAGCCGCTTGATACATACCACAACTTGTATGCGGTATTTTTAAAAGCTCTAAATACGCTTGCATGTACCCATCTTCACCTGGCGCACCATGAATGGCATTAAAAACACAATCGAAAATAATTTTTTGTCCTGCTATTGTAACAGAAAAGTCATTTTTATCAATAGGTATTTCTTGATTATCATTAGCAACATACACCCACTTATCTTCAAAAACATGAATCCTATAAGCATTGTAGATACCTAATCCATTTAACGCATTATAAACTACGTTTCCGCTTTTAAGGGAAATCTCATACTCACTAGAGTACCCTCCCATTATTATGGCAATATTTTTTTTCATTTGCAGCGACTCTTAAAAAGAGTAATTTATTATAAATTTACACCTACATTTAGTCTAAAACTAAAGGCTACACGTATGTAATATTAGTAAAGCGAAAATATCACTAATAAATCAAAACTAAAAACAGTTCTGTTTTTATATATTTGTCCAACAAATACATTTCCATGAGTTTTATAAAATTCCTGACAAGCAAAACATTTATAACACAAATCATACTAGCCGTAGTTGGTCTTGTTATTTTATGTTTCCTGCTATTAAAATGGTTAAACATATCTACAAATCACGGACAGTTTGAAACGGTTCCTGATTTAAAAGGTAAATCTCTTAGCGTTGCACAAATTGAACTAAATGAAAACAATTTACGATTAGAGGTGTTAGATTCTTCTAATTTCAATCCTGATTACCCTCAGTTTTCAGTTATAGAACAAGACCCTGTTTCAGGCGAAAAAGTAAAAGACAATCGTAAAATATATGTAACCCTTAATCCTTCGGGGTACAGAAAAGTAAAAATACCAAACTTAAAAGAAAAAACTTTCCGTCAAGCTAAACCTACCCTAGAAGCTTTGGGCTTCGTTATTGGAGAAATAACTTACACCGATTACTTAGGTGAAAATGAAGTTGTAGAATTACAATATAAAGGGAAAGAAATAAAAGAAGGTGATGAATTACCTAAAACATCTAAAATTGATGTAGTTTTAGGTAACGGAAACAGACCAGGCTCAAATTAATTATGGCAGACTATACTCCAGAACAACAAAACGCTGATGACGAATTATACGAGCATTATGCATTTACTGCCGAAAAAGGCCAAACACCACTTCGTATTGATAAATACTTAATGAATTTTATTGAAAACGCTACGCGTAATAAAATTCAAGCTGCAGCAAAAAGCGGCAACATTTATGTAAACGATCAAGTTGTTAAATCTAATTACAAAGTTAAGCCTCTAGATAAGATACGCGTTCTATTTGAACATCCGCCTTATGAGTATTTACTTACCCCAGAGAATATTCCTTTGAATATTGTTTATGAAGATGACGATTTATTGGTTGTAAACAAAGAACCGGGCATGGTTGTACACCCAGGTCATGGCAATTATTCTGGAACCTTAATAAATGCTTTAATTTATCATTTTGATAATCTACCGAATAATTCCAGTAACCGACCAGGTTTAGTACACAGAATAGATAAAGATACTAGCGGACTGCTTGTTATTGCTAAAAATGAAGAAGCGATGACTCATTTATCAAAACAATTTTTTGATAAAACTAGCGAACGAGAGTACGTTGCTATTGCATGGGGGAACATGGAAGAAGACGAAGGCACTATAGAAGGCAATATTGGAAGACATCCTAAAAACAGATTGCAAAACACTGTTTATTTAGATGATGAAAGCGATAAAGGGAAACCTGCTGTAACGCACTACAAAGTTATAGAACGCTTAGGCTATGTAACCTTAGTTTCATGCAAATTAGAAACAGGACGTACTCATCAAATTCGTGTTCATATGAAACATATTGGCCATACTTTATTTAACGATGAACGCTATGGCGGCGAACGCATTTTAAAAGGTACCACATTCACAAAATACCGTCAGTTTGTAGAAAACTGCTTTAAGGCATTACCTCGTCAAGCATTACACGCAAAAACACTAGGCTTTAAACACCCTAGAACAGGAGAAATGATGCGTTTTGATTCTGAAATCCCTCAGGATATGCAAAATTGTATTGAGAAGTGGCGTAATTATTCTAAGCATCAAGATAACGAATAAATTTTCTTTATAGTTTTATAAGAAAGAATAAAGTCAGGAATACATTTTTATGCCAAGCGAATTGTAAATTTGGAATTGTAAAATAGTTACACCCATAAAAAATAAAGACAGACACTAAGTCTACAAACGCTTATGAAACTAGTTATATCACCTGCAAAATCTTTAGATTACGAACGAAAAGTACCAACTAACAAGGCTACTGAATCACGATTTCTTAAAGAATCGGAGCGTCTGAACACTATTTTAAAGAAAAAATCTGCAAAGGATTTGTCTGAACTAATGAAAATCTCTGACAACCTTGGTAATTTAAACTATGAGCGTAACCAGAATTGGAAACTTCCGTTTAACAAAGAGTCTGCAAGACAAGCCATTTATGCTTTTAATGGCGATGTTTATCGTGGATTAGACGCTTACACAATTCCTTCAGAAAAAATTGAAAAACTCCAAGATACCGTTCGAATACTTTCTGGTCTCTATGGTATTTTAAAGCCTTTAGATTTAATTTTACCTTACCGTTTAGAAATGGGCACCAAAATGCCAGTAGGTAGTAATAAAAACCTTTATGAGTTTTGGAAAGAAACCATCACCGAATCCTTAAACAAGGAATTAGAAAATGATGAGATTTTTTTAAACCTAGCCAGTAATGAATACTTTAAATCAATAGATAAAAAGACATTACAAGTTCCGATTATAGACATTGACTTTAAAGAATTCAAAGACGATAAGTATAAAACTATTGGTATTTATGCTAAAGCCGCTAGAGGATTAATGGCACGCTACATAATAGATACTGACGCCAAAACCCTTGATGATGTAAAAGCTTTTAACCTAGAAGGCTATGGTTTAAGTGATGAATTTTCAAGCGAAAACAAACTTGTATTTACTCGCTAAAAACTAAGCTTTAGCTTTTTTATCTATACTAATTTTTTCTTCGGGGCGCACTTTCTTTTTTATACGTGGGCGTCTAACCCCGTAGGACCCTCTATTAATTTTACCACGTTTTGTTTTTTTATCTCCTTTTCCCATACTTTTTAATATTTAAAACTTAAGTCATAACTTACAAAAATAAAAGATGATATAAAACTTAAATGACTTTCTTTCATAAACACCCATACAAACCTTTTATCCAGAAAAACACCACCAAATTAATAGTTGGCACTTTACCGCCTCCGAGGTTTTCCACAGGAGACTTACTAGAAAAGGATGTTGATTTTTGTTACGGAAGTTATTACAACAGTTTATGGTTATATATTGATAAAATCCACCAACTAAATTTATCCTATAACAACTCTAAAAAAGCCATACTAGAACGTATAGATTTTTTAACAACACACCAAATAGGCATCTGTGATATTGTAGAAAGTGCTGAACGTCAAAAAATAGATGCCTCCGATTTAGGCATGAGCAACATTATACTTCGCGATATAGTTGGATACCTAGAAGAATATCCTAAAATTCACACTTTAATTTTCACCGGTGGTAATAGTAAAAATGGTCCTGAATATTTTTTTAGAAAACATTTAAAAACGAGACATTTAAAACTTGAATGCATTTCTAATGAGATTCCCAGAATACACCAATTTAAAATACCGTCAAACACGAATAACACACGCGTTATTAAAACCGTTTCGTTAACATCAAGCTCAGGAGCTGCTAATATCTCAATTAGTAGAATGCCATTATATAAACAGTTAAAAGCTAAAAACCCGAATTTTAATACGTTTGACTTTCGTGTAATGCAATACCGTGAATTCTTATAATCAAATTCGTTTACCTACTGATTACAAAGCAATTATTAGTTTTTTATCTTTTTTTTAATCTTAGAAAGCATAAAAATACTATTTTAACAGAACCAAAAATTAATTATGAAACACTACATCTTAATTATAGCTTCCTGTTTATTAGTATTAACTTGTTCTGAAGATCAAGACGACGTTACCAACACTGTAAATCAATGCTTAAAACCAACAGAAGTTTCAAGCAACAATATAACTCACCATAGCGTAGAAATAAATTGGATAGATTCAAATAACGCTGCTAATTACACTGCAGAATTTGGACAGACAGGATTTACCGTAGGTTCAGGAACTGAGGTTACTAGCACCGAACCAACCGTTACACTAAATAACTTACAAGCAGGTACAACCTATGATGTATTTATAAAAACGACCTGCAGTACAGACAACACAAGTATGTTTTCAGACATTATATCATTCACAACTGCAGCCCCGCTAGTAATTCCAGATTTTCTAACAAACTTATCCGATTTAAACTTATTTTCGGGTAACCTAAATGATTTAACCCCTAGCCAACACGCTTTTGAATACGACATAAATACACCATTATTTACAGATTACGCTCACAAACAACGACTAGTAGCTTTACCTCCGGGAACAAGCATGTCCTTTGTAGATAATGACTTTCCTAACTTCCCCGATGGGACACTTATTTCAAAAACATTTTTCTATTATAATGATGAAAGTAACCACGCATTAGGCAAAACAATTTTAGAAACGCGTATTTTAATTAAAATCAATGGTAATTGGGAATTAGGAAACTATAAATGGAACAGCAACCAAACAGATGCTGTTTTAGACAACTCATCGCATACTGTTCCCGTTTCTTTTGTAAACAATCAAGGCGTTACTAATACTATAAATTATAAAATTCCAGGAATGACAGATTGCTTAATTTGTCATACAAACAATACAACAATTACTCCTATTGGTCCAAAATTACGTAGCATGAACTTTAATAACCAGCTACAAGATTTTATAAACGCAGGCTACCTTAGTAATATAACTGACCCTTCGAATATTTCTGCTCTACCAAATTGGGAGGACACAACCTATTCATTAGAACAACGCGCAAGAGCTTACTTTGATATGAATTGTGCTCACTGCCATTCGGAAGGTGGTTTTTGTGAACTACAGTCTGATTTACGCCTAACATATGAAATACCTTTTAGCGATACTAAAATATTTGAAAAACAAGTAGATATAGATAGTAGAATGAGAAGTTATAACGAAGGATTCAGTATGCCATTAACAGGAACTAGCATCATACACGACGAAGGCTATTCTTTAATAAGAGCCTACATTAATTCACTTTAAAAAAACACATAAAGAAAACCCCAGCAATGTTAGGATTACTGGGGTTTCAAAACTAAACTAACTAACTCAATTATTAATATGAAAACTTTATATTTTTATTTATTAGGATTAAAACCTTGTGGCAAATAATCATCTACATTAAAGTTGAAGTAAACTGGTTCTTCAATCTCAATTAATTCAATTTTACTCCAATCTAAATCACCTTTCCCTTTTAATGGGTTAAAATCTTCTGGCAAATATGCCTTAGTATCAAATCCTAAATCTGTCGGCTCTTCTACTTCAAAAACATGCACATCACGAACTTTTAACATATCATGCCCATGCTTAGGCTTATGAATTTCACTGATTGAATTAAATACATTATTATTTGATTCTAAATTGTTAGCCACGGCCATATTCATTGTAAACAACAGTCCGCTTAAGGCTAATATTTTTTTCATAATTTATTGTGATTATTAAATTCAGTTCTATGACTTACAAAAAGTAAAAAGGTTTTATTTATTCAGATATATTTAACATTAACCACCTGACTTTAAGAACTTTTAACACAAATCCTTATAACATACATATAATTAGATATACCTATACCTTCACTTATACATATACGTAAAACACTTATATAATAAATGAGTTATTTCAGGAAGCACTTATTAAACATCAGGCTCTGTTCACTGGTGATATATTACTACAAACTATTCAAAACATATTTTAAAAACGGAAACAGACAAACTTGTTAATCTCATGTTAAACTAAAATTCACAATTAAACCTTTTTAAAGAATAGCAATCTTAATAGAACAATAATTAAAATATAAAATCATGAAAAAATTAATCTTAATTGCTTTAGCCTTAGTTACTATTCAAATGTCTGCACAGGACAAAAAAAGAATGCATGATAAAGGTGATCGTTCAGAACAAATGAGCAAGCACACGCCAGAAGAAATAGCTGAATTACAAACAAAAAAATTAACTTTAAGCTTAGACCTAACAGAAGAGCAACAAGCTCAAGTATTAGCATTAAACACCAAAAATGCTAAAGAGAGACAAGCAAAAATGGATGCGCGTAAAGAAAAACAAGAAAACGAAGAAGCAAAAAAGCCAACTGATGAAGAGCGTCTTGCTATGAAAAACGAAATGTTAGACAAGCAAATAGCTACAAAACAGGAAATGAAAAAAATCCTAAATGACGAACAATACAAGAAGTGGGAAGAAATTGAGAAAGAACAGATGGAAAAAGGTCGTAGAGGAAATAAAAAAGGAGACCGAAGAAAATAATATTTGATTAATAGATTGGTTAGTTTTGGTTAAAAAGCAGTGATTTACAATAAATTACTGCTTTTTTTATTATTTAGACTTTTTTGTTACTATTTTTATACCCAATTTAAAAAACACTATCATGAAAAAATTATTAGTAATTGCTTTAGCATTAGTTGGTATGCAACTTTCTGCTCAAAATTTAAGTTCTTTAGGATCTGCTGCTGTTTCAAGTCAATCAAGTTCAATGATTAATCAATTAGCTGGCGACCAGGTAATGAAACTTACAAAAAAATTAAACCTAAGTGACTCGCAACAAAAAATGGCAACAGATTTAGTTGTTACTCAATTAAAATCTGACAAGTTTCAGAAATTTATTGGCGATTCTGCAAGTAAATTAATGGGATCTGGTTCTAGTGGAAGTTCTTCAGATGCAATATCTAAAGCTTTATTAAACGAACCTGAATTTCAAAAAGGAATGACTGAAGTTCTAGATGAAAAACAAGAACAAGAATTTAACAAATTAATTCCTAGAAGTTAATTTTAATTCTTAGTGATAAAAAAAGCGATCTAAAATTTAGATCGCTTTTTTTATTTCTATAAAGTTTTAGCTACTTTATTTATTGCTAAAATTGTAGCATCTAAATCATCATAACTCAGCGCGTCTGTTATAAACCAAGTTTCAAATGCACTTGGAGCAATATAAATACCTTCTTCAAGAAGACCATGGAAAAAAGATTTAAAACGATCATTGTTTCCATTGGCAGCCGATTCAAAATCACATACTTCTGTTTCTGAAAAATGAACAGATATCATTGAACCAACTCTATTGATACTGTGTGTAATTTGATTTTCATCTAAAACCTTTGCAATACCTTTATGTAAATAAGCTGTTTTATCTTCTAAGCGCTTGTAAATATCCGAGTCATTATTTATGGCTTTCAACATAGCTAATCCTGCTGCCATAGCTAAAGGATTTCCACTAAGCGTTCCCGCCTGATACACAGGTCCGAGCGGCGCTAAATAATTCATTATTTCTTCTTTTGCTGCAAATGCACCTACAGGCAACCCGCCTCCGATAACTTTACCAAAACAAACAATATCTGCTTGTATATTATATAACTCTTGTACACCTCCTTTTGCTAAACGGAATCCCGTCATAACTTCGTCAAAAATTAAAAGAATATCATGCTGAGAGCACAAATTTCTTAACCCTTGTAAAAAATCAGCTTTTGGAGGAATACACCCCATATTTCCTGCTACAGGCTCTAGAATAATACATGCTATTTCTCCTAAATTAGCTTCAATTAGTTCTTTTACATTAGCTAAATCGTTATATCTCGCCAACAAAGTATCTTTAGCCGTACCTTTAGTAACACCTGGACTATTAGGAGAGCCAAATGTAACAGCACCACTACCAGCTTGAATTAAAAAGCTATCACTATGTCCATGGTAACATCCAGCAAATTTTATAATCTTATCTTTCCCCGTGTAACCACGAGCCAACCGAACGGCACTCATACATGCCTCGGTACCAGAATTAACAAAACGAATTTTATCTATATTAGGCACCATTGAAACAGCCAATTCTGCAATTTCTGTTTCAATTTCTGTAGGCGTACCAAAGGATGTTCCTAATTTTGTTTTTTCTATAACAGCTTCAACAACTGGAGGAAATGCATGCCCTAAAATCATAGGACCCCATGAGTTTATATAATCTATATATTTATTATTATCCTCATCAATTAAATAGGGACCTTGTGCTTTTTTTATAAATATAGGTGTTCCTCCAACGGCTCCAAAAGCTCTTACTGGCGAATTAACACCTCCCGGTATTACTTTTTCTGCTTGTGCAAAAAGTGCACTGCTTCTCTTATACTGCATATTCTTTTGCTTTTCTTAATTTGACTTCACAATTAACAAATCACCTATACTTAAAGCGTTTGATGTTAAGTTATTGAGATTCTTTATAGCTTCAACGGTTGTGTTGTAACGCTTCGATAACGAATACAACGTATCGCCTTTCACCACTCTATGTGATACTCCTGTTGTAGTAGCAACTGAAGTCGACTTACTTGAAATTTCACCTGTTCCTTCACCATCATATTGATATAAATTATAACGCTCTATAAGGCTAATTAATTTATCTGGATACTTTTTATCGGTAGCATAACCCGCTGCCTTTAAACCTTTTGCCCAACCTTTATAATCATAAATATCTAATTCAAATAATTTATAATAACGCTTACGTTCTTTTAAAAAAAGTGAATGATCACGATACGAATACTTCGGGTTATTGTATTTTCTAAAACACTCTTGGTCTTCATCATCATCGTGATATATACGTGCTCCAGTCCATTCATGACATTTAATTCCGAAATGATTATTTGCTTCAACAGCTAATCGACCTCTACCTGAGCTGGATTCTAAAATACCTTGCGCAAGAGTGATACTAGCAGGAATATGATACAAACGCATTTCCTCTTGAGCTATGTTACTATATGTTGCTATATATGCCTCTATAGGATTACTACTTACAGTTGTACTTGGTTTTGGCTGTGTTGTTTTGGCTTGATTCTTTTCAGGCACTTCCTTTTCAGGAGCTTTCACTACCCGTTCTGTTGTAGTCGTTTTTTGTGATGATTTTTTAGCTACTCGTTTTTTAGAACCACAACTAACTACGATTAATGCCATACAGGCTAATACAATTATCCGCTTCATTACTATTGAATTTTTATCATGCTTTTTTTCACCAAAAGCTTATTAATACCGGCTATTCCCTGAAGGCCGCCTGTATGAATCATTAATATTTTTGACTGTTCTGGAAAATACCCTTTTTTTATTAAATCGAAAACACCAAAAGCCATTTTTCCTGTATAAATTGGATCCAAAGGAATACCATACTGCCTTTTGAAATCATTAATAAAACTAATCAATTCAGGTTTTATTTTAGCATAGCCCCCAAAGTGATAATCCGTAATCAAATCCCAGTTGTCATTTTGTGCAAATTTACTAATATCTTTCCGTAAAAAATCACCTTTTAGCGCTGGAAATCCTAGAATTTTCTGATGTTTTTTTGCCGAATTTATTAATCCCGATATAGTACCTCCCGTACCAACAGCACAGGTTATAAAATCGAATTCAGCATCTACTTCGGTTAAAATTTCTTCACACCCCTTTACTGCTAAATCATTTGTCCCGCCTTCTGGAATTAAATAAAAATCGCCAAACTTAGTTTTTAGACTCGCCTTGAAACTTTCATCGGTTTTATTCCTATAGTCCTCTCGCGATATAAAATGAAACTGCATTCCTTGGGAACGTGCATAAACTAACGTACTATTACTCGATATTTTATTAACTAATTCTTCTCCTCTAATAACACCAATAGTCTTAAAACCATAACGATTCCCCGCTGCAGCCACCGCAGCAATATGATTAGAATAAGCCCCACCAAAAGTTAAAATTGTTTCTAAGTTTTGTTTTTTGGCAGTTTCTATATTGAATTTTAATTTTCGATACTTATTACCAGAAATATAAGAATCAATTAAATATTCTGGCTTAACCGCCATAGTCTCTTCTATATATTGGTTTTCTATATTCCTAATACTGAACATCTTAAAAAATTAACAATAATTTATAAAAAAATATTATTTTATAAGTATTTTTTATTAGATTTGATAAACACCTGAGTTTTATTTAATTAATTAACATTTATTTTAAATAAACCTCAAGACCTCATCAAATCTACTTATAACACCCTTTTTGCTATGGTAAAAGTACACATTGTATATAACATTTAGCAAAATAGTCATATGACGATAAAATTCCCGACACTAGTAATGCTAATTACCTTTTCCTTTAATGGTATAGCACAAAGCAACACATGCGCCGAAAATATAACAATTGCCAGTAAAACTTACCAACCTTCAGGCTCTAATCTTCCAGAACAAATCATTTCATGGGAGCTAACAGATACCTCAACATCTGACGTAATTAATATTGAATTTGAATTTCAACCTTTAAATAGTTGTTGGAATAAACTTGATGGTAGCATTCGATCCGAAAGCATTATCCGTAAAACAGGCACTTTAGCCAAAAAGCCTAACGGTAAAGTTATAATGACTTATAAAGACTTAAATGCGAAATGCTATAAATGGCGAACCAAAATTAGCAACAACACTACAAACTGCGAAAGTTTAAGCAAATGGCAATTCTACAGCTTTCTTTAGCCAATTACTATACTTCCAAAAATCTATCATTATGAAAAAAACTACACTATTATACATCAGCATACTCTTCTACGGTTTCAGTTTTTCTCAAGGCGGATCTGTTTCAACAGCGGAACAGTTCTGTTCCGGAGGTTCCGAATTGGTATTCCCAAACACTACAGGCTCTCCTAGTTCATCATCTATTGGTTGCTTATTCTCTACCCCTAACGCAGCCTATTATTATTTGACAATTAATCAACCAGGCGATTTAATCTTTACCATATCACAAGAGGATAATTTTGGAAACCCTATAGATGTCGATTTTATAGCTTGGGGGCCTTTCAACTCCCTAGCTGAAGCAGACGCAAGTATCACCCTAGCTTATTGCGCTACCTGTCCAAATAACACTACAAACCCTAACTTCTACCCATATGCACCTGACATGATTACGGATTGCAGTTTTGATATAGCTCCAACTGAAACATTAACTATTAATGGTGCTATTACCGGGGAAATATATATCGTTTTAATAACTAATTACGATGGTGCAGAAGGCAGCATTTCTATTCAACAAACAAATGGATTAGGCACCACAAGCTGTGGAGACCTTCCTATATGTGGTAACGTATTTATAGATAGCGGAGGAGATACAGGAAGTTATTCAAACAACGAATCTGAAACAACTACTATATACCCAGCTACCGCAGGAGGAACTACAACTGTTTCATTTACAGAATTCGACTTAGCTTCAGGAGACATTTTAACAGTATACAACGGACCTGATCCAACTTACCCATCATTAGGTTCTTTTTCTGGAAGCACACTACCTGGTAATTTCACTTCTACAGATGCTACAGGTACACTAACTTTTGTTTTCACAAGTAATAGCAGCAATGTTGGCACGGGTTGGTCTGCAAATATCAGTTGCTCCACACCACCACCTCCACCGTCTTGTGGAGGAGAATTTTATGATACAGGAGGCACTTCAGGAACCTATTTAAATAATGAATCGCACACAACAACTATTTACCCAACAGCTACTGGAGGCACTGTTACAGTTGATTTTACCATGCTAGATTTACAACCAGGAGACACCCTATCAGTTTATGATGGAACAGACAATACAGCGCCAAGTTTAGGTAACGTAACGACTACTCCATCTTCATTCAGCTCAACAAACTCTTTAGGAGCTTTAACTTTTGTATTCACTAGTAATAGCAACGGTCTTGGTAACGGATGGGAAGCAAATGTTACCTGTATAACACCTCCAACCTGTAGCTCTCATTTCTTTGATAGCGGCGGAGATAGTAACAATTATACTTCTAACGAGCAAACAACTACAACTTTTACCCCTGACGTTGCAGGAACAGCGCTTACTGCTACTTTTACAAGTTTTAATCTTGAAAATGGATACGATTATCTTTACATATATAATGGACCTGATGACTCCTATCCGCTCCTTGGTACTTTTTCAGGAACAAATTCTCCTGGAGTAGTAACTTCTAGCGATCCTTCCGGTGCCTTAACTTTTGTTTTCGAAAGCGATGGCTCTATTACCTACGAAGGCTGGGAAGCTAATTTTTCTTGTGCCCCTTACACCCCACCTGTTGTTTGCGGTTCGACATTCTACGATAGCGGAGGTGCAAGTGGTAATTACACTAATAACGAAAATCAAACAACTACTTTCTATCCAGATTCTGCTAACTCACCAATAACGGTTACATTTACAAGTTTCAATTTAGAAAGCGGCTATGATTTCTTAAATGTATATGATGGTCCTGATGCTACTTATCCTTTATTAGGCATGTTTACAGGCTCAAATATCCCAGGCCCCTTCACCTCAACAGACGCCTCAGGAGCACTAACTTTTACTTTTGATAGTGACTCATTAATTACCTATGATGGTTGGTCTGCTAACATAAGTTGTATTGACCCTTGTAATCTTACAATAGCAGCAACTAAATTCCCTACTGGAGCAAACGCCTGTAATCTTGATTATACTGCTTTAACCACAAATGCTACGAATACCTATGTCCCAAACATCATCTTTTCTGAATCTTTTGATACTGCAGGAATTCCTACTGGATGGTCAATTAACAACGGCTCTAATACCGGTGGCTCATGGAGTATTAATAACTCATCAGACGCTGGAGGCACACCTTATGAAGCATCACTAAGTGGAGGTTCTATCATATATGCAACCGGCGGCAGAATCCTTAACTCTCCTAATATCAACATATCTGGTCTAACTAATCTTCAATTAAATTTTAAACAATATTTATACCATTTTAGTAGCTACTATATTTACAATATAGCAGTAGAAACAAAAGTAGACACAGATCCGTGGACAAGCCAATATTCCGTAACACCCGTTACAAATGACATAAATTCAGAAACTCGAAACATTGACCTATCATCATTATCAGGTACGACACTCCGTATTCGTTTTCGCTTATACGGAAGACCTTTTGGAGTAATTAATTGGAATATTGATGACATTGAAATAACCACTAACGGAAACATAATACCACCACAAATAACATGGAGTCCAACCACAGGATTATACACGGACAGCTCATTAAGCACAGCATATACCGGCGGATTTTCTGAAACAGTTTATGCTGCTCCTAACAGCACAGAAACTTACACCGCAACGGATCAAAATGGTTGTACAGATAGTATATCCATTACTAATTCCAAAAAAGTTTGGAATGGCTCTCAAAGCACAGATTGGTATGACGCTGCCAATTGGAGCCCTACAGGTATACCAACCAACCAAAACTGTGTAATTATACCTAACGTTACTACCACTTACAATCGGTCACCAATTGTTCTTGGCATCACACCCCCTATCCCTCCATCACCAGGTTTAGGCAAAAGCTTACTAGTACAATCAGATGGATATTTAGAATTACTTCAATATGCTAATCTGATTATCACAGACGACATCGAGGTCGAACCTGATGGTCAGGTTATTTTAAGGAGTGGCTCAAATCTTATACAGATTACAGACACAGGCACCACAAACTCTGGAGACATCCAGGTCCAACGTACAGTATCAAACGTCGCGTCACACGATTATATTTACTGGTCATCTCCAGTTGATGGTTTTGGTGTAACTAATGTATCCCCTGGGTCAAATTTAATATATAGCTGGTTGCCAACTACATCGGCAATTTACGGTAATTGGCAGGCTACTACGGAAATTATGCAAACTGGAAAAGGGTATATTATTCGAGGTATTTCCGGAACAGCTCCCGAAAGCACATCAGTAACTAATACGGTAGAATTTAAAGGCAAGCCTAAAAATGGCTTATTGCAAACACCTATAACTCGTGGTAATTATACAGGACCGGACTACGCCGGAGCAGGTAATACAAACGCCACAGAACTTGATGACAATTGGAACCTAATTGGAAACCCTTACCCTTCTTCAATTTCTGCAGATGCATTTATTTTAGAAAATGCTAGTGCGCTTAGCGAATCTACAGATTCAAATACACCAAGTATTTCGGGAACTGTATATTTATGGCGTCATGAAACAGCTCCTAGCTCAACAACAGATCCGTTTTATGCCGACTATGTCTACAACTACAATGCTAATGATTACATTGGTTATAATAGTACAGGATCAAATCCTCCAGGATTTAATGGAAACATAGCATCCGGCCAAGCCTTTTTTGTACTAATGGAACACAGTGCCACATCACCTTCAAACGTTGTATTTAAAAATGAAATGCGATATGATTCTGGCATCCTACCCTATGACAATAATGAGTTTTTTAGATCTAATCAGGTAACCAATCGTCAATCACTAGAAAGGCATCGCATTTGGCTAGATTTAATTGCCACAAATAACACAGCCAATTCTATTCTAATAGGATATATTGAAAACGCAACAAACAATTTAGATAGGCTTTATGATGGGTATGAATTAAGTGAAACTAACAATCGTTTTTATTCAACGACTCATTCAACAGAACTCGCTATTCAAGGAAGAGCACTACCTTTTCATAACAGCGATTTAGTTCCTTTGGGTATAGAAATTGCTAATAGCGGAGAATATAAAATAGCTTTGAATTCAATTGACGGCTTGTTTGAAACAACTAATCAAACTATTTTTATAGAAGACACTTATACCAACCAAATACATAATATTCGCATATCGCCATATAGCTTCACTACAGAAACTGGTAAATATGATGACCGCTTTATATTACGTTATACCGACAATGCTTTATCAATAGAAAATTTTAATACCATACAAGACTTAAGCATTACCGCTCCAAACAGTGACTACATTAAAGTATCGTCTAAAAATAATAGTATTGTATCTGTGGTTATTTATGATATTTTAGGACGAAAGTTACTTTCTAAAAACAACCTAAATACTCCTGAATTAAAGATTAGCAATAATAGTTTTTCTGATGGAACCTATGTTATTAAAGCAACCACAAACAACAATCAAGTTTACACGGAAAGAATCATACTTAAACGCTAATTATATAACTTAATAAAATTCCAAAACGGCCTTGATTTTAAATAACCAAGGTCGTTTTCGTATTGATAAGCTTCTTTTTCAAATGAAATACTTCTGTAAGCTACCTGCTTAGATCTTGTTTTAAAATATAAAAAAGCAAACTCAAGACCATACAACACAAAAAAAGGAACTATCAGTAATTCTATTTGTTGTTTTAAATGAATACGCTCATGATTCGTCAAAGTAACATCCGACTTACAATCGGAACTTTTAAGAAAGATAAACGGCCAAATAGTAACCCCGATAAACCCTTTTGGTATAAAATATTTTGAAACAATAATCATCACTATCAACATTCAAAAATCAGTCCAAATTACATTATATTTGTAATATGAAGAAGCTTATCCCCATAGAAGAAGGTGATTTTTACTGGACACCAGAAGGTTACCGTTGTTTCACAGAGCAATACCATTTAAAACGTGGTTATTGTTGTGAAAGCGGCTGCCGACATTGCCCATACGGCTTCAACAAAAAAAAATAATTTCAGAACATTGATTTTTTTATGACATTTCAAGACCATATACTACAAGGTATTCCAAACGAATTACCTCCAGCAAAAGCTTATAATCCTGATATTAATCACGCTCCTAAGCGTAAAGCCATATTAACAGAAGAAGAGAAGAAATTAGCATTAAAAAATGCCCTTCGCTATTTTGACTCAAAACACCATGCTACATTACTGCCGGAATTTAAAGAAGAATTAGAAACATACGGCCGTATATACATGTACCGGTTCCGACCAGATTACAAAATGCATGCAAGACCAATAGAAGATTACCCTGCTAAAACAAAACAAGCAGCAGCTATTATGCTAATGATTCAGAACAACTTGGATTATGCTGTAGCACAACACCCTCATGAACTTATTACTTATGGTGGTAATGGAGGTGTGTTTTCAAATTGGGCACAGTATCTTTTAACCATGAAGTATTTAGCTGAAATGACGGAAGACCAAACTTTAGCTATGTATTCGGGACATCCTATGGGCTTATTTCCATCGCATAAAAATGCCCCACGCGTAGTAGTTACAAACGGTATGATGATTCCGAATTACTCAAAGCCTGACGATTGGGAAAAGTTTAATGCCCTT
This sequence comes from Algorimicrobium bowmanii, assembly GCF_054031195.1. Next base: position 2,555,034 of record NZ_CM132929.1, read on the forward strand.
GGCGTTACACAATATGGTCAAATGACAGCTGGAAGCTTTATGTATATCGGGCCACAAGGTATTGTTCACGGAACTACCATAACCGTTTTAAATGGGTTTAGAAAAATTAACAAAACACCAAAAGGACATCTTTTTGTAACTTCAGGTTTGGGCGGTATGAGTGGTGCGCAACCAAAAGCAGGAAATATTGCCGGTTGTATTACTGTTTGTGCTGAAGTAAATCCGAAAATCACACAAGTCCGATTAGATCAAGGCTGGATAGATGAAAAAATAACAGATTTAGACACATTGGTGACTCGCATAACGGAAGCTAAAAAAAATAACGAAACCGTTTCGATAGCATATTTAGGTAATGTGGTTGATGTTTGGGAAAAGTTTGATGAAGCCAATATTCAAATCGATTTAGGTAGCGATCAAACTTCTTTACACAATCCGTGGGCCGGTGGTTATTACCCAGCTGATATTTCTTTTGAAGCAGCTAATACTATGATGGCTAATAACCCTGAAACTTTTAAGGAAAAAGTACAAGAAACACTACGTCGTCATGCAAAAGCTATAAATAAGCACACAGCAAAAGGCACCTATTTCTTTGATTATGGAAATGCCTTTCTATTAGAAGCTTCTAGGGCCGGCGGCGATGTTATGGCTGAAAACCCAACTTTAGGACGCGAATTTAAATACCCAAGTTATGTACAAGATATTATGGGGCCTATGTGCTTTGATTATGGTTTTGGACCATTCCGCTGGGTATGTGCCTCAGGAAAACCTGAAGATTTAGCAAAAACAGATGCCATTGCATGTCAGGTATTGGAAACCTTAAAAAAAGAATCACCTGAAGAAATCCAACAACAAATGACGGATAACATCCAGTGGATTAAAGGTGCTCAAGAAAACAAGCTCGTAGTAGGATCTCAAGCAAGAATACTTTATGCTGATGCTGCAGGTAGAATAAAAATTGCCGAAGCTTTTAATAAAGCTATTGAAAATAATGAAATTGGACCTGTTATATTAGGTAGAGATCACCACGATGTATCTGGAACAGATTCTCCGTACAGAGAAACAAGCAATATCTACGACGGATCACGTTATACAGCTGATATGGCCATTCAGAACGTTATTGGCGATAGCTTTAGAGGCGCTACATGGGTCAGCATTCATAACGGTGGTGGCGTTGGCTGGGGTGAAGTTATAAACGGAGGCTTTGGTATGGTTCTTGATGGTAGTATAGAAGCAGAAAAGCGCTTAAAATCAATGCTTTTTTGGGATGTCAATAACGGTATCTCAAGGAGAAGTTGGGCTCGAAATGACGAAGCCATCTTTGCCATTAAACGCGCTATGGAAGCAGAACCTAACTTAAAAGTTACCCTTCCTAATTTTGTTGATCAAAATTTATTAGACAACGTTTAACCTAAAAAAATAAGTCATGAAAAAAATAGCTTTAACACCTATATTAGCTTTCATTCTTTTAATCACTTTAGTCTCTTGTAGTTCCGTACAAGTAGCTGCTGATTATGATAAGCAAGTAAACTTTAACTCGTTTAAAACTTTTGCTTTTTACAAACCAGGAATAGATAAAGCAGAAATCAATGACTTAGATAAACGCCGCATTTTAAGAGCTATTGAAGCAGAGCTTATAGCTAAAGGCTTTACAAAATCAGAATCCCCTGATTTATTAGTAAGCATTATTGCTTCGTCACGTGAAAAAATTGATGTTTACAACAATTTTTATGGCGGCTATGGTTGGGGCTGGGGTTGGAATCCATATTATTATGGAAACTACAATAATGTTTCAACCTCAACAGAAGGTGTTTTATATATTGACCTAATTGACGCCAACAAAAAAGAACTTGTTTGGCAAGGTCAAGGTATTGGCTACTTAAATAATAGTACAGTAGATAAGAAAGAGGAAAGAATAAATGAGTTTGTCAATAAAATCATGGAAGTTTACCCTCCACAAATAAAATAATAAGCAATAAAAAAAGGGATCAAAAATTTGATCCCTTTTTTTATATATTAACTTTAAAACTTATTTCTTATTTGAAACGTTTAAAGAACTTTCATAAGTTTCATATTGAGTTGGCGTTAAAATATTTTTTAAAGACTTCTCAACTCGTTCATTGATAGTTAAAATACCATCTTGACGAAAACTATCTGTTAATTCACGTTTATTTAATTCTCCTAAATTTTGTTCAGCATCAACTAACACTTTATATACATCAGACTGTTGCTCACCTGTTAAAGTAACAAGTTCATGAATTTGATAAGTTTTTTGTTTTGCTCTAGCTTCTGCACTTTGTTGTCTATCGGCTGATTGTGCAGATGAAAATTGCATACCAACAAAAAACAGTGCGATAAAGCTAAAAAGTGAAATGTATTTTTTCATAATAAGTTAAAATTAGTTTAATGTGATTAATAAGGGTTCAATATACAAAATTTATCAATATATAATATGAAAGGTGTCTAAAATGTAATCTCTATTTAGAGCAAAGAATATATAAGTTTCTAAAAAGAATTAAATAAAAAGGTTTGAAAACCAATTTATTAAGCTACCTTTGCCGCTTAATTAAATAAATTATATTATGAGTACTGGTACAGTAAAATTTTTTAATGACTCTAAAGGTTTTGGATTCATCACAGAAGAAGGAAACAATAAAGAGCATTTCGTGCACATTTCTGGCTTAATCGACGAAGTAAGAGAAGGCGACCAAGTTGAATTCGATTTAACAGAAGGTAAAAAAGGTTTAAACGCGATTAACGTAAAAGTTATCTAATTATATACTTTTAAAATCTTAAAAAGCCTATCATTCATTTGATAGGCTTTTTTTTTGTAACTATTATATTTGTTTTTGAAACTATGAATCGTCGTCTTCTTTGACTTTTATCTTAGTATCGCCATCGTCACCTTCTTTAATTTTCACCTTTTTATCTTCGGTTTCCATTTTAATTTTAGTGTCGTTAGCACGATCTTTCACATCAATGTCTGCATCTTTTTCTTGCATTTCCTCAATCAACTCTTCAGACTGTGTTTTATTTTCTTCTCTACATGATGTCCAAGTAGTGGCTATAAATAATGCCATTAAGGACATATAAATTACTTTTTTCATAATGTTTAATTTTAGTGTTACTCAAAACTACAATTGATCCACACTAAAATTTAACCCAAATCAATAATTTAGTAACTCATTTATTTTTGCTTTCACCTTTTCCGTAGAAGGTATCATTGTAACTTCTAATGTTGAATTTAAAGGGATTGCCGGCATATTTTCACTACCAATTGTCATTACTGGAGCATCTAAAAATTTAAAACAAGCCTCTTGAATCTTACCAGACAAAGCTCTTGCAAAACTATTATCACTCGGCTCTTCTGTTACCACTAAACATTTCCCTGTTTTCTTAACTGAAGCTATAACAGTATCTGTGTCTAGAGGATATAAAGTACGTAAATCAATTACCTCAATTTGGTTTTTCATACCTAATTCTTCAGAGGCATTCATTGCCCAATGCACCCCCATTCCATAGGTCACAATCGTTAATGTTTCCACATCATCTTGTTTCCATATTTCTTGTAACAACCAAGCTTTTCCAAACGGCAGAACATAATCCTCACTAGGCTCTACAGATGTAGCACCTTGTGTGCCAGGAACTTTAGACCAATAAAGACCTTTATGCTCTAAAATTACCACAGGATTAGGGTCATAATAAGCCGCTTTCATTAATCCTTTTAAGTCAGCTCCATTACTAGGATAGGCTATTTTTACGCCACGAATATTTGTTATTATACTTTCAACTGAAGAGGAATGGTACGGTCCTCCACTACCATAAGCACCAATTGGCACTCGTAAAACCATACTTACGGGCCATTTACCATTACTTAAATAACAACTTCTACTTACTTCTGTAAATAACTGATTTAATCCCGGCCATATATAATCGGCAAATTGTACCTCAACAATAGGTTTTAACCCTACAGCACTCATTCCTACTGTAGAACCTACAATAAATGCCTCTTGAATAGGTGTATTAAACACACGATCATCTCCAAATTTTTGAGCTAAGGTAGCTGCCTCTCTAAAAACACCTCCTAATCTACCTCCTACATCCTGACCATATAAAAGACATTCCTTATGCTTAGTCATTAGTTCTTCAACTGCAAAAAGTGCACAATCCACCATCACTACTTTTTCAGCACCTTTTGGCGAACGCTCGCCTAACTCTTCAGTTATTGGTGTAGGCACAAAATCATTGGTAAATAAATCTTCAGGTTTTGGGTCTTCGGCTTGAAGTGCTTTTTCAAAATCTTCTTGTACTTGACTCTTAACATCATGTTCTATTGCAGCTATGTCTTCAGTAGAAAAACCTGCATCAAGAAGTTGTTGTTTTAAAACAGGATATGGGTCACGTGATTTCGCCTCCTCTAAATCATCACGATACCATTCCATTCGAACTCCTGATGTATGGTGATTTAATAGAGGAACCTTAGCGTGAACTAAAAATGGACGCTGCTCCGTTCTTATAGTTTCTATAACCTTCTCTAAAGCCTCATAACTCTCTGTAAAATTTGCTCCATCTATTGAAATAGCTTCTAAGCCATTAAAACCTTTAGCATATTCATAAGCATTTTGCGCTCTTGTTTCTGCTGCATTAGCTGAAATATCCCAACCATTATCTTGAACTAAATATAAAATAGGCATCTGCTTTAAAGCCGCCATCTGAAATGCTTCGGCTATTTCTCCTTCGGTAACTGAGGCATCTCCTAATGAACAAACAGTAATGGGATTTTTATGAGCATTTTCACTTTTATTATCAACTACATTTGAATTTAACAAGCCTTGTTGTTCTATGTATTTCATCCCCATAGCTACACCAGTTGCTGGAATTGCCTGCATACCAGTAGCAGACGATTGGTGTGGAATTTTTGGTTTATCGGCATCCTTTAAACTAGGATGAGAATAATAGGTACGACCTCCAGAGAATGGATCTGCTTTTTTAGCTAGCAGTTGTAACATTAAATCATAAGGCTTTAACCCAAATGATAACAACATAGCATCATCTCGGTAATATGGAAATGCATAATCTTGTGGTAACAATTGCATCCCTACAGCTGTTTGTATCGCTTCATGACCTCTAGAGGTAGCGTGTACATATTTTGATACTTGCTTAAAATTAGCTTCATAGAGTTCTGCCATAGCTTTAGCTGTGCATAAATTGATGAACCCTTTTTTTAATATATCTTTCTTCATATCAAATGCCTGAATAAACAGGTAACTATTTTAATGTTTTTAAAATGTGCTACTTTTGGCTAAACAGTTTAAAATGACTTCAGAACTGTTTAAACAAACTTGTTAATTTATATTGTTCTATTTATATCAAATTGCTCGAAATAATCAGCAACACGACGCACAAAACTACCTCCTAAAAATCCATCAACTACACGATGGTCGAACGACAGTGATAGATACATCATACTACGAATTGCAATTTCATCTCCTGTATCTGTTTCGATAACCTCAGCACGTTTTTTAATAATACCTAATGCAAGGATAGCAACTTCAGGCTGATTGATTATAGGAGTCCCCATGACACTACCAAATGTACCTACATTAGATATGGTAAACGTACTTCCTTTAATATCATCGCCTCCCAGTTTATTTTCACGAGCTTTTTTAGATAAGGCATTAACATTTTCAGCTAAAGACTTTAAATTTTTCGTATCAGCATTTTTTACAACTGGTACAATTAAATTCCCACTTGGTAATGCAGTAGCCATACCGATATTAACCGCCTCCTTAACAATTATATTATTCCCATCAACAGATGCATTTATATTAGGAAAATCTTTTACAGCTTTAGCTACGGCTTCAACAAAAAGGGGTGTAAACGTTAAACGTTCTCCATACTTTTCTTGAAAAGCTTTTTTATTTTCATTTCGCCAATTAACCATATTAGTCATATCGGCTTCCACATAAGCAGTTACGTGTGGTGCTGTATGCTTTGAAAACACCATATGATCAGCTATCATTTGGCGCATACGGTCCATTTCAACAATTTTCCCTTTTCCTTTATCGAAACTTAACTGTGGTATTCTGTAAGCTGTTGGATCTTGAGTTACAGCCTGTGAAAACTGATACGGTCTGCCTTCTGATATATAATTAAAAACATCGCTTTTACGTAATCTGCCTTCATGTCCTGTAGCAGGAATTCGTGCTAGCTCTTCAAAACTAATATGATGCTCTTTAGCTATTTTAATAACTAATGGTGAGAAAAAAGTATTTGAATTTGTATTTGAAAACGCAGCAGGAGCCGAAACTGACGATACTGGTTTAGGCGCCTTAATTGTTTTTTTCTTTTGAGGTGTTGCGTTTGTATTTGATAGCTTAGACTTATCTTCAGATTTAACAGTAATGCCTTCTGAAATTTCTAATACAGCAATAACATCACCAACAGGAACCACATCTTTTGCTTGAAAATGAGTTTCTAATAAGATACCTGAAGCCGGTGCAGGCACTTCGTTATCTACTTTATCGGTAGCCACTTCTAGAAGAATATCGCCTTCTTCAAATGCATCACCTACATTTATCAACCAGTTGATAATGGTACCTTCTGTTATACTTTCGCCCATTTTGGGCATTTTTAAATCAAATTTGGACATTAGGTGTTCTAATTTTAATTTTTTTCAATCTGCGTTAGCGATTGAACGGTTTGTTTAAGCTCTCACAACTCATGTTGTGAAGCGAGTAGTGAAAGCGCGCCCCTTGTGGGAACGCCCAATTATTTTTTCATAAAATCTCGAAGCGTTTTATAAACATCCTCTTGAATTTTCATAGTATCAGGAACAACTCTTAAAGGCTCGACAGCCTGTAAACTTTCATGGCAATCGGCCGGCAATTGCTGATATAACTGCGTTCCTTTAGTCTTCCAAGCAATCATTTCATCTGATACTGTTTTAACAACTTTAGCAGGGTTTCCAACCATTAAACTTCTATTTGGAATTTTTGTTTCTGCTTTTACAAATGCCATAGCACCAACAATACACTCATCACCAATTTCAGCATCATCCATAATTACAGAATTCATACCAATAAGGCAGTTCCTTCCTAAATTAGCGCCATGAATTATAGCACCATGACCTACATGAGCACTTGCTTTGAGCGTTATAGATTTGCCAGGAAACATATGCACGGTGCAGTTTTCTTGAACATTTACGCCATCTTCTAAAATTATCTGCCCCCAATCGCCACGAATAGCAGCACCGGGACCGATGTAACAGTTTTTTCCAATAATAACATTTCCTGTTACTGCAGCTAGTGGATGCACGAAACTAGACTCATGAACTACCGGGGTATAACCTTTAAAAGCATATATCATATTATTTAAAACCTTTTAATTTTTCTTTGGTAAAGGCACTTAAAACTAATCTACCACTTGTGGCAGCACGTTCCGCTAGAAGTGCATCCCAATTATCCGTTCCTTCCCAAAAAACTTTCTTCATTTCTACCATGGCTTCTGGGTTATAGGTACACAAGTGATTAGCTGTAGCTTTTACGGCTTCATCTAAGGCCTCTGTGGTTTCATATACTTGAGTAAACAATCCTTTTTGCTTAGCCCATTCTGCAGAATAAAATGTATTAGCATCTATAGCTATCTGAGACATAGCACTAACACCCATTTTGCGCTCAATAGCAGGACCAACTACAAAAGGACCTATCCCTATATTTAACTCACTTAACTTTATAGCAGCAAATTTAGAAGCCATACAATAATCGGTTGCTGCGGCTAAACCTACACCACCTCCAACAGTTTTACCCTGTATGCGTCCAATAATAAACTTAGGGCATTTACGCATGGCATTAATGACATTAGCGAACCCCGAAAAGAATACTTTTCCAGTAGCAGCATCATTGATATTTATAAGTTCTTCAAAACTAGCACCAGCACAAAACGTTCTGTCGCCCCCACTTTTTAAAACCAAAACTTTAATTGCATCATTTTCTCCTGCTTCTGTTATGGTTCGAGCTAATTTATTTAAAACTTCTCCAGGTAAAGAGTTGTGGGCAGGATGAAAAAATTCTATATATCCTACTTCGTTTTCGATTTCTATATTAACGTAAGCTTGTTCTTTCATAATTATAGTATTCCAAATTGTTTAAAATGATGATTTAAATGTTTTCTTTCTAACAAATATGATTCATATTTATTTAATTCTCCGAAGACTAAGTTTTTCAACTTTGCCTCAGGATTTTCTTTAAAGAATTCTATATATTTTTCTCTTTGTTCTTTAAATTTTGTAATTGCTGTGGCTAAATCAGGATGCTTTAATGCGTCTAATTTGCCTTTTTCTAATTGTGGGAATTGACTGTTTTTTGGAAACTCCTTATAATCCCACAAACTATTATGTACTTTTTCTAAGATTTTTTCCGGTGTTGCAATCTCAAAATCTTGAATGTCACCTGAAGCAATTTTATAGGTATATTCTAAATGTTCTACCATGTGTTGAGGCGTCATTATTCCCCAATTAGGTTTTGTATCCTTTGTTAATTTCGATAAACATTCAAAGATTTTATCCGTAGTCATTTCAACAAAAGTTTCTTGTTTTTTCTGAACCATGGTTAAAATGGTTGCTACTGCTACTAACGGACTATCTTTTTCTGTTTTCTCACTTTCTGGTCTGTTTTCAAAATTGGCATCAAAAACTTCTACATGCCATTTTACAATTCCACTTGGATGTTCAGCAGAAGAAACGTCTCTATCAACTTTTTCCTTACACGTTAAACGAACATAAATGGTATCATTATGATAAAGTGGTCTTAAAAATCGGATACTATCCAAGCCGTAATTTGCAGAAACTGGACCTTTGTTAGGATACACAAATAATCCTGCTGCTGCCGAAATTATAAAGTAACCATGCGCCGTTCTTTTTTCAAAAATACTTCCATCTAAAGAAGTGATATCTGTATGCGCATAAAAATGATCCCAAGTTAGGTTTGCAAAATTTATGATATCGGTATCTGTAAAAGTACGTTTATGAGTTTTTAGAGACATTCCTGGTTGGATATCTTCCCAATGGTATTGAAACGGATGCTGTTCTGCCTCCTTGTATTTGGCGTTTTGCTGATAAATACCTGTAACCTCAGTTAATGTTGTAGGTGAACCTTGAATCGCTGTACGCTGTAAATAATGTTTTATACCACGCATACCTCCCATTTCTTCGCCTCCACCAGCACGTCCTGGACCTCCATGAACCAAGTTTGGTAATGGCGAACCATGACCAGTACTTTCTTTAGCCATTTCTCGATTTATTACTAAAATACGTCCATGATGACTGGCAGCATTTACCACATAATCTTTGGCTATTTGATTATCATGAGTAGCAATTGATGACACTAAAGACCCTTTACCCATTTGAGCTAAGGTAATAGCTTCATCTAAATTTTTATAAGGCATAATGGTACTCACTGGTCCAAATGCTTCGCGTTCGTGAATGACTTTATTGGTCATTGGATTATCTGCTCTTAATAAAATAGGACTAATAAAAGCGCCTTTTTTAGCATCTGCTCCCATGGTTTTAATAACATCTAAATCTCCATAGACAATTTGTGCTTCTTTAGATAAATCATTAACCGAATCTCTAACAGCTTGCACTTGTTGATGACTTATTAAAGACCCCATCCTAACTTCTTTTAGTCTTGGGTCTCCAATTGTTACTTTATCTAAAGCTTTTCCTAATTGAATTTGAACATCTTCCACTAAGTTTTCTGGAACGATGATTCTACGGATAGCAGTACATTTTTGACCTGCTTTAACCGTCATTTCTTTTCGGACTTCTTTTATGAATAAATCGAATTCTGGTGTTCCAGGCACTGCATCTTCTCCTAAAACAGAAGCATTTAATGAATCTGCTTCCATAGTAAACGGCACGGATTCATGAATTAATCTTGGATGTGCTTTTAATAAACGTCCTGTTTGTGCAGAACCTGTAAATGTTACCACATCTTGAGATTCTACCGTATCTAATATAGTTTTTACTGTTCCGTTTATGATTTGTAATGCGCCTTCTGGCAAAATACCTGAAGCTATTATTTCTCTAGCTACAGCTTCTGCTAAGTATGATGATGAAGGTGCTGGTAAAACAACTGCTGGAACACCTGCCATCCAATTGACTGCACATTTTTCTAACATTCCCCAAACCGGAAAATTGAACGCATTGATATGTACTGCAACTCCTTTTTTAGGCACCATAATATGATGTGCCATAAAACGTCCACCACGAGACAAATCTATTGGATCTCCTTCTACATGATAAGATTGGTTTGGAAATAACTTACGTAAAGACGCATTAGCAAATAAATTTCCGAATCCTCCTTCAATATCAATCCAACTATCTACTTTAGTTGCTCCTGTCCTATAACTTAAATCGTAAAATTCATTTTTTCTTTTAGTTAGGTATAAAGCTAATTTCTTAAGCATATTACCACGTTCTTGAAAAGTCATTTTTCTTAGAACTTCTCCCCCTTTGGTTCTACCGTAGTTTAAAATTTCAGGAACATCTAAACCTTCAACCGCAACACTAGTAAAGGCTTCACCTGTTACCGCATCTAGGACAGGTGCCCCTTCTTCTGTTCCTGTTATCCATTGTCCTTGAACGTAATGCTCTATTTTTTTCATAATTATACTCTTTCAATTATTGCGGCATAGCCTTGTCCTACTCCAATACACATGGTTACTAATGCGTACTTTTTATCTTGTTCATGTAACTCTAATGCTGCTGAATATGCTATTCTTGCTCCTGTTACTCCTAAAGGATGACCAATAGCAATGGAGCCTCCATTTGGATTGATTCTTGGATCGTTATCTGCAATTTCCCAAGCACGAGTACACGCTAATGCTTGTGCTGCAAAGGCTTCATTTAACTCAATAATGTCGATGTCGTCCATAGTTAAACCAGCTTTTGCTAAAGCTTTATTTGATGCCTCAACTGGGCCAATTCCCATAATTCTTGGTTCTACACCTACAACGGCCGAACTTACTATACGAGCTAAAGGTTTTAAATTATATTTTTTAACAGCATCTTCTGATGCGATGATTGTTGCTGCTGCTCCGTCATTTAATCCTGACGAATTCCCTGCAGTTACGCTTCCGCCTTCCTTTTTAAAGGCTGCTCTTAATTTTCCTAAAACCTCAAGAGAGGTTGTTGGTTTTACAAATTCATCTTTTGAAAATTGAATAGGATCTTTTTTACGTTGTGGAATTTCAACAGTTACTATCTCTTTTGCTAATCTTCCATTTTCTTGTGCTTTGGAAGCTTTCATCTGGCTCCAATAGGCAAACTGATCTTGGTCTTCTCTAGAAATATTATATTTTTCCACTAAGTTTTCAGCTGTGTTTCCCATTCCATCTGTGCCATACATTTTTTGCATTTTAGGATTGATAAAACGCCACCCAAAAGTAGAATCATACATTTTAGAATCGCCTCCAAATGCTGATGATGGTTTTGCCATAACGTAAGGTCCACGTGTCATATTCTCAACGCCTCCAGAGATAAATACATCTCCATCGCCTGCTTTAATAGCACGATTTGCATGAATAATTGCTGATAATCCTGAACTACATAAACGATTTACAGTTTCGCCTGGAACGGTAAACGGTAGTCCTGCTAAAAGTGATGACATTCTTGCTACGTTACGATTGTCTTCTCCTGCTTGATTGGCACAGCCCATGATAACATCGTCATAAGCTTCTTTTGGGATGCTTGGATTTCTTTTAACTATTTCTGAAATTACCAATGCACCTAAATCATCTGTTCTTACTGCTGATAAAGTTCCTTTGTAATTTCCTATAGGTGTTCGTATTCCGTCTATTATATATGCTTCTTTCATGTTTTAATCGTTTCTTTTTAATTTACAATTTCAGAGAAGGTATCTCCTTGTCTAATATCGCCGGTTTTAAATCCTTTCATAAACCAGAACATACGTTGCTCGGAGGTTCCGTGTGTAAAAGAGTCTGGTGTTACACTACCACTCATTCGTTTTTGAATCGCATCATCACCTACAGCATTTGCTGCACTTAAAGCTTCCTCAACGTCACCTTCGTCTAAATATTTTTGGTTGTGATTTGCCCACACTCCTGCATAAAAATCAGCTTGAAGTTCTAAAGCCACAGAAAGTTTATTCGCTTGTACTTTATCTGTTTGTTGTTGTAATTGTCTTACTTTATTAGAAGTTCCTAATAGGGTTTGAATATGGTGTCCAATTTCATGAGCTGTAACATAAGCAATAGCAAAGTCACCACCTTTAGCTCCAAATCGAGATTTTAATTCTTCGAAAAAGACTAGGTCCATATATAATTTATAATCGGCAGGACAATAAAAAGGACCAGATGCTGATGTAGCATTTCCGCAGCCACTAGTTACTGTATCTGAAAACAAAACCATTGTTGGTTCTTGATAGCTACCTAAATTATTATTTCTAAAAATCTGGTTCCAAACATCTTCAGTATCAGCTAAAACTGTTGCAACAAAATCACCTACTTCTCGTTCCTCTGCTGTCAATGCTCTTTGTTCAACTTGCTGAGTTGAACTTCCTTGATTAATTTGCTCAATTATTGGCGCTATCTGCTGACCGGTTTCACCTCCAAAAAGTTGTAATAAAATAACAACTACAGCAACAATTCCACCTCCAGCTACTAGCTTTCCTTTAGAGCTCTGACCTCTACGATCATCTACATTATCGCTCTGTCTTCTACCTTTCCATTTCATTTTATTTCTTTTAATTTATTTCTTTATTCGCTAGCTCAATATCTATTCCCAATCTTTATTGGTTCGATATACAACGCCTTTAAAAAGTGCAACTAATTCGTCACCACGCTTAACTTCAACAATATTGAAACCTAGTCTATTTTTAACACTTTCAATAACGGACTCGGCTACTATATAATCGCCTTCATTTAAAGCTTCAATATGATTAATACTCGTTTCAATAGATACCGCGTATTTCCCATGTGTATTGGCTGCAAAACCGAAAGCTGTATCTGCCAAAGAGTATGAAATACCTCCATGAGCCTTAAACATACTATTTAACATATCTTTCCGAATACGCATGCCGACTTTACAGCGTCCTATTTGGCACTCAAGAATTTCTATACCTAGCCAGGTGCTATAAGCATCTTGACTTAGCATTTTTTGTGGTATTTGTTGTCCGTTTAATGGCATTAAGAATCTATTATAGCGGTTACTAAAATTTTAATAAAACGTTTTAGTTTCGTTGTTCATTTTACGCAATATAGGACTACATCGATAACGATCTTCACGATATTTATCATACAAGTCATCTAACATTTGAACACACCAATCAATTCCCTTTTCATCAGCCCATGCTAATAAGCCTTTTGGATAATTAACACCTTTTGTCATGGCATTATCTAAATCTTCTGCAGAAGCTATATTTAAAAACAAGGCATCGGCAGCTTCGTTTATTAACATCACTAGTACGCGATTGAAAATAGTTTCTGCTAGCTTTTCATCATGCGCTATTTCGCCATCATTTTGAATGACAGGTTTTCCATTCTCATCATAGTCATAGTATCCTTTTCCTGATTTACGACCAAAATATCCTGCTTCAGAAAATCGTTTCTGGGTTAAAGACGGCTTGTATCTTGGATCGAAATAAAAGGCTGTAAAAACCGTTTCCGTTACCGTATAATTAACGTCGTTTCCAATAAAATCCATTAACTCGAATGGTCCCATTCTAAACCCTCCTACCGATTTCATTGCTGAATCGATAGTAGCAAAACTAGCAACACCTTCTTCATAAATACGTAATGCTTCGCCATAAAAAGGACGTGCTACACGGTTAACAATAAAGCCGGGGGTATCTTTAGCAACTGCTACGGTTTTTTTCCAATCGGAAATAACTTGCACAGACTTCTTAAGAACATCTGCTGACGTTTGAATAGCAGGAATAACCTCAACCAATTTCATTAATGGTGCAGGATTAAAAAAGTGAATACCAACACAACGTGAAGGATTTTGCAAAGATGCCGCTATAGAAGCAATCGATAAACTTGATGTATTTGATGCAATGATACAATCTGAAGACACATACCCTTCTAATTCTGAAAACACACGTTTCTTAATATCTAGACTTTCAATAATAGCTTCGATAGTCAGATTAGAATCTGCTAAATCCTTTAAATTAGTTACATAAGAAATATTAGACTGAATTCTGTCTTTTTCTGAAGCATCTATTCGTCCTTTTTCAATCAGACGTGATAATATTTTCTCTAAAGCAGATTGGGCTTTATCTAAAGCTGTCTGGTTAGTATCATATAGTTTAACCTGACACCCAGCAGTGGCTGCTACTTGAGCAATACCGCTCCCCATTGTTCCGCTTCCAATTACACCAATTTTCTTAATCATTAATAGAATATTTTGTTTTTAAGTATCATTGTATTTTTTGATACATACTTGTTTCGTTTATCGCCCTTTAAATTCAGGTTTTCTTTTTTCTACAAAAGCTGTCACACCTTCTGAATAATCTTCAGTACTTGCTGCTTCTATTTGATATTTAGACTCCAATGCTAATTGATCTTCTAGATTATTTGTCAAAGATTGATTTAAGCTTTTCTTGATTAGTCCTAAGGCTTTAGTAGGCATATTCGCCATTTTTAAAGCTAATTTTTGCACCTCTGCTTCAAAGTTTTCAAGAGGTAAAACCTTATAAATCATACCTAATCGTTCTGCTTCTTCTGCAGAAACCTTATCTCCTAACATTGCTAGGGCTGATGCTTTTTGAAATCCGATAAGTCTTGGTAAAAAGAAAGTTCCTGCACTATCAGGAATTAAGCCGATTAAACTAAATGCTTGGATGAAACTTACTTTTTCATGTGCAACAACCACATCACATGCTAATGCAATATTAGCACCTGCACCTGCCGCCACACCATTAATAGCGCCAATAATTGGCTTCTCTATATGTCTAATTTTAGTTATTATAGGGTTATAATGCTCCTCTAAAATCTTTTTAAAACCCGGATTTAACTCTGGACTTGTAACTTCTTTTAAATCTTGACCTGCACAAAATGCTTTTCCATTTCCGGATAAAACTATGGCACGAACCTCAATATCCTTTTCACAATCATCCAAAACACTTTGAAGTTGCAATGCCATTTCACGATTAAAACTATTAAACACTTCGGGTCTGTTTAATGTGATGAAGGCTATATTATTTTCAATTTTTAGTAGAATACTTTTACTCATACTTTCTATTTTCTAATCTTATTTATTGTGCAACTGTTAGTTCTTCAACTAGATGCTTTTTACTTTAAACATTTAAAATAATCAAAAGGCTCTTGACAGTCATCGCATTGAAATTGCGCTTTGCAAGCCGTAGACCCAAACTGACTAATTAGTCGTGTATTTTGTGAGCCACAATTGGTACATTTAACAAGTCGTTTTTCATTTAGCAATACATCTTTATCTGCATCAGCCTCCAATGGCGCAGCTATACCATAATCTTCAAGCGCTTTCCTACCCCTTTTAGTAATCCAATCGGTTGTCCATGCGGGATGCAAAATAAGTTCAACTTCTGAGACATAGCCTGCATGTTTTAAGGCTGCTTTTATATCATCGCCAATAACATCCATTGCAGGACAACCACTATAAGTGGGTGTTATCTCTACTTTTACAATACCATTTTCAATAATTGCTGAACGTACAACCCCCATATCCATGATTGATAGTACCGGAATTTCTGGGTCTGAAACCTGTTCCAAGATTGGAATTAAAATTTCATCTATGTTTTGCTCTGTTGTTGTCATAAAATATTGAGGGTTACAGATTTTTTTTTAGAACCTGAATTCTTCAATCATTAATATGTTTACCATTCCATATTAGGGTAGGCGCGTTGCATATACTGCAAATCAGCCAATAAATACCCCATATGTTCTGTATGAATTCCTTGTTTACCTCCTTTTTGAAAATACTTAGATTCTGGAACCTCTAAGGTTGCCTCTTCTAGTAATGCATTTACTTGCTTATAGTAAGTATCTTTTAATTTTGTAACATCAACACCTATGTTTTCAGCAACCATTGCTTTATCGGCATCAGTTTGATGAAATAATTCATCAGTATATGTCCATAAATCGTTAATAGCTGTCTGCATACGATTGTGACTCTCTTCAGTACCATCACCTAATCGTTTAATCCAATCGGATGAAAAACGCTGATGATAACTCACTTCTTTAATTGATTTATTAGCAATTGCTGCTAAAGTTAAATTGCTACTTTTCTGTAGTTCTGTAAGAAATAAAAAGTGATACACATCAAATAAAAACTGTCGTGCCATTGTATATGCGAAGTCTGTATCTGGTTGCTCTACGAGTAAGACATTTAGATATTCCCGCTCCTGACGAAGCATAGCAATATCATCTTCTGTACGCTTATCTCCGGCAACCTTAGCTGCATATTGATAGTAACTACGAACTTGACCAAATAAATCTAGGGAGATATTAGTACAAGCTATATCGGTTTCCAAACTAGGACCATGCCCTGTTAAAGCTCCCATTCTCTGACCAAGAATTAAGGAGTTATCGGCTATACCTAAAATGTAGTTGTATAGATTTTTTTTCATTATTTTTCTTTGAGTTTAAAGCTTAAATTAAAATTCATAATCAGCTTATATTACATGTACTTCACTTCGTCTGGCAATTCATAAAATGTTGGGTGACGGTAAACTTTATCTTGAGCAGGCTCAAACATTTCACCATTATGCTCCGGATTGGATGCTGTAATATTTTTAGACTCAACCACCCAAATACTAACACCTTCATTGCGTCTGGTATACACGTCCCGTGCATTTTCTAGAGCCATATCTGCATCAGCGGCATGTAGACTCCCAAAATGACGATGTTCTAATCCGTTTTTACTTCTCACGAAGACTTCCCAAAGTGGCCAATTTTTTTTATCAGACATACTATATTTATTTTATTTATCAGTTTCGAATACGACTAGATAAGTCATGGTATTCAAAAATTTGATTATGTTTTAAACGACTTGTTTTTCTTTTCTTGCTTGTTGTTTTTCAGAGTAAGCCATAGCTGCATCACGCACCCATTCACCACGCTCCCATGCTCCAACACGAGCTTTCATTCGGCTTTTATTCATTGGACCATGACCTTTAACAACTTGCCAAAACTCATCCCAATCAATCGCTCCAAAATCATAACTACCGCGTTCTTCATTCCATTTTAAATCAGGATCTGGAATAGTTAAACCAATCAACTCAGCCTGAGGCACGGTTTGATCAATAAATTGTTGACGTAAATCGTCATTTGATTTACGCTTCAATTTCCATTTCATAGATTGTTCGGTATGAATTGACTCTGCATCTGTTGGACCAAGCATCATTAAAGATGGCCACCACCAACGATTTAAAGCGTCTTGAGCCATTTCTTTTTGTGCTGGAGTTCCTTGCGCTAATTTTATCATGATTTCATATCCTTGACGCTGATGAAAACTCTCTTCTTTACACACACGAACCATAGCTCGCGCATAGGGCCCATAAGAGGTGCTACATAGTGGTACTTGATTAATAATAGCTGCTCCATCAACTAACCAACCTATAGCTCCCATATCTGCCCAAGTAACCGTTGGGTAATTAAATATTGATGAATATTTAGCTTTCCCAGAATGAAGTTGCTCATACAATTCATCACGAGAAACACCTAAGGTTTCACAGGCTGAATATAAATATAAACCGTGTCCAGCTTCATCTTGTACTTTAGCTAACAAGGCTACTTTTCTTCTTAAAGATGGTGCTCTTGTAATCCAATTGCCTTCTGGCAACATACCAACAATTTCAGAATGGGCATGTTGCGACATTTGCCTGATATGCGTTTGCCTATATTTCTCTGGCATCCAATCTTTAGGTTCAATTTTCTCATCACGTGCAATACGTGCCTCAAACTGCTCCTCAAGCGTATTTATTTGTGTATCACTCATAGCTTTAACTTTTTTATTAAACGTCGAAATCGACAACTACTTTATCGGTTGTTGGCACAGCTTGACAGCTTAACACATAATTTTGTGCGACTTCTTTCTCCTCTAAAGCATAATTAATTTTCATTTTTACATCTCCCTCCTTAACCTGACATTTACAGGTACTACAAACACCGCCTTTACATGCAAATGGCAAATCGGCACCGGCAGCTAGAGCTCCATCTAATATGTTATCGAAGTCATCATCCATAACAAAATGAAATTCTTTTCCACCATCAATAATAGTTACTTGTGTCCCATCAACTTTTTCATCTAAAATTTCAGCAATATGCTGATTTTCTTCAGCTGTAGTTCCTGAGAAAAATAGTTCATAATGTATTTTCTCTTTAGCTAAACCTGCTGCTTCTAATTCATCACGAATTAAGAAAATCATCTCTTGAGGCCCACAGATAAAAGCATGATTAGTATCGGGTATATCAATAAAATTCTGAGTTAGAATTTGTAATTTTTCTTTATTAAAACGTCCATTTAAAAACGGAATATCGCGTTGCTCTTTTGTTAAAAAGTAAAACACCTGAAAACGTCCAAAGAACTCATTTTTAAGCTGTTCAATCTCTTCTTTAAAGATAATAGATTTAACCGTCCTATTCAAATAAAACAATTTGAAGGTACTATTTGGTTCGGAGTATAAATGGGTTTTAATGATAGACAACATTGGTGTAATACCACTTCCTGCTGCAAAAGCAATATAATTTTTGGCACTTTCTGGTTCGCATTCTACATAAAACTCCCCATGAGGCGCAATAACTTGAAGACTATCACCTGGCTGTAATACATTGAAAGCATAATTTGAAAACACACCACCTGGGATTGTTTTAACCGCTACTTTCCATTCATTATCTAATGGACTAGAACAAAGTGAATAATTTCGACGCACATCAACGCCATCAATCTCCGTTCTTAACGTAAGGTGTTGCCCTTGCTTAAATTGAAATTTAGTTTTTAACTCATCAGGAATACAAAAGGCAATTACCACGGTGTCTTTGGTTTCCTTATAAACATCTGCAACTTTTAAGTTGTAAAATTCTGCCATATTATTATGTAATTCATCAAACTAACAACCGTTAGTTTGGAGTACAAATTTACAAAATAAAATGATAACTAGATGTTAATTCCACGGATTAACACATTACTCAAATGCAAGGATAATTCTTCTGGAGTTAGATCTTCTTTTTTTGGCATCCATAGATATAAGGAACGTAGCGTAGAAAGCATTGAAAACAACATAACTTCTACATTTGAGTCTGATAACTCTTCTTGTTTAATTCCTTGAATTAAAATACTTCTAAAATCGGATTCATAACCTGTTCTTAAATCTAAATAGTATCCTCTTTTTTCTTCCAAATGCATCCAGTCGTTATTAAGTGATGCCATTCCGTAAGTATTTTTTGCCGTTATATCGACATGAAGTTTCACGACTGCTTGTATTTTTTGAATGGTAGAATTTTGAGAAGCTTTTATAGCCTGCATACCTTCTGTAAAAGCTTCTGCAAGCGATATAATAATAACTTTAAGTATTTCTTGCTTAGAACTTATATGATTATAAAGGCTAGCAGCTTTAATCCCCATAACCGTTGCTATATCACGCATAGTCACAGCGCTATAACCTTTCTCTTTAAATAATTTAGCAGCTGTATTAATTATTTCTTGCTTTCTAGTTTCTGATTTCAAACTCGGTACACATTTGATTAAATAACAATATTTAACTATATTCAGTTTTGTAAATGTATATAATAAAGACCGACTATGGGGATTTTTGATTTTATTTTTAGTGCAAAAAAACGTCAAGTTAAAATGTACCTAGATAATGGCGCTACTATTTTAGATGTGCGAAGCGAGCAAGAATGGCGTAACGGTCATATAGAAAATGCTGTACATATTCCACTTGACGAATTAACAACTAGAATTGATGAAGTTAAAACCTTAAACAAACCAATTGTTGTTTGTTGTGAAAGCGGCGTACGTTCTGATAAGGCAGCAAAATATCTGACACTTCAAAATATTGACGCTACAAATGGCGGTGGCTGGCTTAAACTAAAAAATAATTTATAATTTTACGGACCTTAAATCCTCTTGATTTTCAATGGATTGATTATTGTATTCTAATGTCCATCCCAATGAACTTGTTAAAATATAAAACTTAGCCAATTCGCTAATAAGTCTATTTTCTGCATTTGCTCGCATATCAGACTGATCCAACTTCTTTATCAACGATTTTTTTACCAAATTCTTTATAGCATTATAATCAGTAGCCTCAAAAGGATTAAAAAAATCAGCTTCAATATCATAATACTCTAGATCTGGAGTAATTTTAATTTCTGGCTCTGGAATATTTGTTATACGAAGTGTTTTTCTGCTTTCATCTACCTGGTAATCTATTAAACTTAAATCATATGATATAAAGACATCGGCATTCACAACAACCAAAGCTTTCTTATCGGAAGTAATATAACTACCAAAAAGCTCTTTTGAATTATTATAATTGAATACTTGACTAAAATGCCCTTCGGTTACAATTAGTTTACCAACATTTTTAATTTGTTCTTGAATTAAGGTCGAACTTTCTTGTAGTGTAGCTTGTTGTTTTTTGGAATCATCCCAATATTTAAAAGTAAAAATAACGGCTAAAGCCAGTAATACGCCAAATAAAATTTT
Source organism: Algorimicrobium bowmanii (assembly GCF_054031195.1). Next base: position 2,575,738 of record NZ_CM132929.1, read on the forward strand.
TCTCATACACGAATGTACAAAAAACAACACTTACATTTAATGATAAATAAAAGCCATAAAAAAAACACCAATATGAAATGGATTTTACTCGTCTTTCAAAATTGATGTTTATATGTAATAATTAATAGCAAGGTAAATTTACGACTATAAAAATGACCTCACTTATTTTTTCGACCAACTGCTTTTTAAAAAAGATTAACCGTTAAAACCGCTTTCAGTTACCAATAGAATAAATAAAATTCAGGTTCGTTATCAAAAACACATATGCGGATATTCTTTCTGGAGCAACGCCTGTTTCAAATCTAAATTATCAATAAACTTCTTGTGCGCATCGGAATTAGGATTGAAAGGCCTGTGCAAGCGCCCTTTTTGAATACTATCAACAGTTTCCATTGTAGAACTTGCAGTTCCAGAAACCCACACATCTTTGAAAGCTTGCCATATATAATTTATTGCTGTCTGATTGGGGTGAATCATATCCGCTTCATAAAAACGATAATCCCGTAATTCATCCATCATCAACTCGTATGAAGGAAAATATGAAGCACAGTCAACACTCTCTAAATGTTGATGAATAGCCGAAATTAAATGCGCTTTACTTTGTGTATTTTCGATAAAACCATCTTTTAAATGACGTATTGGTGAAACAGTAAAGATAATTTCAGCCGTATCATTTAATTGTCTGACAAGTTCGGTGATACTTTGTAATGAATTTGATACATCTGAAACAGAAGCCAATGTTTTAGCAAATGCTTTTTGTGAAATTTTATGACAGTTTGCAACCCATTGATTGGTTTCTTTAAGCTTATAACCCCAAGCGGTTCCAAAAGTAAAAACAATGTGTGAAGCTGTTTTAAGTTGCTCACGAGTTTTAACTATTTGCTTGTTTAAAGCATCTAACAATAGCTCTTTACTACCATTACTCAACTGCGAATGCGCTTCAAAACAATGCCATTGTTCGTTATAAAAAAAGATATCAGCTTCCGTATACTCTTTTTTATTGACTGCTTTACACACCAAGTTTTCTATAGCTTTAGGATGAAAAAGAACCCCAAAAGGATTTTGGATGTTCCGAAACTTAAAATACTCCAATTTAGCCCCTATATTCTCAACAAAGCAAGACCCTAACAATAATACCTGAGAATTATAATCTATCTGGTTTTCAGTTTGTGGTTTTAAAGGAATTTTAGTTTGAAGAATCATACAGTATGTAAATTAGAACACTATCATTTCACCTAACAAATAGCATATTAAATATAAAAAATAAAGCCATTGTAGACAACGTTCTACAATGGCTAATGTATTTTGTTATTTCAATTCACTGCTTTTTACGACAGGTATTTTTTTGCTTCAATTAAAGCCTGATCTATACCTCCAGGGTTTTTACCACCAGCAGTTGCAAAGAACGGCTGTCCGCCTCCACCTCCTTGGATAAACTTACCTAATTCGCGTACAACTTGACCGGCATTTAAGTCGCTTTTAGCTACCAACTCTTTAGAAATATAACATGACAATAATGCTTTACCATTAGTCTCGGCTGCAAACAATAAAAACAAATTATCAAACTGGCTACCTAACTCAAAACATAAATCTTTAATTCCACCAGCATCTAAGTCTACTTTTTTAGCTAAAAACTGAACACCATTAACATCTGTCAACTCATTTTTTAGCTCACCTTTTAAGTTCTTAGCTTTATCTTTCAATAAAGCTTCAACTTGTTTCTTAAGACTACTATTTTCTTCTTGTAGGTTAAGAACTGCTTTGGCAGGATCTGCATTATTTAATAAACTTTTCACATCACTAAAAGCATTGTTCACATCTAAGAAATAATCTTTTAATGCATCGTTAGTAATAGCTTCTATACGTCTAATACCAGATGCCACAGCGCCTTCAGACACGATTTTGAAGTACCATATATCCCCTGTATTCTTCACATGTGTTCCGCCACAGAGTTCAATTGATTGACCAAACTGAACCATACGAACGGTATCGCCATACTTTTCACCAAAAAGTGCCATAGCCCCTTCCTGAATGGCTTGATCCATTGGTATATTTCGTTTTTCATTTAAAGGCAACTTACCAGCTATACGTGCATTTACAAAAGACTCTACATCACGTAACTCTTCTAAAGTTAACTTAGCAAAGTGTGAAAAATCAAATCGTAAATATTTAGAATGTACCGCTGAACCTTTTTGTTCAACATGTGTTCCTAATACTTCTCGTAATGCTTGATGTAATAAATGTGTTGCTGTATGGTTACACTCGGTTCTATAACGTTGTTTAGCATCTACAACTGCTTTCTGAGTTTCTGTTAAATGATCTGGTAAATTTTTAGTTAAGTGAATAACTACATTATTTTCCTTTTTAGTATCTAAAATATAAATTACATCGCCATGAACATCTTCTAAATATCCTTTATCTCCTACTTGACCACCACCTTCAGCATAAAATGGTGTTAAATTGAAAACAAGTTGGTACATGTCTCCATCTTTTTTCGAACTTACTTTACGATATCTAGTTATTTTAACATTTGCCTCTAAAGCATCATAACCTATAAATTCTTGAACTACATCGTCAATTAAAACAGTCCAATCACCTGTAGACATTTCACTAGCTGCACGAGAACGTTTTTTCTGCTTCTCTAAATGCGTTTTAAAACCTGCTTCATCTAATTTCAGACCTTGTTCCGATAAAATTAAAGCTGTTAAATCTATTGGAAAACCATAAGTATCATACAGTTCAAAAGCTTTATCACCAGAAACGGTATCGCCTGAAGTGTTTTTTACAATACCATCCAACAATACTAACCCTTGATCTAGTGTTCTTAAAAATGAAGCTTCTTCTTCTTTAATCACATTTTCGATAAGCTGTTTTTGTGATTTAATTTCCGGAAAAGCAGCACCCATTTTCTGACTTAACACATCTACTAAACGATAAATAAAAGGATCTTTTTGATCTAAAAATGTAAAACTATAACGGATTGCACGACGTAAAATTCTACGTATTACATACCCCGCACCTGTATTACTTGGCAATTGGCCATCTGCAATTGAAAAGGCTACAGCACGAACGTGGTCGGAAATTACACGAATAGCAACATCTATTTTATCATTTTTGCCGTACTCTTTATGAGTTATCGTTTCAATTTCACGAATAATTGGTGTAAACACATCTGTATCGTAATTACTTTGAACACCTTGTAAGACCATACATAAGCGTTCAAACCCCATACCGGTATCTATATGTTTATTCGGTAACGAATCTAAAGATCCGTTAGCCTTTCGGTTATATTGCATGAATACTAAATTCCAAATCTCAACAACTTGGGGATGATCCATATTAATCAAATCCTTACCTGGCACTTTAGCTTTTTCTTCCGCCGAACGAATATCAACATGTATTTCACTACACGGTCCACACGGCCCTTGTTCACCCATCTCCCAGAAATTATCCTTTTTATTCCCCATTAAAATGCGGTCTTCAGATATTAATCCCTTCCAAAAATCATACGACTCTTGGTCCATAGGTGTACCATCTTGCTCATCTCCTTCAAAAACAGTTACGTATAATATATCTTTATCAATACCATAAACCTCTGTTAACAACTCCCAAGCCCATGTTATGGCTTCTTCTCTAAAATAGTCGCCAAAACTCCAGTTTCCAAGCATTTCAAAAAGTGTATGATGGTACGTATCATAACCAACTTCCTCTAAATCATTATGCTTTCCAGATACTCGTAAGCATTTTTGTGAATCAGTAATACGTGTATTTTTTGGCTCGGCATTTCCTAAGAAATATTCTTTAAAAGGTGCCATCCCTGAGTTTATAAACATTAAAGTAGGATCGTCTTTTAATACCATAGGTGCTGAAGGCACAATACTATGCTTCTTGTCCTTAAAAAACTGTAAAAATTTTGATCGTATTTCTTGAGATTTCATAAATGAAAAGGCTTTGTAAGCTTTTGTTAAAATTCTGCAATGTAGCAAACAATTTATATCTTTACTACCCTAAAATAATACACTAAGGGTATAAATAACCTGAAATACAATTACAGTCACGTAAATATTGTATTAATTAGGTAGGTTTGTTAGCTTGCCAAGCAGAATAATTTATAATTCTATTCTAATTAATTGCAAAAATAGTAAATTTAGCCAATGAGTAAGGTAAAATATTATTACGATTCTGAAACGCTTTCATATAGAAAAATTGAGCGTAAAAAAAGGCGCACTTTTAAGTACATTATGTTGTTTGTTTTAGCCGCTGGATTGTTTGGTTTTTTAACCGTATTTATTTCTAGTCAATATATTGAGTCGCCAAAGGAAAGAGCCTTAAAAAGAGAACTTTCTAATTTGCAACTCCAGTATCAATTACTAAATAAAAAAATGGACGAAGCACAGTTGGTTTTAGAAGATATTGCCAATCGTGACAATAACATTTACCGCTTATATTTTGAAACCAATCCTATTCCTAAAGAACAGCGTCTTGCGGGATTTGGGGGTGTAAATCGCTATAAAAACTTAGAAGGTTTTGATAATTCAAAATTAATTATTGAAAGTAATAAGCGTATAGATATACTTCAAAAACAAATCGTAGTACAATCTAAATCTTTAGATGAAATAGCGAAACTTGCTGAAGAAAAAGAAAAATTACTGGCAGCAATTCCCGCTATACAACCTGTAAGTAATGAAGATTTAACCCGTATGGCATCAGGTTACGGTTACCGAACAGATCCGTTTACTAAAGTTCGTAAATTTCATTATGGTATGGATTTCACTGCTCCTCGCGGCACGCCTGTTTATGCTTCAGGTGACGGTGTTGTAATTAGAGCCGATAGTCGATCATCAGGATACGGAAACCATATTCGAATAGATCATGGTTTTGGATATGTAAGCCTGTATGCGCACTTATACAAATACAATGTTAAAAAAAATCAGAAAGTAAAACGGGGTGATTTAATAGGATTTGTAGGTAATACAGGGCGTTCTGAAGCAGCGCATTTACATTATGAAATTTTTAAAGACGACAAACGCATAAACCCTTTAAATTTCTATTACGGAAATCTATCTGCAGAAGAGTTTGACGAACTATTAAAACATGCAACACTTGAAAATCAATCTTTAGACTAATGCATATTAACTTACCAGAAAAAAGGTACTACGGAATAGGTGAAGTTGCCAAAGCTTTTGATGTAAACACATCTTTAATACGCTTTTGGGAAAAAGAATTTGACGTTTTAAAGCCTAAAAAAAATGCTAAAGGCAATCGTAAATTCACACCCGAAGATATCCAAAATCTAAAACTAATCCATCATTTAGTTAAAGAACGCGGCTTTACTTTAGAAGGCGCTAAAATACATTTAAAAGAAGGTAAACAACAAACGCTTGACACTTTTGGTATTATTAATAAACTAGAAGAAGTTAAAGCACAGCTTAATAAAATAAAAGAACAATTGTAACATCTTTACAGAAATCACTACTAATACATAGAACCTTAACACTTAAAATCAATTTATTATGAAAAAATGGTTAATTCCCGTTTTAATTATTGCCGCAATAGTATTTGCATTATACTCATGGGCGGTAGGATTCAACAATACAGCTGTAGAACATGAAGCAGACGCTAAAACAGCATGGGCCGATGTAGAAAGCTCTTACCAACGTCGTAATGATTTAATTGGTAATCTTGTTAAAACCGTACAAGGTGCTGCAGATTTTGAAAGAAATACACTAACGGATGTTATTGAAGCGCGTTCAAAAGCGACATCTACAAATATTGATGCTAGTAATTTAACATCCGAAAACATGGCACAATTCCAACAGGCACAAAGCGGACTAAGCAGTGCTTTATCTCGTTTATTAGTAACTGTTGAGCGCTACCCTGACTTAAAGGCGAATCAAAATTTCCTTGAATTACAGTCTCAATTAGAAGGTACCGAAAACCGTATAAATGTAGCCAGAGATCGTTATAATGCCTCTGTAAACATTTATGACAAACATATTAAAAAATTCCCAGGAACCCTTTTAGCTAGTATGTTTGGATTTGAAGAAATGCCAAGATATAAAGCTGATGCCGGAAGTGAAAATGCACCTGATGTTGACTTTGAATTTTAAAAACTATGTCTAAAATTGAAGATTTTTTAACGGCCAACGAAGAGCAGGCTATTATTGATGCCATTCGTAAAGCAGAAAAAAACACCTCTGGTGAAATACGCGTACACCTTGAAAAAACGTCTAAAATTGATGTTTTCGAACGTGCTATGGAAGTGTTTCACAACTTAAAAATGGACAATACCAAACTGCAGAATGGCGTATTAATTTATGTTGCTGTAGAGGATAGAAACTTTGTTATTTTCGGAGACAAAGGCATTAACGATGTTGTGGCTCCTGATTTTTGGGATAGCACCAGAAATGTTATACAAAATCAATTTAAACAAGGAAATTTCAAACAAGGTTTAGTAGACGGTATTCTAAAAGCTGGAGCCGTTTTAGAAACTCATTTTCCATGGGATCATACAGATACTAACGAGTTACCCGATACTATTTCAAAAGGATAAAATAATTATGCCCAATTTAAACATAACAAACTTCATGTGTATACACCTTAAGCAGTTAGCATTTATTTGTATGCTACTGTTTTTAGGAACGCAAACAAGTTTGGCTCAATTTAATATTCCTGAAATTCCTAAGGAAGAAACAAGCGTTTACGATTATATAAACCTACTTTCTTCTTCCGAAAAAAACGCTTTAGAAACGAAGTTAATCAAGTACTCAGACACTACTTCAACGCAAATAGTAGTTGCTATAATTTCATCAACTAATGGTGAAAACATTAATTACCTAGGTGCGCAATGGGGTGAAAAATGGGGCATTGGACAGAAGAAAGAAGATAATGGCGTTCTCATATTATTAGCACGTGATGATCGGAAAGTTGCTATTAATACGGGATATGGTGTAGAGCATTTATTAACAGATGCTATGAGCAAACGTATTATTAATAATGATATTATTCCTTATTTTAAACAAAACGACTATCCAGGTGGTTTAAATCGTGGATCTGAAGCCATATTTGAAGTACTAACTGGTGAATATCAAGGCACACGAATAAGCGATGATGCAGATGGTTTCCCGGTCGGGATTCTATTTCCACTATTTATCATATTTCTATTTATAATAATGGCTATTTCCAAAAACCGTAAAGGCGGAGGTAATAATGGTTCTGGCGGAGGAAACTCTGGTGGTTTTAGTATCCTTGATGCCATAATTTTAAGCAATATGGGCCGTGGCGGTTTCGGTGGATCTTCTGGTGGATTTGGCAGTTCATCAGGTGGTGGATTTGGCGGAGGCGGCTTTGGTGGTGGCTTCGGAGGCGGTGGCTTTGGAGGCGGCGGAGCTTCTGGAGGCTGGTAATTATCTACTTAAAACAATAAAAAAAAGCCATTTTAGCATATGTTAAAATGGCTTTTTTTGCTCCTGTTATTTTTTTCTTAATCCCAAAAAACGTCACGATCATTTGTTTCTCCCTTTTTACCCAAACTATTAAACTTCCAACTAAAGCTTAACATAAAATATTGCTCTAAAACGGTACTTTGGGAATCTTGAATATAATTTTGGGTTGCTGTTCGCCTAGCATTGGTATTCTGGTTTAACAAATCATAAACTTTTAATGTTACTGTACCGGCATCTTTTAATACAGAATACGCAAGTGTTGAATTCCAAAACCAAGCACTTTTCTGAAAGCCCTCACCAATATTAGGATTATAATTATAGTTCACATCATTTCGCCATTCAAAATTCTTAGGAAGAAATATAGCTGTATCTAAATTAAGGTTATGATATGAAAACTCGCGATCTTCAAACTCATCTAAATCAAAGGTGTTTTTAGTAAAAGAAATAGAGTAACGAGGGCGGAATTCTAAAACATCTTTCCAGATGAAGCGCACTCCAATTTCGGGAGTTATAGAACGTACTTTACTAGCATATTGTACCTCATTATTAAAATTTATATTTCTATTTAAATTACCATAAGCACCAAAATCCAATTTAATAGTCCTTAAACTATCCAATTTCACATCCTTATTATAGCTTGCATTTCCGTAAATACTATAGTAACCATCAACATTAGCATAGGTTGTTTCTCTTACAAAATTCTCATCAACAGTTGTTTTTGCTACTACTTGATTTTCTGTAAAGGATCCCCCGATATAAGAATAAAAACCCGTACGTTTTTGCCAGTCGAAAGCATTATATCCAAAACTAAAATTATGACTATTAGCGGGCTCTAAATCAGGATTACCTACAATGGTATTTAAAGGATCAGACACATTTTCAAAAGCTTGTAATTGGGCTAATTGTGGCGGTGTATTTCTCAAACTATAATTAGACCACAAAGATGCTTTGGGACTAAATTTATACTGTATATACCCACTTAACTCCGGTGTTTCAAAACGTCTTTTTATAGATAGCTCTGGTCGTAATAAATCGGTATTTTCTAAAGTTCTATATACATAATCAACACCAATCCTAGCAGACCAAACTTCACTTCTATAACTTAAACTTACACCAGGACTCATACTTTCATCTAAATATTCAAAATCGGTACTTTGATCCTCATTGAATATCGAAAAACTACCTAAAACATCTTTATCGTAAGTACTTTTAGTATCGGTAGTTTTATCGTTTTCATATTCATAATTAAAATTCAAAAAAAGTTTTTCAGCCACTATAGGCAGTTTATATCCTATATAGGACCTAAAATTAGCATCAGCTCCATCGCCATTAGTTAGTTGATCTCTCTTGGTTTGATCGATTAATACATATTCAGGATTAGTAGGATTGGAAAGATCCTCTCCATACACATTGGTTAACGATTGTAGGTTATCTTCAGATTCTCGGCTATTAATCTCGTTAACTAAATTAACGTATAAAGACGCGCCTTTGTTTCCAAACTTCTTGGTTAAACTTACTGAATTCTGGAAATTTTTACCAATATTTTCAACCACCGAATTAGTGTTAGAACGGTTGGTTAAAACATACGAATCATTTAAAGATTCCTCAGAAGCCGTATACGTGTTGGTATTTTTAAAGTAACGAAAAGAGGGATTTATGTTTATTAAAAAAGTAGAATCGACTTCTATATCAAAACCCATATTAGCCGAATGACTATCACTATCATTATAACTATTAGTTTCTGAATTGGTATAGTAGCGAGAATCTGGTAAGATATTTTCTCTTTGAGTTGCCGTTTTATTTTCTGAACTACTACCTGAATAAAAATAATCGGCAGAAACATCTGTCTTTTCTCCTATTATATCCGCATAATTAACACCGGCATTTTGCGATTTTGTAATCCCTTCTCCGCCTCCAAATGAGCGACCATCTATGGTAAAGGAACCATTACTTGACATGGACATGCTAGAGCCACCGCCAAACATTTTACGAATTTCGCCAAAACTAAACCCTGGCGAATTAATATTATTACCTCCTAGTAGCACACTTATTCGCCTATCATTATTAAAATAATTAAGCATTCCCGCACCTTCATAACGTTCATTTGTTCCGGCTCCAGCAGCAACACGACCAAAAACACCTTTATTATTCTCCTCTTTAATGGTTAAGTTTATGGTTTTATTTTCGCCATCTACTACCTCTCCACTAAAAGCTTCTGCTTTCGTTTTAGTATCAACTACTTGAATTTTTTCAATTAACTCTTTGGTTAAATTTTTAGTGGTAATCGTTGGATCATCACCAAAAAACGGCTTTCCATTAACGAGGATTTTATTAACCTCTTTACCATTAATTTTAATTTTACCATCTTCATCCACTTCTACCCCAGGTAACTCTTTTAAAAGGTCTTCTACCGTTGCATCCTTTTTGGTTTTAAAAGAACTAACATTAAATTCCAAAGTGTCTTTTTTAATTGTTATTGGCGCTGCAGATTTAATTAAAACTTCATCTAAAGCATTACTAACTTCTAAATTTATAGTACCCACTTGAACTTTTGACTGTGCTAATGAAATAATTTTTTCATAACTTTTATACCCTACGTAAGATACATATAGTTTTACCGATTTATCTGATATACGATCTTCCAAAATAAAACCACCTGTTTTATCTGAAATTGTATAGGTAATTACGGTACTATCGGATAAACGTTCGAGGTGAACAGTTGCCGACTCTAGAGGTAATTGTTCGTCTACAGACAAGATTTTACCCGATATTTCTATAGGTCGAGATTGTGAAAAAGCCATAGATATGGCAAAGAACGTAAGTACAAAGAATAAACTCTTCATAATTTGATTGATGTTTGGTTGGTTGGTTTTCTAAAAACGAATATAAAATCATAATCGTATGAATTTTCTTAAAAAAAACATAAACTTTACCTTTTAACATACTGAAGAAGAACACCTAGACACAAACCAAAAAAAAAACCATCTACAAGATTGTAAATGGTTTTTAAATTTATATTAAATGTTTTAAAATGCTATTTTTTACGCATATATACACTAACAGGAACTCCATGAAAATCGAAGTGCTCACGCAGTTTATTTTCAAGAAAGCGCTTATACCCATCTCTCACATATTGTGGTAAGTTACAAAAGAAAGCAAACTGCGGTTGCGGTGTAGGCAACTGCATAATATACTTGATTTTAACAAATTTCCCTTTATAAGCTGGTGGAGGGTAATTTTCTATAATAGGAAGTAATACTTCGTTTAACTTACTCGTTTTAATTTTCTTACTACGATTTTTATAAACCTCAACAGCTGTTTCAATAGCCTTATAAATACGTTGTTTATTTAAAACAGATATGAAAACAATTGGCACATCGGTAAATGGCTCCATTTCTTTTCTAATAAGGGTTTCATATTGTTTGGTTGTCATGGTATCTTTTTCAACTAAATCCCATTTATTAACCAAAACAACAATCCCTTTTCTGTTACGTTCTGCTAACCAAAAAATATTCTGAACTTGACCATCAAAACCACGTGTTGCATCTAAAACAACTAAACAAACATCAGAATGTTCAATTGCACGTACACTACGCATTACTGAATAGAATTCTAAATCTTCTTTTACCTTAGATTTTTTACGTATTCCGGCAGTATCAACTAAATTAAATTCAAACCCGAAACGGTTGTATTTGGTATCAATAGAATCACGAGTTGTACCAGCTACATCTGTAACGATATAGCGATCTTCTCCAATTAACGCATTGATGAAAGATGATTTTCCTGCATTTGGACGCCCTACTACAGCAAAACGTGGTAATTGAACTTCCTCTACTTCTTCTTTTTCTGGCAATGCTTCAACAAGCGCATCTAATAAGTCTCCTGTTCCACTACCATTAATACTTGCTATTGTATAGTAATCGCCTAATCCTAAAGAATAAAATTCTACAGCATTTTCGGCACGTTTACCATTATCTACTTTATTTACAACTAAAAAAACGGGTTTAGAAACTTTACGCAATAGTTTAGCGACATCTTCATCCATACCAGTGACACCAGATTCTACATCTACCATAAATATTATGGCATCTGCTTCTTCAATAGCAATCTCTACCTGCTTATCTATTTCAGCTTCAAAAACATCATCGCTACCTCTTACATAACCTCCGGTATCAATCAAGGAAAATTCACGACCATTCCAGTCACTTTTCCCATAATGACGGTCTCTAGTTACACCACTTGTGGCATCTACAATGGCTTCTCTTCGTTGTATTAAACGATTAAAGAAGGTTGATTTCCCTACATTTGGGCGACCAACTATAGCTACGATATTACTCATATTATTACAAATTTTGGTGCAAATATAATGATAAGCAGATGATTTCGTTATATTTAGTGCAGGTTAAAAATGAGGATTGTGAAAAATAATCTTTTTAGTGCATAAAAAAACCTACTAATTGTCCAAATTATAATGAGTTTACAAAAAGAAAATATTGTTTTAAGACCGCGTTTTAAAAAAGAATTATCCTTACCCAATACAGCTGTTATACAATTATTTGCCGATGCTAAAAAATCACAAAAAGCTTTTATTATAGCAATTATTGATGATCATATTTTTTTAAAACTCCCAAAATCACAACAACACTTTTGGTCTCCACAATTGCATTTAGAGGTGAATGAAATAAATCATGAAACATCTCAATTACATGGATTATTTGGCCCTAACCCTACCGTTTGGACTATGTTTATGTTTTTTCATTTTATAGTCGCCGGTTTATTTGTGGGCTTTGGTGTGTGGGCCTATACAAATTGGTCTTTAAATAATAGCTTTGCGGTACAACTAGGAATTATGTTGCTATTAGTAATTATTTGGTTTGTCTTATACTTTGCTGGCCGTATTGGTCGCGATTCTAGTAAAGAACAAATGCATGAACTACATGATTTTATGAATAAAATTATAAAAAACTAAGTTGTTATTGATTGTAACCAAAACGTTTTAGTTGTCGCTGATCACTACGCCAATTTTTATTAACTTTCACATATAGTTCTAAATGAACTTGCTTTCCGAAAAACGCTTCTAAATCTTTTCTAGCTTCCATACCAACGCGCTTTAACGCCGAGCCTTTATGTCCGATTATGATTCCTTTCTGTGTTTCACGTTCAACCATAATTACCGAACGCATGCGAATAATTTCATCTTCCTCAAAAAACTCTTCTGTATCAATCTCTACAGCGTATGGAATTTCCTTTTTATAGTTCATTAAAATTTTCTCCCTAACGGTTTCATTTACAAAAAACCGTTCAGGCTTATCTGTTAACTGATCTTTAGGATAAAAGGCAGGAGATTCAGGTAGCAATTCAATAATTCTATTAAAAACTTCAGGAACACCAAAACCTTCTAAAGCTGAGATGGCAATAATTTCGGCATTTGGCACCTTTTCTGCCCATGCTTGAACTTGTCCTTCTAACTGCTCTTGATCGGACTTATCTATTTTATTTAAAAGTAATAAAACAGGTATTTTAGAATTGGTTATTTTATTAAAAAAAGCTTCATCTTTAAGCTCTTTCTCTCCTATTTCCACCATGTAAACAAGAACATCTGCATCATCAAAAGCCGATTTTACAAAATCCATCATTGAAGCCTGAAGCTCATATGCTGGCTTAATAATTCCGGGGGTGTCTGAAAGGACCATTTGAAAATCTTCACCATTAACAATCCCTAATATACGATGACGGGTTGTTTGGGCTTTGGAGGTGATTATGGATAATTTTTCACCTACAAATGCATTCATAAGTGTTGACTTCCCAACATTTGGGTTACCAATAATATTTACAAATCCTGCTTTATGACTCATTTTAGAACTGTTTTATCGGTGCAAAGTTACAACCTTGGTTTATTTATTCCCCTATCATACATAACAATACTTCCTGCTACTGAAACATTGAGGCTTAATTGAGACTTAAATTTAATTAAAAAATGACTCTTTTCAATGGCTTGTTTTGTTAAACCATGATCTTCAGCTCCTAACAGATACACACAACGCCTTGGGTGATTAAAAGTTTCTAAATTTTCTGCCTCATCTGTTAGTTCTACACCAACAATCCTTGCTCCTTTTGGAAGGTTATTAAAAAAATCATCAAAATTATCATAATGAAAATACGGCATAGATTTAACCGCATTATGCGTATCACAAGCTTGTTTAGCATACCTATTACCTATGGTAAAAATAAAACTAGCACCTAAATTTTGTGCAGAACGCCAAAGCACACCTAGATTTTCAGGTGTTTTCCCATTTTGGATACCTATACCAAAAAACTCATTTTCAAAATTATCTATCATAGCCGCAATTTAACAAATTATAAAAAAGTAAAAACACAGTCCAACACTTATTTACACTGAATTTCTAACAAGTATTTATTTACAAAAATTTAAAATAATCTGCACCAAAATTTACCACCAAAAAATTTAATAATGCGTAAATTTGTATGCTTGAATACAGCAATTCTTGATTGCTAATTTTATTACAAACAACCGTATATTCTCAAAATAAGAAAAAACATGACAGATTTAAAAAACAAAAACGCCATTATTACAGGAGGTAGTCGTGGGTTAGGAAAAGCGACTGCTTTAGCTTTTGCTAAACAAGGAATTAATGTAGCCATTACAGGAAGAAACGAAGCTGCATTAAAAGAAACCGTTGCCGAAATTGAAGCTCTAGGTGTTTCTGCAACATATGCTGCATTTGATGTAGGTAATTATGAAGAAGTTAAAACTAGTATCAAAAACATGATTGACACCTTAGGTGGTATTGATATTTTGGTTAACAATGCCGGAATTGCTGCTTTTGGTTCATTTAACGATATGCCTGTTGAACAATGGAGTCAAATTATCCAAACAAATGTAATGGGTATGTATTATGTTACTAAAGAGGTTTTACCTCACATGATTGTGAATAACTCTGGAGATATTATTAACGTATCTTCAACAGCAGGTCTTTCAGGTAATGCTACTACTTCGGCTTATTCAGCTTCTAAATTTGCTGTAATTGGTATGTCTGAATCTTTAATGAAAGAGGTAAGAAAGAACAATATCCGTGTTTGTACCTTAACACCAAGTACGATAGCTTCAGATATGTCTATTGAATTAGGTATAGCTTCTAAGGATTCTGAAGATCGTGTTTTACAACCAGAAGATTTTGCAGAACTTATTGTTGCCGGGTTAGGCTTACCAAGACGCGCTATGCTTAAAAGTGCAGCCTTATGGTCTACAAATCCATAGAATTTTGAAACAGGTTACTCCTATTTATAAATTACATGCATATTATTTAGGTACTAATAGGTATCTAAATAATATGCATATCATTTAAAAGGCATAAGCACCTACTTACTATCTTCTGCTCCCCAAGCATCTAAAGCTCTAAGCACGCCTTCTAAAGAAGCGCCTCTATCGCTCAAACTATATTCCACTTTAGGTGGGACAACCGGATAAATTTTTCTTAGAACCAATCCGTCTTTCTCTAATTCCCTAACTGTTTGTGTAAACATCTTATTTGAAATTCCAGGTAGTGTTTTTTGTAATACTCCAGAACGCAAAGGCCCATTTAGTAAATGAAATAACACTAAGGGTTTCCATTTCGTTCCAATTAAGCCCATAGTATAATCTAAAGGACATTTATTTTTTTTCAATTTATAAACATTTAAATAACTGACAATCTTAAAATTACTCTTTTTAGCACCTATACAACTTTTAGGTAAGTTATTGTGCAAAAAGCAAATATACACTAATTTTGAAATCTAAATTTAATGTATATGACAGTTAACACAAATTATCCAAAATCATTTTCACATATTGGTATTACGGTTCCTAATATAAACGATGCTGTAAAATTCTATTCAGAAGTTATGGGCTGGTATGTAATAATGGCGCCTTCAGTAGTAAAAAAAGAAAAAGAAACCGCTATTGGTCAAATGTGTATTGATGTGTTTGGCGATGATTGGGAAACCTTTGAAATTGCACACATGTCCACTTCTGATGGTACGGGTATTGAGTTATTTTCTTTCCCACATGGAAACAAAGAAGTACCAGAATTCAATCCATTTAACACGGGTCTGTTTCATTTCTGCATTCAAGACCCAAATATTGAAGCTTTAACCGATAAGATTGTAGCCTACGGAGGTAAACAGCGAATGCCAATTCGTGAATACTACCCAAATGAAAAGCCTTTTAAAATGGTATATGTAGAAGATCCTTTTGGTATTGTTTTCGAAATATATACACATAGTTATGAGCTTACCTACTCATCTGGAGCTTACCAAAAATAAAAATATCGTATTTAAATTCATTAAAACATTAGCTGAATAATTGTTTTCTTGTTTATTGGTAATTTATAAATTGCATAGCGGTTCAAGCTAAGAGAACAATCGTTTTTTTTAGCATATAAAACAATAAACATGAAAGCAATTCCAGCATCCTCTTCTACCCTTTCTGAAAAAGAATTAGGGTTATATATAATTGAAACTTATGGTCTGGATGCACAATCTAGTTGTTCATTATTTAGAACCGGAATTAATCACACATACTTTATTACAACGCCAACTATTAAATACGCTTTAAGAGTATATTGCTACAATTGGCGGACGCTTACCGAAATTAAAGAAGAACTACGTTTATTACAACACCTCAGTAATCATAACCTATCAGTATCATCCCCTATAGCAGCAACAAACGGTTCGTATATTCAAAAAATAGATGCTCCTGAAGGCATACGCTATGTTGTATTATTTTCGTTTGCAGAAGGTAAAAAAATTCGATTTAAAAATTTGGAGACCTGCTACAGGATTGGTGATACTATGGCAAAAATCCATAAAAACTCACCTAAACCTTCCTTAAAACGAACAACATATACAGAATCTTTATTAACAGAAAAATCTTATACATTTCTTACCAAATATTTTAATGAGAATATAGATGCTATGAAACTGTTTAAAGATCTTACAAATTCTGTAAATACCGCTTTTAAAAACACGCCGCTAACTGAAAACCAAAAAGGGACTGTACATTTAGATATTTGGTATGATAACTTAAGTGTCGATAACGCTAATAACATTACAATATTCGATTTCGATAATTGTGGAAACGGACCGTTTATTTTAGACATTGGATATTTCTGCATGCAGTTATTTTTTATTGAAACAGATAAAAAAGTCTACGAAGAAAAAGTTTCTAAATTTCTTTCAGGTTATCAATCTGAACGTCATATATCTCCTTCAGAATTAACCTTAATTCCTACAGCAGGAGCTTCCATTTTTTTGTATTACCTAGGCGTTCAAGCACAGCGTTTCGATTGGTCTAATATCTTTTTAACAGAAAATTATTTAGATATGTTTCTAGGGCGTATAAAATCATGGTTAGACTATTCAAAAACAAACGAGACCTATAAATAGCACTTCAAGCTTACTCTATTAATTATAAATTTATTTTGATTGTCATTAATTGGTTTTCAGTAATAATAAAATTATCTTCGAAGACATAGCTCTTATACCGTGGATAAAAAACTTATTTCTAAAAAAAAGCCCGCTTTTCCAATAACTCCATTGTTATCGGAATATCTAACTGCTCAAGGGCGAAATATTAAAATACCCATTTTTTATGATGATTTATTACGCTTTCAAGGTGCTATTGAAATTTTAGATGAAAACGAAAATGATACGTTATGGATTCGCACCTATTACGCCGAACATGAACGTGCTGAAATAGAACTAAGTTTAAAACGTATGTATTCTATTCTGCATTCTGATGGAAGCGATAGTCTTATTCCTTATTTAAATATAGACAGTATTGATTTTTGCACCTTTGGAAACACAAAACCTTTCCGTGTTAAAGTTCGTAACATACTTAATGACAATTATTTATACCTGTATGTAAAAAAAGCAGATGCTTCCCGCATATACGGACTTGAATTAGAGCATTTACTATCACCTAATCACATTACATTTTTAGTACATAAGGATACTCTAATAGAAGAACACATTTCAGGAATAGCAGGTGACACATTTATAAATCATCATCTAAAAAAATTATCCCCTCAAGACGAACGTGCTTTAGCCAAGGAGTTTGTAAAATTTAACGAACGTTGTTTCGTCCGCCTTCTAGCCGATATGCGCTCCTACAACTATGTCATTGTAATTACCCAGGATTTTGATAGAATCCAATATCGTATTCGTGCTGTAGATTTCGATCAACAAAGTTATGAAGGCAATCCTAAAGTTTATAAACCGCAGTTTTTAAAAGAAAATAATGCACTGGTTAAACTAAGTCTTAATGTGCTTGCCCCCGAATCTATAGAACAGTATAAAATGGAAGAACGCTCTTTACTTGCAAAACGAGCTACAGCCGAACATGAACGGTTAGAGCACCTATTAAAATGCATGAAAGCAGACAGCATATCAACACCCACAAAAATTAAACAACTCAAATCAGGATTGTTTAATTTAGTAGGTGACGTTAATTTTAAGAAATCAAAAAATATGGGCGAATTATTAGATAATGCTATAGATTTTATAGTTCGGAATTATAAAAATGAAAACCCATATATTATTAAATAAAATTGTTAAACATGAAAATTAAAAAGGTATTAATTGCCAATCGAGGAGAAATTGCCATACGTATTTTACGGGCCTGTACCGAATTAAACCTGGATACTGTAGCAATTTACACTTATGAAGACCGTTACTCACAACATCGTAATAAAGCTGATGAATCCTATCAAATTGGTGAAGATAATGATCCTTTAAAGCCTTATTTGAACAGCGATGAAATTATAGCACTCGCTAAATCAAAAAATGTTGATGCCATTCACCCTGGCTACGGATTTCTTTCAGAAAATTCAGAATTTGCTCGAAAATGCAAAGAAAACAACATCATTTTTATTGGTCCAAACCCAGAAGTAATGGATGCTTTAGGTGATAAAATTACCGCAAAAGAAATTGCCGTCCGTTGCCAAGTTCCTATTATTGAAAGTAATAAAAAGCAATTAACATCATTAGAAATTGCTATTTCCGAAGCGGAATCTATTGGCTATCCATTAATGCTAAAAGCCGCATCTGGTGGTGGCGGTCGTGGTATGCGAATTATTAGAAAAGAAGAGGATTTAGAGCAAAATTTCGATTCTGCAAAAAACGAAGCTCTGAATGCCTTTGGTGATGACTCCATGTTTTTAGAAAAGTATGTAGAAGACCCAAAACATATTGAAGTTCAAATAGTAGCCGACAATCATGGTAATATTAGACATTTATTTGAGCGTGACTGTTCTGTTCAGCGTCGTCATCAAAAAGTAGTTGAAATTGCACCTTCTTTTAACATTTCGGAAAATGTAAAACAAGCGCTTTATAAATATGCCATTGATATTGCAGAGGCCGTTAATTATAATAATATTGGAACTGTAGAGTTTTTAGTTGACAAAGATGATCACGTATACTTTATAGAGGTTAATCCTAGAATTCAAGTTGAACATACCGTTACTGAAATGGTAACTGGAATTGACTTAGTTAAAACACAAATTTTTATTGCGGGTGGTTATAAATTATCCGACCAGCAAATAAAAATCTATGATCAAGACACATTAGCAACCTATGGTTTTGCCTTACAATGTCGTTTAACCACAGAAGATCCTTCAAACAATTTCACACCAGATTACGGAACAATAACAACCTACAGAAGTGCTGCTGGAATGGGTATTCGTTTAGATGCCGGGAGCATATATCAAGGCTATAGTGTGAGTCCTTTTTTCGATTCCATGCTTGTTAAAGTTTCCGCACACGGCAGAACACTAGATGGTGCTGTAAGGAAAATGGTCCGCGCCTTAAAAGAATTTCGGGTTCGTGGCGTTAAAACTAACATTCACTTTTTACAAAATGTCATACAACATGACACATTTAAATCGGGAGAAGTAACAGTAAATTTCATTCAGAATACGCCAGCACTTTTCAATATAAAACTACCTCAAGATCGGACCTCAAAAGTCACTCAATTTTTAGGAGAAGTTATAGTGAATGGAAATTCCGATGTTAAATACAAAGACGATAATAAAGTATTTAGAAACCCGAAAGTCCCTAAATTTAATTTAAATGCCCCTCACCCAAAAGGGACTAAAGATTTACTAACAGAATTAGGTCCTGATAAATTTTGTGAGTGGTTAAAAAACGACAATAAAATTCACTATACAGATACCACTATGCGTGATGCTCATCAATCGCTATTGGCCACGCGTATGCGTACTTTCGATATGCTAAAAGTTGCAGAAAGTTATGCTAAAAACCATCCCAACACCTTTAGTATGGAAGTTTGGGGAGGAGCAACCTTTGATGTATGCTTACGCTTTCTGCATGAAAGCCCTTGGACCCGCTTACGCGAATTACGAAAAGCTGTTCCAAACATCCTTTTTCAAATGCTACTTAGAGGAAGTAATGCCGTAGGCTACAAAGCATACCCTGATAATCTGATTGAAAAATTTGTAGAAAAATCATGGGAAAATGGCGTTGACGTTTTTAGAATTTTCGATTCTTTAAACTGGGTAAAAGCTATGGAACCAAGTATCAATTATGTCCGAAATAGAACAGGCGGAATTGCTCAAGCTGCTATTAGTTATACGGATGATATTTTAGATGTAAAACAAACCAAATACAATTTAAAATACTATACACAATTAGCCAAAGACCTTGAAAATGCTGGAGCGCATATGATTGCTATCAAAGACATGGCTGGTTTGTTAAAACCTTATGCTGCAACCGAATTAGTTAACGCTTTAAAAGATACCGTAAACGTCCCTATTCATTTACACACACACGATACGTCATCCTTGCAATCTGCTACTTACCTGAAAGCAATTGAAGCAGGTGTTGATGTGGTAGATGTGGCTTTAGGAGGCTTATCTGGTTTAACTTCACAGCCTAATTTTAATTCGGTTGTAGAAATGATGAAATATGAACCACGTGCTCATGATTTTGATATGAATACGTTAAACCAATTTTCAAATTTCTGGGAAGACACCCGTGAATTATACTATCCTTTTGAATCTGGCTTAAAAGCTGGAACAGCAGAAGTTTACAAGCATGAAATTCCAGGAGGACAATACTCTAATTTACGTCCTCAGGCTATAGCTTTAGGCTTAGGCGATCGTTTTGAGGAAGTTAAAAAAATGTACAAGGAAGTTAATGCCATGTTCGGAAACTTAATAAAAGTAACTCCGAGTAGTAAAGTTGTAGGAGACATGGCCATCTTTATGGTTACGAATGATTTAGAACCAAAAGACGTTTATGAACGTGGTGAAGAAATTTCATTTCCAGAATCTGTAATTAGTTTCTTTAAGGGCGACTTAGGACAACCTGCAGGGGGCTTTCCTGAAAAATTACAGAAAATCATTCTTAAAAACCAAAAACCATATACAGACAGGCCAAATGCGCATTTGAAACCTATAGATTTTGATTTAGAATATAAGGCATTTAAGAAAAAGTTTCAAAAAGGCTTTACACGTGCCTTAGAAATTGAAGATTTCCTTTCTTACACCTTATACCCTAAAGTGTTTGAACAAGCTCATGAAAACTATAAGCTTTATGGCAATCTTGCCTTGGTACCAACCAAGAATTTCTTTTACGGAATGAAACAACGCGAGGAAACGCATATTGAATTAGAACCCGGAAAAACAATTATCGTACGATTACTTTCTGTTGGAATCCCAAATGAAAATGGGGTGCGTATCGTGTTCTTTAAAGTAAATGGTGAAAATAGATTTGTAGAAGTACTAGATCGTTCTTTAAACATTAAAAAGGAAGAAAATCAAAAAATAGATACTGAAAACACGAATCATATTGGAGCTCCTTTACAAGGTTCGCTATCAAAAATATTGGTAAAACGTGGCCAAGAAATAGCCGAAAATGATCCACTATTTATTATTGAAGCCATGAAGATGGAGACTACCGTTACAGCTTTTAAAGCTGGAAAAGTAAAATCTATAAGCTTAAAAGAAAATACAATGGTAATGCAGGACGATTTAATTTTAACTATGGAATAACATCATTTAGATAACTAAAAACCTTAAAAGCCAGAAGTAACTTCTGGCTTTTTCTTGTTTTATTTTTTAGAACCATTTTTTTCTATTGACACTAATGGCTGCCAGTAAATCTTTATTTTAAAATTTTCATTTTAGAAATTGACACAACTAACAAAGTAGAAATAAATTTTAATGATCAGTTCTATTATTTCAAATTACAGATAAATATTAATTAAAACACCTCTTAACTAAACAAAAAAAAGGCGAACCTAAGTTCGCCTTTTACATATAATACATTTAAAATTTACATCTTTAAAATGATAAACTCCGAACGTCTATTCATTTGATGTTCCGTTTCAGTACAAGGCACACCATTTGAACACTTGTTTATTAATTGGGTTTCACCATAACCTATAGCACTCTCTATTCGTGTAGCATCAATACCTTGCGATATAATATAATCACGTGTTGCTTTTGCTCGTCTATCTGAAAGCTCTAAATTATACGCATCTCGCGCTCTAGAATCGGTATGAGACTCTATTTTGATAACCATATTTGGATATTCGTTCATTAACAAAACAACCTTATTAAGTTCTATAGCTGCATCACCCGGACGAATAATCGATTTATCTAGATCAAAATATATGATGCCAATTTTAATTTTTAGTAAATCACCTTCTCTAACAATAAGTTTATTTTCTAAACCTAAAGGCACAATTGTTTCACCTGATGTATCTAATGTAATAGCAACTTTCTCTTTAGTTTCATAATTAGGCTTGGCTGCAACAATTTTAAAATTAGTACTACAGTCCAAACGGGTATTAAATTTATACTCACCGCTAACATTTGTCATGGTAGATTCTAACTCAACACCATTAGCATCCCATAAAACCAACTCTACATCGGCAATTCTTTCTCCTGACAGTTCATGAGATACCATACCACGAATCATTTGATCACAAACAATTGGTTCTCTAACAAAAGAGTAAATATCATCATCACCTTTACCTGACGGTCTATTTGAACTCACAAAACCTCTGTTTGTGTCTTCATTTACTATAAAAGCAAAATCATCTAATTTACTATTTAAAGGCGCCCCTAAATTGGTCGGTTTTTGAAACACACTATCTTTTACAACACTTTGAAACACATCTAACCCTCCAAGACCTAAATGCCCATCGGAAGTAAAATAAAGAGCCTTGTCCGTAATAAACGGAAACATTTCACGTCCTGAAGTATTCACCTTTTCTCCAAGATTTCTTGGTTTTGAAAAGCCTTTATAATTTTCGCTATCGGAACCATCTGATGTCTCGTTTCCATTATCTTCTTCATCTAAAATGTCTACAACAAAAATATCAGTACCTCCAATGGTTCCAGGCATATCAGATACGAAGTATAGTTTTTTTCCATCTTCACTTACTGCTGGATGCCCAACGGAATAGAAATCGCTATTAAAAGGAAGTTCTTTAATATTTTTCCATGTAGCGGTACTATCAGAACCAAAATGACGTTCAGCACGATATAGTTTTAAGTGATTAGTGCCATCTGTATCACGCGCCAGATTACCATCATAATTGTTTCGAGTGAAATATACAACCGACTCATCTGGTGAAAAAGCTAAAGTAGCCTCATGGTATTTTGTATTAATAGTTTTTGAAAACTCTCCAATTGTTTTCAAGTCAGATTCCAAACCATCCAACTCGCCAATAAACAAGTTTAAATAAGGCTGCTCATTCCATTGGTAGGTTCGGGTATGAAAATTTGTAGAATCGGCCGTTGAATAAACCAATTTATCATCATAATACATAGGTCCAAAATCTGAAAAGCGTGTATTTATTGATAGATTTTTAAGAAGAAAGGCTGGCTCCATATTTAAAACATCTTCAATTTTTATTTTTGCTTGACTAAACTCTTCCGACCTATCATCAGAGTTTTCAGTGCGCTTTGAAAATGCTTTCATCCAATATTTAGCATCTCGATACTTCGCAATACCCTCTAAAGTATGCACATAACGAAATAAGTACTCTGAATCTATTTCAGCATTAAACTGAGAGACCAAGGTTTCATAATAACGATTGGCATTTTTCATATCTGTATTGAAGTAAAACGCATCGCCTGCACGTTGCAATACTCGCATGTAGTCTTGACGTTTTTCTTCGGAATCATTAAAGTTACCTTTCTCTATTTTCCGAACCTCATTGGCATATAAAACAGCTGCTTCTTTATACCACATTTTATCAAACAACCGATCCGCCTTTGCTGTTGAACTTGACTGTGCATAGGTAAAGGTTACTCCGAAGACAATTAATAGTGTAATTATTTTTTTCATGTAGCTTTAATTTAAAAGAAACGAGGTGATTTAAGTTGTTTTTCTTTAGTTATTAATTCAAAACGCAACATTATTTCGTGTGTTCCTGAATTAAAATCCTGTAATGGTGATGTTGTATAATCATAAGCATAGCCCACCATAAAACGTGGTGAAACTTGTAACCCAACCAAACCACTAACAGAATCATTCCAACGGTATGCTGCCCCTAAACGTAGAACATCATGAAACATAAAATTTGCTGATAGATCCACAACCACTGGTGCCCCTACAACAAACTTCCCTAAAAAGGCTGGTTTAAACTTAACATTTGTACTTAAATCAAATACATGCCCTCCAATTAAGTAAACATGTATTTTCTCAGTATCAACGGCATTTTGAACGCCATCATAATATTGATTCGTTAAGAAATTAGGAACAGAAAGCCCCACATAACTTTTATCACTATGTAAATAAACACCCGCACCTATAGTTGGTAAAAACTTATTTTCGATATTATTCTGAAAAATATTTTCATCTACTTGGTACGACCCTTTACTCCAATCTACATTAAGTAATTTACCACCACCTTTTACACCAAAGGATAACCTTTTTGTGTCTGACAGTCGAATGGTATAAGAGAAATTTGCATCGAAATAAAACTCATCAGATGGTCCCAGTTCGTCATTTACAATAGACACCCCAAGTCCCACATTTTTCCCCACAGGAGAATCAATACTAAAGGATTGTGTTGTTGGAGCACCATCTAGTCCTACCCATTGCGAACGATAAAGTCCCATTACAGATAAATGCCCTCTAGATCCTGCATAGGCCGAGTTTACCGTTAATGTGTTAAACATATAATCAGTATACTGCGGGTTTTGTTGCCCATAACTCATTAGGGCTATGAAGAACACAAGCGTGCTAATTGTTATTTTAGTTTTTAACTTCATTTTTATATTTTTTGTTTGAGGTAAAATCACTTTTTTTTATTTTAATACTATCGTGCTATGTATAACCAGCTCGATATTCTTTCGGAACCGTCTCCTAAATCTAGGATGTAGTAGTAAGTTCCTGCTGGTAATTCTTCATCCTTTTTAAATACGGATCTTCCATTGGAGTCACCTCTAAATGAATTATCATAGCCCTTCATACTGAAAACTAAGTTACCCCATCTATTATAGATTTCTAAGGCATTATTTGGATAGTTATTTATACAATCAATATAGAATACTTCGTTTTTATCGTTACCATTTGGAGAAAACTCATTGTAAATCTTTAAACAAGAAGGCGAAATACTCACTTCACTTGAATTGTTTGAATCATTTGAATCTATCTGATCTAAATACCCAAGACTGGCAATGTTTAGATAGTCATTAACATCCATAACTTTTACAACAACATTCAGCTCTTCAGTTTGCCCTACTTGTACAATAGGAATTAACCAAGATCCGGTTACAGCATCATAATCACCAGAAGTTGCCGTGTAGCTTATAAACTGATATCCTGAAGGTAAAAGATCTATAACATCTACTGTAGTGGCATCTAAACTTCCTAAATTATTAACTGAAACGGTAAATGTAATTTCATCACCTATTCGTGGTGTTTCTGAATCTACAGCTTTAAGTACTTCTAGATCTGTTGTTGGTACATTAATCGTTGCATATGACTCATCATCTTCACTTTGGTCTCCATCATCATTATTTGGAGTACTATCAGAGTCGTATTCATTACTAGCTGTAATTTGAGCAATATTCAAATACTCATCGGTTGCAAGAGTTGGAATGTTTACAGTAACCTCATAACTTAAAGTTAATCCTGAAACTGGCACATTTAAAGCCGACCAATCTATAGTATTATTAAGTAAGTTACCTCCATTAGAAATATTAGTAACATTACTATAACCAACAGGTAAAATATCTTCAACAGCAACTCCCGTAGCTGTATCTGCTCCGGCATTGTTAATTTGAAGTGTAAACGTAATTACATCGCCTACATTAGCATTTACATTACTAACTGTTTTAACTAAACTTAAATCAGCTGTTAATGGTCTTATTAAAACACTAGCTTCATCATCTTCACTTTGATCACCATCATCATTGTTTGGTGTAGAATCTATATCTGCAATATCACTAGCTGTTACCTCCGCAATGTTTAGGTATTCGTTAGTAACACCACTTGGTGCATTTACTAAGGCATCAATTAATAATGTTTGAGTTCCGCCATTTGCTATAAGACCAACATCCCATATACCTGACACTTGATTGTAAGTTCCAGATGTAGAACTAAACAGAACATAATTAAATCCTGTTGGTAGTAAATCTGTTACTTGTACACCTGTTGCTACATTAGGTCCGTTATTAGTAATTGTAATTTCAAAAGTAATCTGCTCACCCACATTTGGATTCACGTTGTTATTTACAACCGTTTTTGTTAATGATAAATCAGCCATCGACTCTACCGGTGTTACTAAAACATAATCCTCATCATCTTCACTTTGGTCGCCATCATCATTGTTTGGTGTAGAATCTATATCTGCAACTGAACTTGCCGTTACTTCTGCTACGTTTAAGTACTCATCTGAAGCTCCACTTGGTGCATTCACTAACGCCTCAATTAATAACGTTTGTGTACCACCGTTTGCTATAATGCCTACCGTCCATAAACCACTTGCTTGGTTATAGGTTCCGGATGTAGAGCTGAAAGACACAAAATCGAAACCTGCAGGAAGCACATCGGTTACCTGAACATCGGTAGCAATATTTGGTCCGTCATTACTAACTGTAATTTCGAATGTTATTTGCGTGCCTACTAATGGCGACGTATTATCATTTACAACTGTTTTTGTTAATGATAAATCGGCCATCCATTCTACTGGTGACACAAGAACACTATCCTGATCGTCTTCAGAAGCATCATCATTGTTTGGTGTAGAATCGGCATCAAATATATCAGAAGTAGTTACTTCTGCTGTGTTTAGATAATCGCCTGACTCATTCACTAAAACATCTATTAATAATGTTTCAGATGCGCCGTTTGAAACAGTTCCTGTTGTCCAAACTCCTGTCGTATTATTATACGTTCCTGAAGAGGTACTAAACGATACATAACTAAATCCGCTTGGTAGTAAATCCGTAACACTAACGTTTGTTGCGTCTTGTGGCCCATCATTTGTTACTGTCAGTTGGAATGTTATTTGTGTTCCTACTAATGGTGTCAGTTCATTATTTACCACTTCTTTCGTTAATGATAAATCGGCTTGTAATGGAATTGGTATTACTAACACGCCTGCTTCATCATCTTCACTCTGATCACCATCATCATTGTTTGGTGTAGAATCGACATCAAATATATCAGAAGCAGTTACTTCTGCTGTGTTTAGATAATCGCCTGACTCATTCACTAAAACATCTATTAATAATGTTTCAGATGCACCATTTGAAACAGTTCCTGTTGTCCAAACTCCTGTCGTATTATTATACGTTCCTGAAGAGGTACTGAACGATACATAACTAAATCCGCTTGGTAGTAAATCCGTAACACTAACGTTTGTTGCGTCTTGTGGCCCATCATTTGTTACTGTCAGTTGGAATGTTATTTGTGTTCCTACTAATGGTGTCAGTTCATTATTCACTACTTCTTTAGTTAATGATAAATCGGCTTGTAATGGAATTGGTATTACTAACACGCCTGCTTCATCATCTTCACTCTGATCACCATCATCATTGTTTGGTGTAGAATCGGCATCAAATATATCAGAAGTAGTTACTTCTGCTGTGTTTAAATAATCGCCTGACTCATTCACTAAAACATCTATTAATAATGTTTCAGATGCGCCGTTTGAAACAGTTCCTGTTGTCCAAACCCCTGTCGTATTATTATACGTTCCTGAAGAGGTACTAAACGACACATAACTAAATCCGCTTGGTAGTAAATCCGTAACACTAACGTTTGTTGCGTCTTGTGGTCCGTCATTAGTTACTGTCAATTGGAATGTTATTTGTGTTCCTACTAATGGTGTCAGTTCATTATTTACCACTTCTTTCGTTAATGATAAATCGGCTACTAAATTAACAGGTGTTAGTAAGATACTAGCTTCATCATCTTCACTTTGATCACCATCATCATTATTTGGTAATGAATCTGGATCTACAACATCACTTGCTACTACTTCGGTAATGTTTAAATACTCATCGGCTGATCCTGTTGGAGCATTTACTAGGGCATCAATCAATAAAGATTGAGAACCGCCATTTGCTATTAACCCTACAGACCATAAACCTGTACCTGCATTATAAATACCTGAGGTAGCACTAAATGATTGATAGCTAAATCCTGCTGGTAATAAATCTGTTACTTCAACACCTGAAGCTACATTTGGTCCATCATTACTAACGGTTATTTCAAACGTAACTTGAGATCCAACTAATGGTGACGTATTATCGTTTATAACTGTTTTCGTGATTGACAAGTCGGCTAAAGCTTCAACTGGTGTGAGAAGTATACTATCTTGATCATCTTCGGATGCATCATTATTATTTGGTGTCGAATCGGAATCATTTACATCGCTTGCAGTTACTTCTGCTACGTTTAAATATTCGTCTGGTAAACCAGAAGCTGTATTTACTACGGCATCAATTAGTAATGTTTGGGATGTACCGTTTAATATTAAACCAACATTCCATAAACCACTTGCTTGGTTATAAGTTCCGGATGTTGAACTAAAAGATACAAAGTTGAATCCTGCTGGTAACACATCGGTTACCTGAACGCCGGTTGCGTAATTAGGTCCGTCATTACTAACTGTTATTTCAAATGTAACTTGAGAACCAACTAATGGTGATGTATTACCATCTACAACTGTTTTTGTTAATGATAAATCAGCTACTGGTTCTATTGGCGTGATAAGGATACTATCCTCATCATCTTCACTTTGGTCGCCATCATCGTTGTTTGGTGTAGAATCTATATCTGCAACTGAACTTGCCGTTACTTCTGCTACGTTTAAGTACTCATCTGAAGCTCCACTTGGTGCATTCACTAACGCCTCAATTAATAACGTTTGTGTACCACCGTTTGCTATAATACCTACCGTCCATAAACCACTTGCTTGGTTATAGGTTCCGGATGTAGAACTGAAAGACACAAAATCGAAACCTACAGGAAGCACATCGGTTACCTGAACATCGGTAGCAATATTTGGTCCATCATTACTAACTGTAATTTCGAATGTTATTTGCGTGCCTACTAATGGCGACGTATTATCATTTACAACTGTTTTTGTAAGTGATAAATCGGCCATCCATTCTACTGGTGACACAAGAACACTATCTTGATCGTCTTCAGATGCATCATCATTGTTTGGTGTAGAATCGGCATCAAATATATCAGAAGCAGTTACTTCTGCTGTGTTTAGATAATCGCCTAACTCATTCACTAAAACATCTATTAATAATGTTTCAGATGCGCCGTTTGAAACAGTTCCTGTTGTCCAAACTCCTGTCGTATTATTATACGTTCCTGACGAGGTACTGAACGATACATAACTAAATCCGCTTGGTAGTAAATCCGTAACACTAACATTTGTTGCGTCTTGTGGCCCGTCATTTGTTACTGTCAGTTGGAATGTTATTTGTGTTCCTACTAATGGATTAAGTTCATTATTCACTACTTCTTTCGTTAATGATAAATCGGCTTGTAATGGAATTGGTGTTACTAACACGCCTGCTTCATCATCTTCACTCTGATCACCATCATCATTGTTTGGTGTAGAATCGACATCAAATATATCGGAAGTAGTTACTTCTGCTGTGTTTAGATAATCGCCTGACTCATTCACTAAAACATCTATTAATAATGTTTCAGATGCACCGTTTGAAACAGTTCCTGTTGTCCAAACTCCTGTCGTATTATTATACGTTCCTGAAGAGGTACTAAACGACACATAACTAAATCCGCTTGGTAGTAAATCCGTAACACTAACGTTTGTTGCGTCTTGTGGTCCGTCATTAGTTACTGTCAATTGGAATGTTATTTGTGTTCCTACTAATGGTGTCAGTTCATTATTTACCACTTCTTTCGTTAATGATAAATCGGCTACTAAATTAACAGGTGTTAGTAAAATACTAGCTTCATCATCTTCACTTTGATCACCATCATCATTATTTGGTAATGAATCTGGATCTACAACATCACTTGCTACTACTTCGGTAATGTTTAAATACTCATCGGCTGATCCTGTTGGAGCATTTACTAGGGCATCAATCAATAAAGATTGAGAACCGCCATTTGCTATTAACCCTACAGACCATAAACCTGTACCTGCATTATAAATACCTGAGGTAGCACTAAATGATTGATAGCTAAATCCTGCTGGTAATAAATCTGTTACTTCAACACCTGAAGCTACATTTGGACCATCATTACTAACGGTTATTTCAAACGTAACTTGAGATCCAACTAATGGTGACGTATTATCGTTTATAACTGTTTTCGTGATTGACAAGTCGGCTAAAGCTTCAACTGGTGTAAGAAGTATACTATCTTGATCATCTTCAGATGCATCATTATTATTTGGTGTTGAATCGGAATCATTTACATCGCTTGCCGTTACTTCTGCTACGTTTAAATATTCGTCTGGTAAACCAGAAGCTGTATTTACTACGGCATCAATTAGTAATGTTTGGGATGTACCGTTTAATATTAAACCAACATTCCATAAACCACTTGCTTGGTTATAAGTTCCGGATGTTGAACTAAAAGATACAAAGTTGAATCCTGCTGGTAACACATCGGTTACCTGAACGCCGGTTGCGTAATTAGGTCCATCATTACTAACTGTTATTTCAAATGTAACTTGAGAACCAACTAATGGTGATGTATTACCATCTACAACTGTTTTTGTTAATGATAAATCAGCTACTGGTTCTATTGGCGTGATAAGGATGCTATCCTCATCATCTTCACTTTGGTCTCCATCATCATTGTTTGGCTGTGAATCGGAATCGTTTATATTACTTGCAGTAACCTCAGCGACATTTAAATGTTCGTTAGGTGTTCCAACTGCTGAATTAACAGTTGCATCAATTAATAACGTTTGAGAACTTCCATTTGGAATAAAACCAACCGTCCATAAACCTGTTACTTCATTATAGGTACCTGAAGTAGCACTGAATAATACGAAATCGAAACCTACAGGTAATAAGTCTGTGACTTCTACACCTGTTGCTAAATTTGGTCCGTCATTACTAACTGTAATTTCGAATGTTATTTGCGAACCAACTAAAGGTGACGTATTTCCACCTACAACATTTTTTGTAAGTGATAAATCTGCTATAGCAGTTATAGGAGTCAAAAGCACACTATCCTCATCATCTTCACTCTGATCTCCATCATCATTGTTTGGTGTAGAATCCAC
The DNA here is from genome assembly GCF_054031195.1 of Algorimicrobium bowmanii. The sequence goes on from NZ_CM132929.1 coordinate 2,606,953, forward strand.
ATCTAAAACATCGGACGCTGATACTTGTGCTACATTTAAATAGTTTCCTGATGCATTTACATATACATCTATTAATAAAGTCTCAGAACCATTACTTATTATAGTTCCTGGATTCCATATTCCTGTTGCACTATTATAAGTTCCAGAAGATGTACTAAAAGTTACAAAGTCTAATCCTGAAGGTAATAAATCTAAAACCTCAACTCCTGTAGCATCTTGTGGTCCATCATTGGTTACTGTTATCTGATAAGTAACCTGTGTACCTTGTAATGGAGATGTATCGCCATTAACTACAATTTTTGTTAAAGATAAATCGGCTTGTAATGGAATTGGTGTTATTAACACACTGTCCTGATCATCCTCATTAGAATCATTATTATTAGGAGTTGAATCGGAATCTGCAATATCACTTGCTGTAATTTCTGCACTATTTAAATGCTCACCTGATTCATTTACAAAAGCATTAATTACTAATGTTTCTGAAACTCCATTAGCAACGCTACCTGTATTCCAAACTCCAGTTGCACTATTATATGTACCTGACGAAGTGTTAAATGAAATAAATGAAAATCCTGACGGCAATAAATCGGTAACTTGAACACCTGTTGCATCTTGAGGTCCATTATTCATTACAATAATTTCAAAGGCTAAAGGAGAACCAACTAAAGGACTTGTATTTCCTCCAATAACGGTTTTAGTTAATGATAAATCTGCAATAGGTTGTACAGGAACAACTAGTACACTAGCCTCATCATCTTCACTTTGATCGCCATCATCATTATTTGGTGTAGAATCTATATCATATACATCCGCAGCTGAAACTTGAGCTACATTCAGGTAATCTCCTATTTCATTAACAATAACATCAACTAATAAAATTTCTGTTGCACCTGAAGCAATATCTCCAACACGCCATAACCCTGTTATATGATTATAAACACCAGCTGTTGAGCTATACAAAACATACTCAAAACCTGAAGGTAATAAATCTCTTACATCTACGCCAGTTGCATTATTTGGTCCATCATTTGTAAGTCTAACCTCAAATGTTATCTGAGCACCTATTAATGGTGTTGTTTCATTATTTACAACAGTTTTAGTTAATGATAAATCGGCTTGAGTTGGTGTAATTACTAAACTATCTTCATCATCATCAAAACCATTTCCATTACTATCTTCATCTACTGTTTCGTCTGTTAATGGATTACTATCTGGGTCATACTGATCAGCTCCCGTTATCTGAGCAATATTAAGATACTCATCCGTTGCTCCTGTTGGTGCATTAACCTCTGCTTCATAAGTCAGTTGAATACTACCATTATTGGCTGCAACTGTTAATCCTGACCATTGCGCAGTATTAGCTGTTTGGGTTCCACCATCATTAACCGCAGTTAATAATAAACCACTTGGTAACACATCTTCTACTGCTACATTTGTAGCTATATTTGGTCCTGAGTTAGTAACTACTAAAGTATAAACGATAGCCTCTCCAACACTTGGATTGGTATTACTAACACTTTTTACAATACTTAAATCGGCTTGCTGAATACTTACTGCAACAGCATCCTCATCATCTTCTGATTGAGTTCCAGAATCATTATTTGGAGTACTATCTACATCATACTGATTGGAAGCAGTAATTTGAGCCGTATTTAAATATTCATCAACCGCACCACTTGGTGCATTTACCGTAGCATCGAAAGTTACCACAACTGTATCAGCACCTAAAGGCACATTAAAGCCTGTCCAATCTATTTGATTGCCTGTTGCAACTCCTGAATCACTAATATTACTTAGGTTGCTATAACCTACTGGCACCACGTCTTGCAGTGAAACACCTGTAGCTTCTACACTACCCGCATTACTAATAGCAATTGTAAAACTAACTACATCACCAACATTTGGATTGGTACTGCTAACAGTTTTAGTAATTGATAAATCGGCTGTTTGTGGCGTGATAACAAAAGTATCTTCGTCATCATCGGCGATACCATCATCTAAATCATCATCAGTTAATCCTGTTGATGGATTACTATCTGGATCAAATTGATTACTGTCTGTTATTTGAGCATAGTTTGTGTATTCATTATCATCTCCAGTAGGAGCATTTACTACTGCTTCATAAGTTAATATTATACTAGCTCCGTTTGACAACAATAATCCTGACCAATTAATTTGATTCCCCATAAGTGTTCCTCCATCACTTATCGAAGTAGAAACTACTGAGTAACCATCAGGTAGCAAGTCTTCAACAGAAACACCTGTTGCAGCATTAGGACCGTTATTAATAACTGTTATTTCAAAAGTTACTGTATCACCAACATTTGGCGTAGCACTACTTGTAGCACTAATACCTTTTGTTAATTCTAAGTCAGCTACATTCACTTGAACTTCAACTGCATCTTCATCATCTTCACTTTGATCGCCATCATCATTATTTGGTGTACTATCTGGGTCAAACTGATTTGAGCCTATAATTTGAGCAGTATTCATATATTCTCCTATTGCTCCTGTTGGCTCATTAACTTGAACTTGATATGAAACTATAGCTCCTGTTAATGGAAGACTAGCAAATGTCCATGTAATTGATGTATCACCTACATTATATATACCATTGTTATCAATACTTCCTGGAACTAAGGTATAACCAATTGGTAACACATCATTCAAACTAACTTGAGTGGCTTCAGAAGGCCCATCATTATTAACGGCAATTGTAAAAGTTAAAATATCATTTACATTTACAAAACCACCATTATTATCTGTTACAGACTTATCAATTGATAGATCTGCTTCTTGTAAGGTAATCACATAAGCATCTTCATCATCCTCACTTTGATCACCATCATCATTATTTGGTGTACTATCTGTATCGAATTGATCAGACGCTGTTATTTGAGCTGTATTAACATATTCATCTACTGCTCCAGTTGGCGCATTTACCGTAGCTTGATAACTTAAAGCGATACTTCCGTTAGCAGGAACAAATAAACCATTCCAATTTGCTATATTTCCTGTTGCTACACCTGCATTAAAAACCGCACCTAAGGTATACCCGACAGGTAATACATCTTCAACAGAAACACCTGAAGCGTCATTAGGGCCGTTATTTGTAATAATCAATTCAAACACTAAGGTATCATTAATGTTTGGTGTTGCGCTTCCCGTAGCTAATGTCTTCGTTAGAGATAAATCGACTTGAGTTGGTGTAATTACTAAACTATCTTCATCATCATCAAAACCATTTCCATTACTATCCTCATCTACTGTTTCGTCTGTTAATGGATTACTATCTGGGTCATACTGATCGGCTCCCGTTATCTGAGCAATATTAAGATACTCATCCGTTGCTCCTGTTGGTGCATTAACCTCTGCTTCATAAGTCAGTTGAATACTACCATTATTGGCTGCAACTGTTAATCCTGACCATTGCGCAGTATTAGCTGTTTGAGTTCCACCATCATTAACCGCAGTTAATGATAGACCACTTGGTAACACATCTTCTACTGCTACATTTGTAGCTATATTTGGTCCTGAGTTAGTAACTACTAAAGTATAAACGATAGCCTCTCCAACACTTGGATTGGCATTACTAACACTTTTTACAATACTTAAATCGGCTTGCTGAATACTTACTGCTACAGCATCCTCATCATCTTCTGATTGAGTTCCAGAATCATTATTTGGAGTACTATCTACATCATATTGATTGGAAGCAGTAATTTGAGCGGTATTTAAATATTCATCAACCGCACCACTTGGTGCATTTACTGTAGCATCGAAAGTTACCACAACTGTATCAGCACCTAAAGGCACATTAAAGCCTGTCCAATCTATTTGATTGCCTGTTGCAACTCCTGAATTACTAATATTACTTAGGTTGCTATAACCTACCGGCACCACATCTTGCAGTGAAACACCTGTAGCTTCTACACTACCCGCATTACTAATAGCAATTGTAAAACTAACTACATCACCAACATTTGGATTGGTATTACTAACTGTTTTAGTGATTGATAAATCGGCTGTTTGTGGCGTGATAACAAAAGTATCTTCGTCATCATCAACGATACCATCATCTAAATCATCATCAGTAAATCCTGTTGATGGATTACTATCTGGATCAGCTTGATCACTACTTGTTATTTGAGCGTAATTTGTGTATTCATCGTTTACACCTTCAGGAGCATTTACAATTACATCATAACTTAGTGTTATACTATTTCCATTAGTTAGGCTTAAATTATTCCAACCTATCAGATTACCTGCTTGTGTACCGCCATTCGAAATAGTTCCCGGAGTTACAGTATATCCTATGGGTAATATATCTTCTACAGAAATACTAGTAGCATCGTTTGGTCCGTTATTAACAACTGTAACTTCAAACGTAATTGTATCGCCTATATTTGGCGTAGCACTACTTGTAGAACTAATACTTTTCGTTAATTCTAAATCAGCAGATTCCACATTGAATATAGCAACATCTTCATCATCTTCACTCTGATCGCCGTCATCATTATTTGGTGTACTATCTGGATCAGCTAAATCACTAGCTACAATTTGAACGGTATTGGTATAATTCCCAGAATCGGTTACGATGGCATCATAGCTTAATGTAATAGCGTCTCCATTTGTGATAGCTATTTCAGACCATTCAATAGAATTACTGCCTAAAAGGTAAATACCAGCATTTGATATCGTACCCGGCACTAAATCGTACCCATCAGGTAATAAATCTTCAATTTTAACACCTGTTGCATTTCCAGGGCCGTTATTTTGTACTAAAACATTAAATGTTATTGTTTCTCCAACAGCTCCTGAACCTGGCGTTACAGATTTTGTAACTTCTAAATCTGCCTCTTGAAGTAGTGTTTCAGCATTAGCCTCATCATCTTCACTTTGATCACCATCATCATTATTTGGTGTACTATCCGGATCTATTTGATTGCTAGCTATAATTTCAGCAACATTTAAATAAGTATTAGATACGGACGATGGTGCATTAATTGTAGTTGTTATGTTTAAGGTTTCAGAATCGCCAACAGCGACATCTCCAACATTCCATAATCCTGAAATTGAATTATATTCACCACTAGCATCATCACTTATATAAGTATAACCGTTTGGAAGCAAGTCTAAAACCTCTACTTGGCTTGCCGAATCGGGCCCTTCATTAGCGACAATTAGCGTAAACACAACTGTATCTCCTATACTTGCACTTATAGTTGAAACTGTTTTACTTAATGATAGATCTGCATACTCGATAGTAACTTCAGCTTGATCTTCATCATCTTCACTTTGGTCTCCATCATCATTATTTGGTGTACTGTCTGAATCAAAATTATCACTAGCAGATATTTCAGCTACGTTTAAGTAAGACCCCGTTTCATTAACTGTAGCATTGAACGTTAGGTTTAGAGTTTCTCCATTAGCAATATCCAAATTAGACCAAGTAAGTGTCTGACTTGCTAAATCGTAAGTTCCTCCATTAGATACAGAACCAGAAACCAAAGTATAACCAAGTGGTAATACATCCTTAACAGCTACACCAGTAGCATCCATATTGGTAGCACTTTCATTGTTATTGAAAACGGCAATTGTAAATGTTACAACCGATCCAATATTAGCACTTGTTGGAGCTACTGTTTTACTTAATTCTAAATCTGAAATAGACTGAACAATAATTGTCACCGTATCTAACGCTGTACTACAAGTTCCATTATTAACAGACCATTGAAATTCATAAGTACCATAGGTTGTCCCAGACACTAAAGCATTAGGGTTATTAACATCACTAAAACTAACAGTAGTTGGTCCTGAAATTTGAGACCAAGTTCCAGTACCTACAGATGCTGGAACAGCCTCTAAGGTAATGACTTCAAATTCAGGTAAAGTTTGATCTGGACCTGCATCGGCAGAAACTGGATCATCATAAATAACGACACGCATGCTATCACTTGAACTACAACCACCTCCTGTAGCTGTCCAAGTAAACTCGTATTCACCAGCTGTAAGCCCTAAAACTAAACTACTCGGGTTGTTTGGTGCTGTTATAGTGGTTGAAGCACCTTCTGTTTGAGTCCAAGTTCCAACACCTTCAGTTAGCGGTACTGCGTTTAAAATAACTTGAGTAGCATCACAATATTCTTGATCATCACCTGCTATTGCTTGTGATGGAGGCACACCCGTATAGGTTAATACAACAGTATCAGACTGCGGCCCACATAAAGAAGGAGCGGTTAATGGTCCTGATGAAACAGTCCATGTTAACGTATACACATCCTCTAAACCATCATTTCCGGCATCATCAGGAATATTTGATAATGTTGTTTGCGGGTTATTTGGGCTATCAATAACGACTACCCCACCAGAAGGATCATCGACAGGTGAAGCAAAACTCCACGTACCCAAACCAACCGTTGGTGTTGTTGCATTTAACTGTGTATTTTCCTGACACGCCAATGGCTGATCGGCTCCAGCATCAACAGGTTCCGGGGCATCATAAACTTCTACACGTACCACATCAGCATCATCAGTACAGAATTCGGTTTTAAAGTTTAATTCAAAAACATAAACACCAGCTACTGTTAATCCCGACACATCTGTCGTTGTACTATTATTAGGTGTTGAAAAAGTTAAACTAGCGCCTCCTGGCTGAGCTAATAATCGCCATTCAGATTCAACATCTGAAGGAATTGCTGTATTTCCTGCAGTTAAAGTAACTGACGTTGTATCACCAGTACAAATAACTTGATCAGAACCTGCATCAGCATCCTCACTAGGACCGTCAGAAACTCTAACAGTTGTTTGTACACTATTATTACATGAAGCCCCAGTACCTGTATAATCAGTTGTAAATTCAAAAACATATTCACGACCAGCATCCACAGGAGCATTGGCTAAATTACTATTACTTGGAGTTTGTGAAGGTGTATACGGTGCAATATCTGCTGCTCCTGTTAATCCATCAACAGAAACTATTGTCCATGTTCCTGTTGTTCCTGTTCTTGCCTCTAGAAAAACACTAGATACTTCACATAAATCTTGATCTGAAATTGGTAATGATGGTGCATAAACATCAACGGTAACCTCATCAAAATCATTCGGACATAATAAAGAACCACTTACCGTTGTCCATCTGAATACATATGAACCAGTTGTTAAACCAGAAACATTTATTATAGGATTTCCTGGATTGTCAATTGTTGGTGAGTTAGGTCCAAAAACCAATGTCCAATTACCACTCTCTGTATTTGGATTATTTAGTGTGTTTGCTTCTAAAGTTATACTTGTTTCACCACATAAAACCGAATCACTTGATTGAATGACTGCTTCTGTAGCAGGCACACCTACTTCTATTTGAACTTGATCGGGTGTACCAGAAACAACACAGTCGCTATAAGTAATAACCCATTCAAAAACATAAATACCATCTAATAAATCTGTAAAAGTTGCTGTTGGGCTATTAATATCATCCACAGTGTAACCACCACCAGAAACTAAGTTCCAAGTTCCAGTACCTCCCAAAGGAACTGGATCTGTTGCATTCATGGTAAAAGATAAAAGAGAAGGATCTAAACATAAACTTTGATCTGGACCTGCTGCAACGTTGGCACCTGTATCTGCTACCACAACATTAACTACATCGGAAGATGTAGAACACGGATTTGGAACAATTGGTCTGAAAGCAATTTCCCATTTAAATTCATATTCACCATTAACAAGCCCAGTAACTTCAGTTGTTGGACTATTTGGATCAGTAAAAGTAACCGAATTAGGCCCTAAAACTTGTGTCCATGTACCTATTTCATTAAGAGCTGTTGCATTACCTTCTAGAGCTGTAATTGAAGTAGTACCGTCAGGCAAACATAAATCTTCACCTGCATATGCTGTTGTAGTTGCTTGCAAACTTGAAGTTGAAATTACAACATCATCTACAGCAGGAGGTCCACAATCTACGTATTGATTATCTATAGACCATGTTAACGTATAATCTGTTCCTGTTTGCGAAAAACCTGTTGCAGTTGCATTAGGATCATTTACATCTGAAAAAACAATACTTGGATCAGATGCACTCCAAGTTCCCTCTAATATAATATTTGGTGTGTTAGCAGCTAATTGTACCGTAGCATCTACACATACTGTTTGATCGGCACCAGCTAATGACGGTCCATTATCTAGTGGAGACACATAAACAAAAGTATCTGACGTAGCGTTTGGCGAACAATTTACACCTCCTGAAACGGTGTATCTGAAAACATATATTCCAGGTACTAAACCAGAAATTGTTGTGATATGCGAATAAATATCATCAAAACTTGCTGTACTAGGCCCTGTTACTTGAGACCAAACTGACGTTTCTCCTATTTGCGTTTCACTACCTGCTAAAGTTCCTTCAACTTGTCCACATAAAAAAGCTTGATTAGAACCTGCACTAGCTCCTGAAGGTACTGTTGAAATAAAAATGGTTATAGACTCATTGGCTACGGAGCAATCTTCAACAAGGTTACCATTTGTATATCTAACAAAATTAACTTTATAAGCACCAGCAACATCAAAATCATCAATAGTTACGGTACTATTACCGGAACCTCCTAAATTCACATAGGGTGTAGGAAATGTTAAAGCAGAATCCTCTGGCCCGCTTACAATACTATATTCCGTTCTACTTCCGCCTGTAGACGTATAAGGTACTTCAACAGAAGAGCTTTCACAATCTGCAACAATATCTTCTCCTGAATTCACACTAATACTAACCGAACTAACATTATACCTAACGCTTACCGAATCATCAGTAACACATCCTGTAACATTATTAACTATAGAAAACTTAAACTCATAAACATTGGGGTTCGACAAGCCAGTTACTAAAGTAGTACTACTTGTAGGATCAACAATAGTTGCACTAGGTCCCGATGTTTGTTCCCATAAAACAGTTTCATTTGTAAAGTCTGGTGTAGAACCTATAAGTGTTGTTTCTGTAATACTAGCATCGCAGAAATGTTGATTGTTATTCGCTACAGTTGCTTGGGTTACATCTTGCGTAGCTGGTGGCACGGTTATAGTAACCGTATCACTTCCAGTAACACAAGGTCCTGATACATCCCATCTAAACACATAAGTACCTTCAACTAACCCATTAACTTCTGTATTATTATCATTAACATCAACGATATTAGGATTGGATGGTCCATTAACAAATGTCCACGTTCCTTGTTGACCATTAATATTATTTCCAGCAAAAGAACCATTCAGGTTTGTACCTTCACTTACAGTAAAGCAATTTGATAGAGTTTGATCGGGTCCTGCATCAACTATTGTTTCGCCACCATAATTAGTAACGGTTATTTCTGAATACGATTCACAAAATTGCGCAGGCGCATATTGAGGCCCCGTAATTGTCCATCTTAATGTTGTGGAACCTGAACTCGTTTCAGGTAGTGTAATAGTTGAAGTTGGCGAGTTTGGTTGATTAATTACAACCCCCGCATTATTACTTCCAACAATAGACCAATTTCCATCCTCTCCTGGGTTCTCCGGAGTGTTACCATATATTATTAATGACCCCGAACTATCTGGACAAGACACAATATCCTCACCTGCATCTGCAAGGGTTACTGGCTCAACTGTAATTGTTACTTGTTGAGCTGGACGCGCACCATTAAAACAAACAGCTGATAACTGAAAAACATAAGTATTACCTCCTGTAAAACCTGTAATTATCGGATTATCAATAGTTGGATCACTTATTATTACAGACGGCCCACTAATTTGAGTCCATGTAGGGCCTTCTGCATACGTATCAGGACTACTTCCATCTAACTGAAATAAATCAAATTCACAAATAGTTTGATCGAGTCCACTATTAATGGTACATGATTGAGCATTTGCAGAATTAAAACTTAATGTAAAAACAAAAAACAGTAAAATAAATTTAAAAAAATTCAACTTTTGAGGAGAATTGTTGATTGGGTAGTTGTTGCGCATATAATATCTTTTAATAGCGTTTATGATGACTGTGCAAAAATAAAAAACAGTCTATATTTCTTATTTTTATGTTAAAATTAATACTTTTTTTCGATAAAACACATATAATTAGGGTTATAGTACATTTAGTAACTAATTTTTAAATTACTTAAAGCGCAGTTAATTTCTAAAAAGATTAACATATAAGTAATCATCTTAAAATTAAATCTATGAAAACACAAAACAAACTATATGTACTTGCTATATTGCTATTTATGAGCTTGTTTCAATCTTGCCAAACTATTCCAAAAAAAGCAGTCCCCGTTCAGAACTTTAACAAGACCAAATATTTAGGCACATGGTATGAAATAGCACGGTTAGATTTTAAATTTGAGAAAAACTTAAACAATACAACCGCTACTTATAGCATAATGGAATCTGGTAAAATTAAAGTTATCAATAAAGGTTACAATACTAAAAAAGAAGAATGGACTCAAGCCACAGGTAAAGCTAAATTTGTAGAAAATGATTCTATTGCTAAGCTTAAAGTATCTTTTTTTGGACCATTCTATTCCGGCTATAATGTAATTGCCATTGATGCTGATTACCAATACGCATTGGTTGCTGGAAAAAACTTAGATTATCTTTGGATTTTGTCACGTGAACCTGAAGTTCCAGAAACTATAAAAGCTGATTATTTAAAGAAAGCTGAAGCTATAGGTTTTGACACCTCTAAACTTATATGGGTCTCTCATAACAAAACAAACCCTAATTTATCTAATTAAATTTATTTATGCGCAATAATTCACTTTAGGCTTTTCTGTTTATTAGGTATAAATTAGTATTTTTAACAGAATTCTACGATAGCTTCTCATATTACGTGAGCAGTTTTCGTAATTGTTAACCTAACAACCTATTTCCAAAATGCGCCTAAAACATTTTTACTTACTAGCTTTATTCATCAGTGCGTCAGTAGTTGCACAAACAGACTTAAACACAAAGCAACTTGATAAAAAGCTATCAGAATTACAAAAAGCGACACAAACTGTTGGATTTTCCGTTGCCATAGTAAAAGGTGACGCCGTTATTTACGCTAAAGGTTTTGGGTATAAAGATTTAGAAAAAAAACTAAAGGCCGACGAAAACACGCTTTACGCCATAGGATCTACAACTAAAGCTTTTACAACAGCCTTACTTGGGGTAATGGAAGAGGAACATGGTTTAAAGTTTACAGATAGTCCACGTAAATACCTTCCCGAATTAGAGTTTTATAATGATGAATTAAATAACAATGTAACCATTTTAGATATGGTTAGCCACAGAACAGGCTTACCTCGACACGATTATTCATGGTATTTATTTCCTACCGAAAGTAAAGACAGTTTATTAGCGCGTGTAAAATACCAAGAACCATTTACGGACTTAAGAGAAAAATGGTACTACAATAACTTTATGTATTTAGCACAGGGGTTAATTTCTGAAAAATTAACGGGTATAAGTTGGGAAGACAATATACGAGAACGTTTTTTTAAACCTTTAAATATGTCAACCTCTAATCTTACAATTGAGGAACTTAAAAATCAATCTAATATATCCAAAGGTTATACACTTGAAAATTTTGAAACTCAGCAACTAACACCATATTATAATATTGCCGCCATTAGTCCGGCAGGAAGTATAAATAGTAGTGTAAAAGAAATGGCTAATTGGTTAAAAGTATGGACAAACAATGGGCAGTATAACGGCAAGCAAGTTTTACCAAAAAAATATATCGAAAAAGCAATCAACCCGTTAATGCTTATCGGAAATGCAATTCCTAATAAGGAGTTCCCCGACCAACATCTTAACAGCTACGGCTACGCTTGGTTAAACTCGTCTTACAAAGGTCACTACAGACTTGAACATGGCGGAAATATTGATGGCTTCACCGCTAATGTAGCACTTTTCCCAACAGATAAAATTGGAATTGTTGTGCTTTCAAATCAAGATGGCTCCGCTTTACCTGCTTTAGTTAGAAACACCATCTCTGATGAAATATTTGATTTAGAAAAAACCGATTGGGTTCAGTATTATTCTGAAAAAATATCAGAAATTAAAAAGCAACAAAAAGAAAAGAAACAAGAAGAAGAGAAAAACAAAATATCGAACACCACACCAAGTCACAACTTAGCAGAATACACTGGAAAATACACACATAAAGGCTATGGAACTATGACATTAGAAGTTAAAAACGATTCACTTTGGACTAATTTCACTAGAGAAAAAGCCTATTTAAAACATATACACTATGATATTTTTAAAGCATATCTAGTTAAAGACAATAAAGTAAGTTCAAATGAATTAGGTTTTAATTTTAATTTTCAAACAAACGACCTAGGAGACATAGAATCGGTAAAACTTAAAATGGAACCTGCTTTAGATGCTCTTGTTTTTTCCAGAACCCCAACCGAAATAACTATACCTAAAGAAGCATTAAACAAATTAACAGGAAGCTATTTAATATCTGGAGCTGAAATAAAAATAAGTCTAGAAAACGATAACCTCAGATTATTAGTACCTGGACAACCCGAATATACATTAATCCCTATCAAAGAGAATGAATTTTCAATTAAAGGTTTGTCAGGGTATAAAACTGTTTTTGAAGAAAAGGATGGGAAGCTAAATTTAGTTTTTCATCAGCCAAACGGCATCTTTACCGCAGTAAAAAAATAACAAATGAATTTTAAAAAATATACCTTTTTAATACTGTTAGTTTGTTTCGTTTCGTGTGATTCAAATAAAGAATCCATCTACGATATTGTTATTGAAAACGCTCGCGTAATCGATCCTGAAACTAATACAGACGAAATACTAAACGTTGCCATTGTTGGCGATAAAATTATAGAAATTAGTTCCGAAAAATTAAACGGAATAAAAACAATTGACGGAACAGGTAAAATTTTATCTCCTGGATTTATCGATTTACACGCCCACGGACAAACCAATGTAGAGAATGAATATCAAGCTTTTGATGGCGTAACCACTGCACTAGAATTAGAAGTTGGAATAGACACCCTAACGCAATATTACCAAGCTAGAAAAGGAAATGCCTTATTAAATTACGGTGCATCTGCCTGCCAATTAGCCTATCGAAATAAAGTTATTGCCAAGAGCGATCGTGTATATAAAAGTATTTATGAAGAATTGCAAGACTCTGTAGCGCAACTAACTTTACCTAAAGACAAGTTTCCAATACTTCGGAATAAATTAAAAGATGCCTTAAACAACGGAGCACTTGGTATTGGTACTCCTGTTGGGTATTTACCAAATGCTTCCATCGAAGAAATTGCCGATGTATATGCATTTGCAGGCGCATCAAAAGTGCCAATTTTTTCTCACGTAAGAGAAGGTGGTGCTATTGCATTTCAGCAAGCATTTTCTGATGCGCTTCTTAATAAAACGCAACTACATATTTGTCATTTAACGAGTATGGCGCGTAAAGATGTCGATTTTTGTTTGCAAGAAGTTGAAAAAGCACAAGCCTTAGGTTTTCCTATCACTACAGAATTATACCCGTATACCGCAGGAAACACCGAAATCGGTTCTGCTATTTTTAACGAAGGTTGGCAAGAACGTTTGGGCTGTACCTATGAAGATTTGCAATGGGTTGAAACCAATGAACGCTTAACTCCTGAAACTTTTGAGAAATACAGAAAACAAGGTGGTTCTGTTATTGTTCATATGATGAAAGAAAGCTGGGTAGATAAAGTTGTCGCTTCTAAAGTATCGATGATTGCGAGTGATGGTGGAGAACACTCTCCAACAGGACACCCAAGAGGCTCGGGTACTTTCAGTAGAATTATTAGCACCTACGTAAATAAAAAAGGATTGATTAGCATTAATGAAGCCATTAGAAAAATGACCATTATGCCTGCCCAAGTGTTAGAAAACATTGCTCCAGAAATGAAATTACGAGGACGAATTCAAAAAGGTTCGTATGCAGATTTAATACTCTTTGATATAAATAATGTAAAAGATAACGCTACTTACACCAATGGTTTTGTAAAATCTTCAGGGATGGATTATGTGATTGTAAACGGTACAATCCTAATTGAAAATGGCGAACTAAAAAAAGATGTTTTCCCTGGGGAAGGCATAAAAAGTGAGGTGAAATTATGAAACCTATTACAGTTATCGGCTGCGGAATTGTTGGTTTAACTTCAGCAATCAAACTACAAGAAAAAGGTTTTGAAGTAACTATAATCGCTAAAGAACGTTTTGATAAAACCTTATCTAGCAAAGTAGGTGCTATTTGGTTTCCGTTTGAAATTCACCCAAAAAAAGAAGCCAACAAATGGGCAGCTCTTGCCTACCAAGAATATCAGCAAGATGTAAAAGAAGGAAATGGCGTTGCTTTTATTCCTTTTATTACCGCATACAATAGCGAAAGCAATACCGACTGGACAAATCAACTACCCAAAGAAGCTGTTAGAAAAGCAACAGCTGAAGAGCTACCTAAAGGCATAGCATCAGCCTATATTTCAACCGTACCACTTGCTGAACCTTTGTTGTATCTTCCCTACTTATTCAATCGTTTTATAGCAAACGGCGGACTTTTTAAAGAACAAAAAATCACTAGTTTACAAGAAATGTCAAACCTAAACAGCTTGGTGATTAATTGCACAGGATTAGGAGCAAAAGAAATTTGTAATGATAATGATATACGCCCTATGCGTGGACAAATTTTACGTTGTAAAAAAATGGACATTCCTTCGTGTGCAGATTCCACAAAAAAAGGAGCATTAAGCTATGTAATTAACAGAAGTAGCGATTGCGTAATAGGCGGTACAGACTACGAAAACGACTGGAATATCAATATTGAAAAAAGCGATACAGACCTAATTACCAACCGACTTATTGACGGCGGTTTATCGCATATAAAACCTGAAATACTAGAACAAATAGTAGGTTTAAGACCCAAAAGAAGTACTGTTAGGTTTGAGTTTGATGAGAATTACCCAAACATTTTCCATAATTACGGACACGGTGGCGCTGGCTTTACCGTGGCTTGGGGTTGTGCAATTGAGCTCGCTAAGCTGGTTTAATAATCAGTAAGAGTATAAATTATTAAAATCAATACAAGATTCATTAATTTTGCACAACAATTTAAAATATAGAAACTCATTCTTTTAAGTGTCCCTAATGCTAATATGACCAATATGAAAGATACATTAAAAAACGAAACATCTTTCTGGCAGACCTGCAAGAACTGTAAAGGCCGTGGTAAAAAAAGTCAACGGTTACGAAAAAAAGTCAAGCTTGGATACCTTTATGAATTAGAAAAATTTAATAAATCAGACCAAACAGGTACAAAACCAAAACCTCCAAAACGAAACTTAATCCCATGCAAAGCATGTAATGCTACCGGGCTTGTAGCAGCTAACACCTCTCCTATTCCTGATTCAGAAAACTATCCACATATAGCTATTATTGGAGGCGGTATTGGAGGAGTCGCTTTAGCTGTTGCTTGTCTACATAGAGGTATACCGTTTACGCTTTATGAAAAAGACAATAGTTTTAATGAACGCTCCCAAGGTTACGGATTAACACTTCAACAAGCCAGTAATGCCATGGCTAGTTTAGGAATTTCTAAATTAAAAGATGGCGTTATTTCTACACGGCATGTCGTTCACAAAACTGATGGTGAAATTGTTGGAGAATGGGGTATGCGAAAATGGTTAGATACCGATTCAAAAACAGAACCACGACGTACCAACGTACATATTGCACGCCAGGCATTACGCTTGGAGTTACTACAACAACTAGAGCATTCTAATAACATAAAATGGGGACATCGGTTAGTACGTTTTAACGAAAACAAAAATGCACAAGCAACACTAGAGTTTAACGTTGACGGAAAAACGATAACTAGTCAGGCCGACTTAATAGTTGGAGCAGATGGCATTAGAAGCTCCGTAAGACAAATATTAATTGGTGACACACACACACCTCTCAGGTATTTAGGTTGTATTGTAATTTTAGGAATTTGTCCTTTAGATTCACTCTCACATCCTCGCTCTACATTATTAGATTCTGCTACAGTTTTTCAAACAGCCAACGGTCATGAACGCTTATATGTCATGCCTTTCGACAAAAATTCTATCATGTGGCAGCTAAGTTTTCCTATTAGTGAAAAAGAAGCCATAGAACTTAGTCAAAACGGTCCTAAAAGTTTAAAAAAAGAAGCTATAAAACGAACTCAATGGCATGATCCCATCCCTGAAATTATACTAAAAACGCAAGCCAGTTTAATATCAGGTTACCCAGTTTACGATCGAGAGTTATTACAACCAGATGCATTACAAAAAGGCAAACAAGTTACATTAATTGGTGATGCCGCTCACCCGATGAGCCCTTTTAAAGGACAAGGAGCTAATCAAGCCTTATTAGACGCTTTATCCTTAGCTAACCTATTGCATATAGGATGTCATCCAAATTCCAATTGGAAAACAATAGGTGTTCGCAACTCTGTATTAAATACGTTTGAAACAGAAATGTTAAAACGAAGCGCCACAAAAGTTAAAGATTCTGCTGAGGCCGCAAAATTCCTCCATTCAGATGTGGTATTACACAAAGGCAATGAACCTAGAGGTCGTTGCTTAAAGAAAGACATCTAACTCCTAAGCATATTATTAATTAACAAAACAAAAACATACCACTTGGTTTTTTTTATGTAAATTAGCATTATGCAACAAGAAATTAAATCGGAACTTACCAAACAGCTTATTATAAATAAGGCTTTTGGCTTATTTTATGAACACGGTTTTAAAACAACTAGTATTGATAAAATAATGAAAGAAACAACCTTAAGTAAAGGTGCGTTTTATCATCATTATAAAAGCAAGAAAGCACTAGGTCTTGAGGTTATCAGCTCAAAAGTTGCAGAACGTGTTATAACAGGCATGATCCTACCTTTAGAAGAACCCGGTGATGCTTTAGAAATATTAGAAAACGTGTTTATTAACCGACTAAAAGGTTTCCCGTTTTACGACAAGAAACACGGTTGCCCAATGAATAACCTCATCAATGAAATTGGCAGTGAAGAAATAGCCTATCAGAATGCTTTAAAGAACATTATAGAAAAATGGAAAAAAGCATTAGTTACATTAATTGAAAGAGGAAAAAAAGAAAACAGTATCAAAAAAGAACTCTCTAGCCAAGCTATAGCTTTGTACCTAATTAGCGCTTTTGAAGGCATTAGAGGAATTAGAAAACTATACGATACTGATGATGTAATAAATACATTTACCACAGGACTCGAACAATACCTGAATCAGATAAAAGCTTAATTTTTTTTAACACAAAACATACTACTTAGTATGTTTATAAACCTTTAACAAAATGACAAATAACAGACGGAATTTTATAAAAAAATCAACATTACTAGGCATGGGACTTGGCATAGGCGCAACCGCAAACTATGGTATGGAATCAACTATTTCCGAAGATGCTAAGACCTCACTAAATTCTCAAAGACCGAAAGTGTTATTTTTTGACGTTAATGAAACACTTTTAGACTTAACAGACATGAAAGAGAATGTTGGTAAAGCCTTGGGAAATCGTAGCGATTTACTTCCTTTATGGTTTACAACAATGCTTCAATACTCATTAGTATCAACAGTTGGAAGGCAGTATAATGATTTTGGCGATATAGGTGCTGCAGCCTTACAAATGGTTGCTGCAAATAATAATATAACCTTATCTGAAGCAGAAGCTAAAGATGTTATATTACCATCACTAAGATCTATTCCGCCGCACCCTGAAGTAAAAGCTTCTTTACAACGATTAAAGCAAGCTGGATATAAGTTGGTCTCTTTTACAAATTCTTCCAATATAGGCGTAGAAACACAGTTTAAAAATGCTGGTTTATTAGAATATTTTGATCAACGCTTAAGTATTGAGGACCTTGGAAAGTACAAACCTCATACAGATGCTTACGATTGGGCTGCAAGAACTATGGATGTAAAACCAAATGAATGCATGCTAATAGCAGCACATGGTTGGGATATTGCTGGAGCCTTATGGGCTAATTGGCGTGGTGCTTTTATTAGCAGACCTGGAGCACAGTTATACCCTTTAGCACCTAACCCTGAAATCAATGAATCGAATTTAGAATTAGTAACAAACCATTTAATTAATTTAAAATAAAAAATATGACCGATAAAGTTATTATAGTAACAGGATCCTCAAGAGGTATTGGAAAAGAAGTTGCTTTAATTTTAGCAAAAAACGGTGCTAAAGTTGTTGTAAATCATTCTAACAGTACAGATGAAGCTGAAGCTACCGCAAAAGAAATTAAAGACAATGGTGGTCAGGCAATTATAGTTAAAGCAGATGTTAGCGATAAAGAGGCTGTAACGTATTTATTTGATAAAACAATTAAAGCTTTTGGAAGAATTGACGTGTTGATTAATAATGCAGGTACTATGATTTCAAAAAATCTAAGCGAACAAACGCTAACCGATTTTAATAAGCAGTTTGATGTAAATGTAAAAGGCATTTTCAATACCCTACAAGAAGCTAATGAGAAATTGGCTGATAATGGTATTATTATCAATTTCTCATCTAGTACCACAAAATTAATGCTACCAACATATGCTATTTATTCGGCAAGTAAGGCGGCTGTAGAACAAATGACACGTGTATTCGCTAAAGAAATAGGAAGAGGAATTTCAGTAAATGCTATTGCTCCTGGAGCTACAGAAACAGATCTTTTCATGACTGGAAAATCTCAAGAACAGATTGATAGACTAAGCACATTGAATGCGTTTAACAGACTTGCAAAACCAATTGATATAGCAAAGGTTGTTCTGTTTTTAGCAAGCGATGATTCCAAATGGATTACCGGTCAAGTTATTGGCGCTAATGGCGGTTTAATTTAACCTCAACCACTATGTTTTGAGAAGATATGAAGCTATTAGAGTTTACGCTTTACAGAACCTGTAAACTCTTCTAGTTCATCTTTAACTTTATTTAGTTCGTTTTGAACATCTTTAGTGACACTGGTATCGATACCATTTTTTTCAGCGCTTTTGGTAATCTCCGATTTAATATCATTGGTTGCATCTTTCATCATACGCATACCCTTCCCTAAGCCTCTAGCTATTTCGGGAATTTTATCGGCACCAAAGACCATCACTACTATAAATAGTATGAACATGATTTCGGTTGTTCCGATAAATAAGAATGTTAATTGTAGTATCACAGTGCAAATATACTAAGTAGTTTGATAGAAATTAAAAAAGCCGACTGTAAAAAGTCGGCTTTTTTTAATATTCATTAATTTTAAGTTCTAGACAGAAATTAAAAACTACTTTATTTCATTAAAATAGCCTTCGTAGTCACTAACTAGTAGTCTTAATTTTTATTCTTGAAAGAATCGAACTTACTTTCAGTAACTTCTTTTGGCCAAGAATTATTAGATGTATCAACATCTGCAGTTTCTAATTTTGGATCTACAGTAATTTTTACAATTTCCTTATCTGAAGCGACTGTTTTACTAACCTCTTCATCATTTAATCTCCAAATTTGAGCTGGATATTTTTCTGTTTTAGATGTACCATCAGCATATGTATACTCTACAATAATTGGCATAACTAATCCTCCTGGCTTTTCAAATGTTACGCTATAGAAAAACTTAGGCTGCTTGATATTTTTACGTTCTTCTGGAGTAAAATTATCCATTACATACTCATTTAAAGTTGGTGAATTTTCTAATAATGTCCCATTTTTCATTGTTTCATTGTAATCTTCACTGCCTTCTTCAACCATATACACTAAAGGTGGTAAATCGCTTAGTTTCATTCCACGACGCTTAACCATCTCTTTAATTCTAGCGTTCGGCTCAGAAGATACATAGTATTTCTTCACATCCTTAACACCTATATCTACATAGTCTGTTGTATAAAACCAACCTCTCCAATACCAATCTAAATCGAATGCTGAAGCATCTTCCATTGTTCGGAAGAAATCTTCTGGTGTTGGGTGCTTAAACATCCAACGGTTTGCATATTCTTTAAAAGCATAATCAAATAAATCACGCCCCATTACTGTTTCTCTTAAAATATTAAGAGCTGTTCCAGGCTTACCGTAAGCATTATTACCAAATTGGTGTGTATTTAAACCTTTAGTCATAATAGGAGCAATATAATCTTGATCACCTCCCATGTAAGGTACTATATTAGCAGCAGGACCACGACTAGAAGGGTATTTATCATCACCTTCAGATAAAGCTGCTGGGTACCATTCGCCAAAATCTTGCTCTGCAACATATTGCACAAATGTATTTAATCCTTCATCCATCCATGTCCATTGACGTTCATCACTATTCACAATCATAGGGAAAAAGTTATGTCCTACTTCGTGAATAATAACACTTATCATACCGTATTTTGTACGATCACTATAGTTTCCTTCTTTATCTGGACGACCATAGTTAAAACAAATCATTGGGTATTCCATACCTTGTTGCTTAGCATGTACTGAAATTGCTTTGTGGTATGGGTAATCGAATGTCATACGCGAGTAAGACTTTAATGTACTTGCAACGGCATAAGTAGACCATTCTTCCCATAATGGGTTACCTTCTTTTGGATACATAGAAACAGCCATAACGTCTCTATCACCTATTTTAACAGCCATCATATCCCAGATATATTTTCTTGAACTTGCAAAAGCAAAATCTCTTACATTTTCAGCAGAAAATTTCCATGTTTTAGTTCCTGATGCACGGTTTTTCTCAGCTTTTTCAGCTTCTTCTTGTGTAACGATAAATACAGGCTTATCATAAGATTTTTTAGCCTTATCATATCGTTTCATCATTTCTTTTGAGAATACTTCTTTACGGTTTGTTAACTCACCTGTTGCATCCATAATATGATCTGAAGGCACAGTTATATTAACCTCATAATCTCCGAAAGGTAATGCAAACTCATCACGTCCCCAGAACTGTGAGTTTTGCCATCCTTCAACATCGTTATACACAGCCATTCTTGGAAAGAATTGTGCAATTATATAGTTTCTATTACCGTCTTCTGGAAAAAACTCATAACCTGAACGCCCACCCATATTTACGTAGTCGTTAATATTATACCACCACTTAATAGAAAAACTAAATTTTTCGCCTGTTCCTAAAGCTTCAGGAAGCTCAACACGCATCATTGTTCTATTTATCATATGAGGTAAGGCTTTACCTCCAGCATCTGTAACGGCTTCAATTTTAAAACCACCATCAAAACCATCGGTCATATATTCAGATGCAAATTTTCCTGCTTGCTGTGCTGGACTCACACCACCACCTTGAATTAAAGGAGTTTTTGAATCTTTAGCACGCATGTTTTGATCTAATTGCACCCATAAATACTTTAATTCATCTGGTGAATTATTAGTATATGTAATGGTTTCAAAACCTGATATCTTAGCGTTTTCATCGTCTAAGGTTAGGTCCATTTTGTAATCTGCTTGCTGTTGGTAGTAAGCAGGACCAGGTGCTCCAGACCCTGTTCTGAACATGTTTGGTGTTGAAAACTCATCATACAACTGTTTGAATTTATTCGTGTTTGTATGACCTGGCTTACGCTCCGGTTCTTGTTCCTTGTCTTGGGCAGTTACCCCTACAGAAACAAATAAAGCAGATAGGAAAAGATACTTTAATTTTTTCATGGTTAAATTGAATTACTATATAATTGATTGGAAAATTAACACTTTTTTAAGGCTATCAAATACTTTACTAAAAGTTTAACATACCTTTATCATTTTGCTTAATAAGCATAAAACTCTTATTCTGCCCGTTTATTTGAGTTCTAACAATGTTTTTCTGATCGCTAAAAACATCAAATAAGACTTGATTGGTAATCTCAAATGATTCTATTGATTTGACCCCTTCTATTTCTAGATAACAATATACCAAATCATTTTCATATTCTTTACCTAAATACTGTAAATCAGCAGGTTTACCATTTATAACAACTTGAATTTTCTCTGATAGATACTTACCAATATAATAATTAGCAGCTTCTACTTCATTATCCGTTGTTAATGTGATTGTTTCATCATACCTGGTTCGAACTAAACGCTCTAAATCATCAATAAATATTCGCGAAACAAACTGTACGGATTCTTTTTCTTGAACGTATTCTACTTGAGTTATACTCACATAGTATTTATGTGCTACTGTATAAGCAAAAAGCGGAATTACGAAAAGTAAAGTCAGATATTTAAATGCTTTCATTAAGGTAATGTTTAAAATGCTAAAGTACATATTTACCATAACCCAAAGCTAGTGTTTCAAGCAATTAATTGTAGTTTATATTTTTATTAGTAGAATATAACCAGACAAAACCTTTCTTATAACCACCTCTTTTAATTTATTAACTATTGGTTTTAAAAAATACCTGAATCGTTTCTGAATCAAAAACTTGAGTATCTACAACTATCGAAATCAACTCATGTTGAATGAATAAAATAAAAGCGTATTGTTAAGTTTCGCTTGTATTACAAAGTCTCCTTACATATTGGTTGTTGTAAACTTATTAGCTGCTTTATTAATTACATGAACATTCTTAGCTTCTAACTGGTTAACAACATGACCCTGAATATTACTAGTTTGCACGTATAAGTTAGAAACACAAACAACCAACAAGCCTTTGTTCCATTCCAATGAAGCTTATTAATTATTTAAATTTTGCTTATAAATATGTAATTTATCAATTAAATAGTCAAGTCTTTCAATTGCAGATTTATTGCTACAGCGGACCATAAAATCAGGTTGTTCAGAAACAAAATAAAAATACTCGTTTACATGGGCGTCATCTAGTGGGTATTTAGAAAACAAATCTTCGGACAGGGAGTTCCTCAATGTCATCATCAAATCTTCTCTACTCTCCAGTTCAACTTGATGCTTTAATTTTTTTGTACGTCCAGATATACCATTCAGTATTGGATTTAGAGGAATTAGACCACCTCCGGTTGTCGCTTCGTTGAGTCGGCGTTCAGACTGAGTTTTTACCGGCCCTTCATAACTCGGTATTCCTGCTGATTTTGCCGTAAACGCAACACCTTCAACATTAGATATATCTTGCTGCATATCCCCTGATAAAATCTTTCCTACTACAACTTGATTTAATTCGGTTATAGATTCTTTAAGCAAAACCACAAGTGTTTTATTTTTTAATATTTTTTGAGTTATAATAACATTTTTTGTCTGATGTTGAACCGAAGAAAAAACAAGGGTATCATTTAACGATGCTCCTATTTTAAAAGCGCCTTGGGCGTTTGAAATTGTAAACCTCTGTGCTGTTTTATTAATAACATGGATATTTTCAACATCTGCTGTGCTTTGTATTACACCTTGTATTAACTCTGTTTGAGCGTAGCCTAATTTTAATACCAAAAACCAACTTACTATTAAGACGCCTGTTTTTAAATTAATCATTTAACTTATTTAAAAAGGATTGACTCTGTTGTTCTAAAAAGGCTATCCGTTTCAGTTCGTTTTCTTCACCTAGCAAGTTTGCATCAAAGCCATTATCCATACAGTACTCAAAAAAATCAGCCACTTTATCTACAGGAATATCATATGTTTCATTTATATAAGTTACTGTATAAATATCACTCAAACCAAGAGGGCTATCGGCATTAGATAATTGGGAAGATTTGTTATTTTGCGACTTATTCAACCATTTATTAATCCCAATAATAGAAGCAAAATTCACGCCGTTATAAAACTCACCTTCACGGGTAATTTCATTTACCGGTTTTGTAAATGCATCCTCCGGAAATTCTAAATTACTAATATCTCCAAAACTCATTACAATTGCTTTTTGAACTTCAGCATTATTGATATCAACCAATAAATCGCCTGTTAATTTTGTAGGTAATAAAACGACTTCACTTAAAGTATTCAATGCTTCAACCAAGAACAACCGAACCCGTTTAGAATCTACAACCCCTTGTGTAATCGTTACAGTTCTAGCTTCATACTGCAAGGCCGAAACTTCTAAAACATCACCTAAAGCAACTTCAACAACAAAGTCACCTGCCTCATCT
This sequence comes from Algorimicrobium bowmanii, assembly GCF_054031195.1. Next base: position 2,631,004 of record NZ_CM132929.1, read on the forward strand.
GCCACAGTTCCTTCATTAGAGGATTTATTAAATATAGTAACGCCTTCGACATCACTTTTAGCTATAATTTTCCCTTGAACTTCTATCCGCTGGACATTTTGAGAGAAGCCCTCAAAAATGACTAGTATAAAAAGCATACTAAGTAATTGTAATTTCATGATTGTTAGTTTAGTTGGTTTAAAGAAACTATAACAATTCTTAATTTATATGTAAATAGCTTATAAACTTTTGTTAAATCCAATGTTTACTTAAATTTACAAAAATTAAACTTATGAAACAATTGCTAATAGCAAGCACCTCTACGATTCATGGTGGCGATTATTTGGAGTATTTATTAACCGATTTAAAAGTGTTTTTTAAAAACTGTAAATCAATTTTATTTATACCATATGCACGACCTGGAGGTATTTCGCACGAAGACTACACTGAAAAAGCACGCTTAGCGTTTCAGAAAATTCAGATATCAGTCCAAGGAATTCATGAGTTTGAATCTCCTATCGAGGCCATAAAGAAGGCAGAAGGCATATTTACAGGAGGCGGAAACACGTTTGTTTTATTAAGTCAGCTTTATAAAAACAAATGTATTGAACCACTACAAACAGCCATTAATTCTGGCACCCCCTATTTAGGTACAAGTGCAGGCAGTAATATTTGTGGCTTAACAATAAACACAACAAACGATATGCCTATTGTATACCCTCCAAGCTTTAAAGCATTGGCTATGGTTCCTTTTAATATTAATCCGCATTATCTAGACCCTGACCCTAATAGTAAACATATGGGAGAAACCCGTGAAACTCGTATTAAAGAATTTCACGCCTATAACACCTTCCCTGTTATTGGCTTACGTGAAGGTAGCTGGCTAGAAGTTCAAGGAACTTCAATTATTCTAAAAGGCACTTTAAATGCACGGATTTTTGAATACCAAAATACACCACATGAAATCCCTACCGAAACCCAATTAGACTATTTAAAATAAATGAATCAGCCTTCACCGTTTTTTGACTCACCTTTATATCAAGTTCGACTAATAACAGCGGAAGAAGCACACCTTGTTAGGCATCCCGTTTTACGGGCAGGTAAACCTAAAGAAACGTGTGTATTTGATGGCGACTATTCAGAGACTACTTTTCATTATGGCATTTTCCACACCAACAGTTTAGTAGGAGCTGCTAGCTTTTTAAAAAACATTAATTCTGAGTTCACAGAAGACACGCAATATCAATTACGCGGTATGTGTGTCTTAGAAGCATATCAGAACAAAGGCTTAGGCCGTTATTTACTTGCTGCTGGTTTAAAAAAACTTCAAGAACAAGGTGTGAAACGACTTTGGTTTAATGCACGTGAAAAGGCTATTAATTTTTATAAAAATCAAAAATGCATTACGGTTGGATCATCTTTTCAGGTACCAGAAATTGGCACGCATTATTTGATGACTCGTGAAATATGAGATTTCAATAAACGCTTAGAGTAATTATTCCTTTTTAGTTATAATCCCTTATATTTGTTCTATAATTTTTTATAATGAACAGAAAAGTAATCCTTATGATTTTAGATGGTTGGGGAAAATCTCCTGACCCTAAAGTTTCAGCTATAGACCATGCCAATACCCCTTTTATAGATTCTTTGTATACCACCTATCCACATGCTAATTTACGGACAGATGGTTTGCATGTTGGATTACCTGAAGGACAAATGGGAAATAGTGAAGTTGGACACATGAACCTTGGTGCCGGACGCATTGTTTATCAGGATTTAGTTAAGATAAACCTAGCTGTTAAAAATAAAACACTACAGGACGAGTCAACACTAGCAGATGCTTTTAAATATGCCAAAACAAACAACAAGCCTATCCATTTTTTAGGCCTTGTAAGTGACGGTGGTGTTCATTCACACATAAACCATCTTTATGGATTAGTAGATGCTGCGGAACAAGCTGGCGTTACTGAATCATACATACATGCTTTTACTGATGGGCGTGATGTAGATCCAAAATCTGGAGCTAAATATATTCAAGATTTAGAGAACCACATAATTAATACCCCTACAAAACTAGCAAGTATAACAGGTCGCTATTATGCGATGGATCGTGATCAACGTTGGGAACGCATTAAATTAGCTTATGATGCCTTAGTACACGGAACAGGCACTTTGGCCACTAATGCTAAAGAAACAATAGAAAAAAATTACGATAATAATATTACAGACGAGTTTATAAAACCTATCATTTTAGCAGATGGTATGAATACGCCACGAGCAACAATTAAAGACGGTGATGTGGTTATTTTCTTTAATTTCCGTACAGACCGTGGCCGAGAATTAACCGAAGCGCTTTCTCAAAAAGATTTCCATGAGCAGAATATGCATAAACTAGATTTGTATTATGTAACCATGACTAATTATGACGAAACTTATGCGAATATTAACGTCATCTATAACAAAGATAACTTAACAGATACTTTGGGCGAGGTTTTAGAAAAACACCATAAAAAGCAAATTAGAATAGCCGAAACAGAAAAATATCCTCATGTAACATTTTTCTTTTCAGGAGGTCGCGAAAAACCTTTTGAAGGTGAATCTCGTATTTTAAGAAACTCACCAAAAGTAGCCACTTACGACTTAAAACCTGAAATGAGCGCATATGAATTACGAGATGCTTTAATTCCTGAATTAGAAAAAGGAGAAGCTGACTTTGTATGTTTAAATTTTGCTAATGGTGATATGGTTGGACATACGGGAGTTATGGAAGCTGCTATACAAGCTTGTGAGGTTGTAGACACTTGTGTTAAGGACGTAGTTACATCTGGTCTAGAAAATGGTTACACCACATTATTAATAGCCGATCATGGAAACTGTGAAACTATGATAAACCCAGACGGGTCGCCTAATACAGCACATACTACAAATCCGGTTCCCATTATATTAATAGATCCAGAATTAAAACATATTCAAGATGGTGTTTTAGGCGATTTAGCACCAACTATTTTAAAACTAATAGGTGTTCCACAACCCGAAGCGATGACGCAAACCCCTATTATTTAAATTATTTTTTAGATTACTTCAATGAATTTTACTGATAAACTTATTATAGCTGTCGACTTTGACGGCACAATTGTAGAAGATGCATACCCTAAAGTTGGTAAACCCAAAATGTTTGCTTTTGAAACCTTAGAACGTTTACAAAAAGACGGGCATCGCCTTATTTTATGGACATACAGAAGCGGTTCACGACTTGATGAAGCCGTAGAGTTTTGTAAAAAAAACGGACTAGAATTTTATGCTATAAATAAAAGTTTTCCGGAAGAACAGTTTGACAATACTAAAAGTCGAAAAATACACGCCGATATATTTATAGACGACAGAAATATTGGTGGTCTCTTAGGCTGGGGGGAAGTTTTTCAACTATTAGCTGATTCTAATAACCACCCGAACAAACCTAAAAAGAAAAAAGGCTTATTTTCTTTCCTCAAAAAATAAAACGCACCTCAACTTGCTTTACAATAAAGCACAGAGTCGTGCTTACGAGTCGCTTTTTGAACATAGATTAGCTATTTTAATTTAACATATCACCTGTATATTACCACATACGTAACGGCATACACGGTGCATTATTTATATTAAAAAAGTCTATTAAAAGTCCTGTTCTACAAAGCTAATAAGCTTATTAAAATTAAGTATCTTTGCACATATTTTTGAATTTATGATTATAGTTAAAACAAGAGAAGAGATCGAATTAATGCGCGAAAGTGCATTAGTAGTTTCACGCACATTAGGCATGCTAGCCAAAGAGGTTAAACCAGGCGTAACAACCTTAAAGTTAGACCAAATGGCTGAAGAGTATATTCGTGAGCAAGGTGCTATACCTGGCTTTTTAGGTTTATATGATTTTCCAAACACCCTTTGCATGAGTCCAAATACTCAGGTCGTTCATGGATTCCCTACTAATGAACCATTACATGAAGGTGATATCATATCTATAGATTGTGGCGCTATTAAAAACAACTTTTATGGTGACCACGCTTACACATTTGCAGTAGGTGAAATTGAACCAGAAACACAAAAACTTTTAGATGTTACTAAAGAGTCTTTATATGTTGGTATCCGCGAATATAAAGTAGGTAATAGAGTTGGCGATGTTGGTTTTGCTATTCAGAAATATTGTGAAGACCATGGCTATGGTGTTGTTAGAGAATTAGTAGGACATGGTTTGGGCCGTAAAATGCACGAAGATCCCAATATGCCTAACTACGGAAAACGCGGTCGTGGAAAGAAATTCATAGAAGGACAAGTAGTTGCTATAGAGCCTATGATAAATATGGGCACGCACCGAATTAAACAACATAGAGATGGTTGGACAATTACAACATTAGACAATAAGCCTTCAGCCCATTTTGAACATGATGTAGCTATCGTAGACGGTAAGCCAGAATTATTATCTACTTTCGCTTATATCTACGAAGCTTTAGGTATTGAAAGCAATGAAGAAGATGAATTCAGACAAACTCCATTAGTTTTATAAAATTATTCCATGAGTGATATTACCTATATTGAATCGGAACTTAGTGACTTAAGAACACAGTTAAACACTCATAAACTATACGAAGTATTAGCTTCTGTTGCCGATATAAAAACTTTTATGGAGCAACATGTTTTTGCTGTTTGGGATTTTATGAGTTTGCTAAAAGCCTTACAGAGTAAATTAACAGACACCTCTGTACCATGGACGCCTGTTTCAAATTCTGCAACTGCGCGTTTTATTAATGAAATTGTTCTTGGAGAAGAAAGTGACGTTAATGAACTTGGGGAACCAAAAAGCCATTTTGAAATGTATTTAGATGCCATGAATCAAGTAGGCGCTAATACCAATCAAATTACTGAGTTTGTTAGCACTATTAAAAAAGGTGTTTCGGTAACTAACGCAGCAAAGCAAACCGAATTAGATTCGGAAACCTTTAAGTTTGTTCAATATACTTTTGATATCATTGACACTAATGAAGCTCATAAAATTGCTTCTGCTTTTACTTTTGGTCGTGAAGATGTGATTCCTGACATGTTTTTTCAAATTATAAACCAGTCAAAAACAAGCGACGAAAGCTACAGCAAATTAACCTATTATTTAAAACGCCATATAGAGTTAGATGGTGACGAGCACGGCCCTTTATCCTTAAAAATGATAACGGAACTTTGTTGTAATGATTCCAAAAAGTGGCATGAGGTTTTAATTGTTGCTAAAGAAGCATTACAACACAGAATTAACCTTTGGAATGGTATTTATGATAAAATTCGTTCAACACAAAAAGCTGAAATTTAAATCCGTTGAAGAAACTATTTAAAAAAATACTAAATACTATACCAAGACCCATTTTAATTCGGTTAAGTTACGTAGTACGCCCCATTTTAGCATTTTTTTTAAAAGGCGAAACATACACCGACCCTATTGACGGTAAGAGTTTTAAAACCTTTCTACCCTACGGATATGGCAATCAAAGAAACAACGTTTTATCGCCTTCAACATTAAGTTTAGAACGTCATAGATTGCTGTGGTTATATTTAAAAAACGACACCAATTTCTTTTCCGAAAATAAAAAAGTACTACACTTTGCTCCAGAACAATGTTTTCTAAAACGTTTTAAAAGCCTAAAAAACATTACTTATACAACCACCGATTTATTATCACCAATTGCAGACGTAAAAGCAGACATTTGCAACCTGCCTTTTGAAGATAATAGTTACGATGTTATTTTATGCAATCATGTATTGGAACACATACCTGATGACACGAAAGCCATGCAAGAATTATATCGTGTTATGAAACCTGGAGGTTATGGTATTTTTCAAATACCACAAGAGTTAAATCGTGAAACAACTTTTGAAGACAACAGCATTACCGATAAAGTAGAACGTGCTAAAATATTCGGTCAATACGACCATGTTCGTATTTATGGTCGTGATTATTTTAATAAGTTACGCTCTATTGGATTTAAAGTTAAAGAAGAGGATTATACATCTAAACTTTCTGAATCTGACATCGCAAAATTTTGTTTAGCTAAAGGAGAAATAATTCCTGTTGTTTACAAAAACTAACTACACGCCATATTTAGCAAATTATAACTAAATTGTATTATGAAAAATAATATCATAACCATTTTTATTTGTTTTTTAAGCCTCTTAAATTGTAGTAATGATGATCATGTTTCATCATACACAAACACTCCTGAAACCCCTACTGTTTTAGAGCCTTCTGTATTAGTTTATGAAAACGGAATTTTTGATGGTTATACCCTACTCTCACCTTTAGGATCCCCTCACACATATCTAATAAATAACGAAGGATTTGTTGTAAATAAATGGTCTTCTGAAATGAGAGCACTTGTATCATATTTAAGTCCTGAAGGTAACTTAATAAGAGCCATTACACAGCCAGATAACAATTTTAGTTCTGGTGCTACAGGAGCCATAGAAATATTAGATTTTGAAGGCAATCAGCTTTGGTTTTGGGAATATAACACTCCCGAACATGTATTACATCATGATATAGAACTACTACCTAATAATAACTTATTGGTAACTGTTTGGGAAAATAAATCCGCTACAAACGCTATCAATCAAGGTAGAGACCCTAATTTATTAAATGAAAATGCCGTGTGGCATTGTAAAATATTAGAGATTGAAATCTTAGAAAATAATCAAGCACAAATTGTATGGGAATGGTCCGTTTGGGATCACCTAATTCAAGACTTTGATAACACCAAAGCTAATTATGGCGTTGTTTCAGAACATCCTGAATTACTTGATATCAACTTTTCTAATGGAAGTGCAAATTTCAATCATATTAATTCTATAGATTACATTGAAGAGTTTGATCAAATTGTATTGAGTTCACGAGTATTTAACGAATTTTGGATTATAGACCATAGCACAACAACAGAAGAAGCGGCTTCCCATTCAGGAGGCAGTTATAACAAAGGCGGAGATCTATTATACAGGTGGGGCAACCCACAAACTTACAATTCAGGAACAGACAGTCAGCAACGTCTGTATGGACAACACGACGTAACTTGGATAGGTAATTCAAATAATGCAGATGGCAATTTTTTATTATTTAATAACGACAGATTTTTAAACAAATCATCAATAGATGAGGTTTTAATACCGCAAAATACTGATGGTAGTTATAATCTAGAGCCTCATATTGCTAATTTACCCGAAAGCTACGCGTGGTCTTTTAATGACCCATTAATATATTCTCCTAGATTATCAGGTGCAAACCGCTTAAACAACGGAAATACATTAATTACTATGGGAGGAACAGGTACTATATTTGAAGTTAATGCTTCTGGATCAATAATTTGGCAATATCAAGTACCAATAGATGGAAATTCTGGTTTATTTAAAGTAAAGAAATACAATAAAAATTATTCGGGTTTTCAAGGAAGAACTTTAACTCCATTAACTGTTCCTGTGGAATAAAAAAAACACTATGACAAATCAAATACTAATAAATACAGGAGCCCTTTTTGGCATGTTAGCCGTTATATTTGGAGCTTTTGGCTCTCATGCTTTAAAAAAAATATTAACTACAGAACAATTACATAGTTTTGAAGTGGGCGTGAGATATCAAATGTATCATGCCATCGTATTATTAGCATTGGGTTTCAGTTCCTTTCCTGTAGCAGCTGCAAGCTACTGGTGTTTTACATTAGGAATTCTATTATTTTCCTTTAGTATTTACGGACTCGTATTATCGGATGCAAAAGGAAAAAAATTGCGTTTTTTGGGACCTATTACTCCTATTGGCGGATTGTTTTTGGTTATTGGTTGGTTTACATTACTGATAAACGCCTTTTAAACAAGTCTTAAATTATTACCATAAAAAAGGTTGTACAGTTTTGCTGTACAACCTTTTTTTATACTTCAGTTAATCATTTTAATTAGTCTGTGGGGAAATTATTCAAGCTCATAGTTTCAAATTCATTATTATCGTTTTCAAAGATTAAAAACACTTTTAATTCAGAATGATCTTTAACGAAATCTTGAACTTTTTCTATCCCCATAGCTTGAAAAGCGGTGGCATAAGCATCTGCAGTCATACAATCTTCTGTAATAACAGATACACTTAAAATATTGGTTTTACTTGGGTATCCCGTTTTTGTATTAATAATATGTGCAAACTTATTGCCTAAACTATCCAATTTAAATTTTCTGTAAGTACCAGAAGTTGCCATAGATTGGTTTTGCAAGTGAATGGCTTTCAACACCGATTGTTCGCCATCAAAATGAGGCATTTCAACACCAACTGTCCACTGATCATCTTTTTCTTTATTAATACCGCGCGTACGAATTTCTCCACCTATTTCAACCAGGTAATTCTTTATGTTTTTCGACTCTAAAAACTCTCCAATTACATCTACACCGTATCCTTTAGCTATGGCATTAAAATCTAAAAATGTATTCGGGTTTGTTTTTTGAACACTTCTTGTTGAAATAGCAACTTTATTAAAACCGACAGATTGCATTAAACTATCAATTTTAAGACTATCTAGTCCCACAATTTTACCTTTAGGTCCAAAATCCCATGCATTTACAACTGCGCCAATTGTGGGATCGAAAACACCTTCTGTAGCGGTATAAATCTCCGTAGAAGTATTAAAAACATTTATAAAATGGTTATCTATTGTGGTGCTTTCGTTTCTATTTACTTTTGAAATATCTGAATCTGGTATGTAGGTTGATAAAGACTTATTAATAACTTTAAAAATACTATCAAACTGAGTTTGATAATTTATATCTGAATCATAAATAACAGAATATGATGTTCCAAAAACCTGACCAGCAAACTTAGAGTTGGTAGATGTTTGAGTGCAAGACGTTAATAATAAAAGGACTATTAGAATGCTTAATGGTTTCATGTCGTTTAGTTTAAATTGGTTTCTATAACCTGAATACCATTGTATTCTAACAAATAATCTTCATTTAAATATATTGGTAAATCTTGCCCATCTGGATTCCCAAGGCCAACACCTGCATATAGTACTTTAGCATCTTTATCAGCAGCATGTTTCTTAAAAGTTTCCATCCAAACAACATCGTAGTTATTGGGGTTATCGGGTAATATAACAGCTCTTACAATAACAAAAAAGTATTGATTATTTTTATCAATACAAACAAATTGCGGATGGCGTTTAAGTTTACTATTTATAGCAACAAATTCAAAACCACGAGCTTCTAGGTCTTTACCAACATGATTCATGGCAAGATTATGGACTTCTTGAGGTGTAAGGGGTTTGCTCATTACATTTTACTATTGTCGGATACTACCGTTGTTCGATACAAAAATACAACAATAATAAAAATGAGACCTATGTATTTAAAGTTTCAAAAGTTAGAATTACTCCAAAACAAATATCAAAAACACTGTAAACTAACAGTTATAAAACAACAATAAGCTAATTATCAGAACATAAAACCTATTGCAGATAAAAGAAGTGAATATTATAGAAACTTATTTTTAAAAAATTCTCAATAAACACTGTCTGTTATTAAAAAAATGACAATACTATTTCTTTAAATTAAACTTATCTTTGTTTTTCACCTTAAAATAATATCTATTTTGTCAACCCCTAATATACAAAACAGAAACCAAAACAATATATTAGATTTCATACAAGAACAAGCTAAAATAGGAACTTGGGAATACGACCCCATTGCAGCCACTTTAGCCTGGAGTGATGAAACAAAAAAAATTCATGAAGTCCCAATAGATTATCAACCTAATGTAGAGACAGGTATTTCTTTTTATAAAGAAGGCCATAATAGGGATTATATCTCTAATTTATTTGCCGAATGCATTGAAAAACATAAAAATTTTGATGCTGAAGTACAAATAACTACCAAAACAGGTAAGGACAGATGGGTTCGTGCAATAGGAAAAGCTATAATCGAAAATAACAAATGTGTCTTAGTCCAAGGATTATTTCAAGATATAGATGAAAACGTAAGGGCCTCAAAAGAGCTCGCTTATAAAGAGCTACAGCTTCGAAGAACTTTCAATACAGCATTAATAGGGATGGCCATACTGGATTTAAAAGGTAATTGGATAAATGTTAATAAAAGTTTGTGTGAAATTTTAGGTTATACTAATGATGAATTAACACAATTAACTTTTATGGACATCACCCACCCAGATGACCTTCATAAAGGTAATAAAGGGATGCTAAGTATGATAAATGGTCATACGGATTATTTTGAAACTGAAAAACGTTATATAAGTAAACAAGGCGAAGTTATCTGGACACAGCTATCCTCATCAATTGTTAGAGATGATGATAAAACACCGCTACATATAGTTGCTCAAATAAATGATGTTACCGATATTAAAGAAACTAGCAAACGTGTTAATGAGCTTTTAGAGACAACTGAAGACCAAAATAAACGCTTGTTAAATTTCGCACATATTGTATCGCATAATTTAAGATCGCATTATGGAAATCTAGATATGTTGTTAGATATTATGAAAATGGATCTCCCCGAAACAACGGATAACGACATTTTCCCATTAATAAAACAAGCTGTTACCCATTTAGGTGAAACCGTTTCCAATTTAAATGAAGTAGCAGCCATAAATATTCAAAAAGATCTCGATACTGTCCCACTAAACTTATTAAAAAGTTTTGAAGGCGCACTATCAAGTATCTCAGCATTAGTAATAGAGTCTAAAACAACAACACGTATAAATATTGACCCAGATCATTACATTGTTGGTCTCCCGGCATATTTAGACAGTATTATTTTAAACTTTCTTACAAATGCTATTAAATATAAAAAGCAAAATGAACCCGCTAAAATTGAAGTCGACACAGAAGTTGTAAACGACTTTATTATACTGAAGATTAAAGATTATGGTCAAGGCATAGATTTAAAAAAACACGGTGAAAAAATGTTTGGTATGTATAAGACCTTTCACAAACATAAGGATTCACGCGGATTAGGATTATTCATCACCAAAAATCAAATAGAAGCAATTGGTGGAAAAATAGAAGTTAAAAGCACTGTTAATGAAGGAACAACCTTCTATATATACTTTAAAAAACATGAAAAAAATTGATGTAACCTGCATTATTGATGATGATCCAATATTTATATTTGGAGCGAAACGTATGATGGAATTGTCGAATTTCTGTAATTCTTTTATGATATTTAAAAATGGTGAAGAAGCTATTAATAGCTTAAAACCAATTATGCTAGCTGGTGAAAACCTTCCAGATATTATTCTTTTAGATATTAATATGCCCATTATGGATGGATGGCAGTTTTTAGATGAATTTATAAAAATTGAGTCACACAAAGAAGTTACTATTTACATTGTAAGCTCTTCTATAGACCCTATGGATATGAATCGTGTTAAACGCTATGACAATGTCTCTAATTACATTATAAAGCCTATATCCTTAGACACATTAAAAGAAATTTTAGAAGAGTCTACAGAGGATTAATCCCATTTAAGATCTATTTAGGATTTAGTAAAAATAAAAAAGCCAATACTATTTAAAGTATTGGCCTTTTTATTTTAGATGTATTTAGAGTTTCTTAACCTCCAAAGTCATCAAATCGGATATTCTCATCTGGGATACCGAAATCTTCACCCATTTTCTGAACAGCGTTGTTCATTAATGGCGGTCCACAGAAATATAATTCAATATCTTCTGGTGTTTCATGGTGGTTTAAGTAATTTTCAATCACACAATTGTGAATGAATCCTACGAAACCATCACCTGGCGCATCAATATTCTCTTTAACTTTCCAGTTATCTTCTTCTAAAGGTTCAGATAAAGCTAAGTAGAACTTAAAGTTCGGGAAATCTCTTTCTAATTCACGGAAATGTTCTAGGTAGAATAATTCACGTTTAGAACGACCACCATACCAATAAGTCACTTTACGACCAGTTTTTAATGTTTTAAATAAGTGGTATAAGTGTGAACGCATTGGTGCCATACCTGCTCCACCTCCAACATATAACATTTCGGCTTCAGACTCGTTAATAAAGAATTCACCGTAAGGTCCAGAAATAGTTACTTTATCGCCTGGTTTTTGGTTAAATATATATGACGATGCTACACCTGGATTAACATCCATCCAACCGTTTTTAGCACGATCCCATGGTGGCGTTGCAATACGCACGTTTAACATAATTTCACGTCCTTCTGCAGGGTAAGAGGCCATGGAGTATGCGCGCTCTACCGTTTCATCATTTTTCATTACAAGTGGCCATAAACCAAATTTATCCCATTCTGCTTGAAACTTATCTGGTCTTTCATGCTCTTCAGGGTGTGCTGTAATGTCCATCTCTTTATAATTGATGGTACAAGGTGGAATTTCAATTTGAATATAACCACCTGCTTTATAGCCCATATCTTCAGGGATTTCAACTACAAATTCCTTAATAAATGATGCTACGTTATAATTACGTACAACTGTTGCTTCCCATTTCTTGATACCAAAAACTTCTTCAGGAATGGTAATCTCCATATCCTGCTTCACTTTAACTTGACAAGATAAACGCGCTCCGTCTTTTAATTCTTTTCTACTAAAATGAGGAGTTTCTGTTGGTAATGCTTCACCTCCACCAGAAAGAACGTGACATTCACACTGGATACAAGTTCCACCACCACCACAAGCTGATGGTAAAAATATTTTGTTACTACCTAGAGTTGAAAGTAAAGTACCTCCTGAAGATACTTCAATTTCCTTTTCCCCATTAATTTTAATCTTAACAGGTCCTGAAGGTGATAATTTTTGTTTTACAAATAATAATAATGCTACTAATAACATGGTAACTAGCAAAAAAGCTAAAACCGTTGTTATGATTGTTCCTAATGTGCTTGCTGCTAATATCATATTACTCGATTACTTTTGTATTGTTAGCTAACTCCTTTTCTGTATCGTTTAACGATTTTACTTGAGCTGAATTTGTATCTTCTTTTTTAACCTCGTCATCACCACCAGTTAACATACCACCAAAGCTCATAAAGCCAATAGCCATTAAACCAGTAATAATAAATGTAATCCCTAGTCCACGTAATGCAGGTGGCACATTAGAATAACGGATTTTTTCACGAATAGCTGCAATTGCTAAAATTGCTAAAAACCATCCAATTCCTGAACCTACACCATAAGTTGCGGCTAAACCTAGCGTTGCAATTTCTCGAGATTGCATAAATAATGAACCACCTAAAATGGCACAGTTTACAGCAATAAGAGGTAAGAAAATACCTAACGAGTTGTATAATGAAGGAGAAAATTTCTCAACTATAATTTCTACTAATTGTACCATGGTTGCAATTGTTGCAATAAACATGATAAAAGAAAGGAAACTTAAGTCGTATTCCGCATATTCTGCACCTAACCAAGCTAAAGCTCCAGGTTGTAATAAATACTGGTCTAGTAACCAGTTTAAAGGTACTGTAATAGCTAGTACAAATATAACAGCTGCTCCAAGACCAACTGCTGTTGTTACTTTTTTAGATACCGCTAAATATGAGCACATCCCAAGGAATGTAGCAAATACCATGTTATCTATAAATATCGATTTTAAAAATAATTCTAAATGTTCCATATTATTCGTGTTAAGTTGTTGTTATAATCAAATCTGCTAAAAGCCGTTTTGGCATAACAAGCAACTATTTTTTAGTCTTCGATTAATGCTTTATTTCTACTACGTTGAACCCAGATAATGATACCAACTACTATTAATGCCATAGGAGATAATAACATAAAACCGTTATTTTCATATCCTATTGCATACAATCCAGTTTTCTCAATAGGATCTCCTAAAACAGGAATTCCTAATAATGTACCAGAACCTAAAAGCTCTCTAAAAAAGCCTACTAGAATTAAGATAACACCATATCCTGCAGCATTACCAATACCATCTAAAAATGAACGCCATGGACCGTTACCTAAAGCAAAGGCTTCAAAACGTCCCATAATGATACAGTTTGTAATAATTAAGCCGACAAATACGGAAAGTGTTTTACTTAATTCATAAGCAAAAGCTTTCAGTACTAAATCTACTATAATTACTAAGGCAGCTACAACAATAAGCTGTACAATAATTCTAATTTTACTTGGAATAATATTACGCATTAATGAGATAACAACGTTACCTACACCTAATACGAAAAGTACCGAAATAGACATTACTATAGACGCTTCCAATTCTGCTGTAATGGCTAAAGCTGAACATATACCTAATACTTGTATTGTAATAGGGTTATTATCTGCTAAAGGATCGGTTATTAATTTGGCGTCTTTTTTTGATAAAAGTCCCATAAATTAGTTGTTTTTTAAATTTTTAAAATAAGGCACGTAAAGCTTTAAATCGCTTTTTATCATGGCTGTTACACCATCTCCTGTAATTGTAGCTCCTGCAATGGCATCCACTTCGTTATCTGTTTTATCAACATTTTTAGGATCTGCATTACTTTTAGAAACTGTAATACCTTTAAAGTATCCTGAATCATCTAATAAGTGCTCTCCATAAAAATCATCCATAAAGTAACGTTGTTTAATGTTTGCTCCTAAACCAGGTGTTTCACCTTTGTGGTCAAAGTAAGCACCTTGAACTACCATATCTTTATTTACAGAAACGTAACCCCAAATAGCATCCCAAAGACCTTTTCCATAAATAGGAATAACATATAATGCTTGCCCATCTTTTTCACCAACAAATAATGGTAATTTTCTAGGCTCGCCTTTTTTAGCGTTAGATTTCTCTTTTTTAATATCAATTAAATACGGCTCTTGCTTAGTTTCTGCAAAATACGCATCACGTGTTTGTTCTTTAATAATTGTTCCTGAAGCATCAACAGTTAAAACTAACTGTTCTGCAATATTAGTTTTAAAAGCTTCTGGTGCCTCATCGGTTGAAATAAACACGGCATTACTCTCATCATTATCATTAATACCCAAAGCATAAAGGATATTTTGTTGCTTTTCAAGACGCTTATTTTCTGAAATATTTGGTTCTAAAGATGATGCTGCGAATGCCAATAAAGACCCTACAACAACAACCATAGCAATGGCAAATATTATAGTATAAACGTTAGAATCTGTTCTATTACTCATAATTAAGCTGTTTTTACTTTTAAACGTTTCATACGTTGTTTCACATTTCCTTGTACCACATAATGGTCAATTGTTGGTGCAAACACATTCATTAATAAAATGGCTAACATAACACCTTCTGGGTATGCTGGATTAAATACACGGATAAGAATAGAGATAAAACCTATTAAAAATCCATAAATCCATTTTCCTTTATTAGTTTGTGATGCAGTTACTGGATCGGTAGCCATAAAAACGGTACCAAAGGCAAAACCTCCAATTAATAAATGGTGCCAGAATTCAGTACTCATTAATCCGTAGAATTTACTACCTTCTGAAATCCAACCAGCATTAACAACACCGTTAAAGATTAAGCCCATTACTAAAGCTCCTAATACAGAAGAAAGCATAATTCTCCAGCTTCCAATTTTTGTAAAGATTAAGAATAAACCACCTAATAAGATTAATAAGGTTGATGTTTCACCAACAGATCCCGGTATAAATCCGAAAAACATATCGGCTACAGAATAAGATATATCATTACCTTGTGCTAAGCTACCAAGAATAGTTTCTCCTGAAATAGCATCCAAATTAGCGCCTTCAGCAATTTGTTGAGAACGTTCTACAGCTCCATGTACCCATACTTTATCTCCAGACATCCAAGTTGGATAAGCGAAGAATAAAAAGGCACGAATAGTTAATGCAGGGTTTAAGATATTCATTCCCGTTCCTCCAAAAACTTCTTTACCGATAACCACACCAAATGCAACTGCTACAGCCAACATCCAAAGCGGTGTATCAACAGGAACAATTAAAGGCACTAACATACCAGTTACTAAGTAACCTTCTTCTACCTCATGTCCTTTAATTACGGCAAATAAAAACTCAATTGCTAAACCTACACCATAAGAAACAACTACTAGAGGTAAAATTTTAATTAAACCAATATAGAATGCGTCCCATGATAAAAAATCTACTGGTGTTCCAAATGCTACGTGATGTTGGTAACCAGCATTAAACATACCAAATACTAAACAAGGAACCATAGCCATGATTACCGTGTTCATTGTACGTTTTAAATCATCTGCCACTTTAATGTGCGTCCCATTGTGGGTCGTTTCATTTGGCAAGTATAAAAAAGTATGAAGCGCGTTAAACGCTGGAGCCATTTTGGTTCCTTTATACTTTTCTTTTAAGTTATGTAAATTACTTTTTAAACTCATTTCTTTATTTATTTTTCATTGTAAAAATGAATTATCCAATTTCTTTAATCATGATGTCTAACCCTTCTCGAATAATTGCCTGATGTGGTTGTTTAGACACACAAATAAATTCTGTTAAGGCAAAATCTTCTGGTGCTACCTCATACATACCTAAAGCTTCCATTTCATCTAAATCTGCATACATACATGATTTAAGAATTTGAAGTGGATAAATATCTAAAGGAAATACTTCCTCATAGTTACCAGTTAACACAAAGTTTCTGTGCTCTCCATTGGTATTCGTATTTAAGTCATATTTCTTATTAGGAGATAACCATGAGAAGGTCAAAGCCCTAGATGTAGACACTTTATTAAATACAGGTTTGTTCCAACCAAAAAACTCATAATCATCACCTTCAGGAATAACTGAAATAGTGTTATTATAATAATCTAAGCTACCGTCTGGCTTAACTTGTTTTCCTGTTAACACATTACCTGAAATGATACGATCATTACCATCTTTATCAACACCGTTATCATAAACCATAGTTGCTACTTCGCTACCTATTTTAGTTTTAAAATAACGTGGTTTCTTAACTGATGATCCAACTAAAGCTACAATACGCTCTGCATTAAACTTACCTGTTAGTAAAAGTTCTCCGATAATAACTAAATCCTGAGGATTAATAGTCCAAACAGTTTCTCCTTTATTTACAGGGTCAATTTTATTAATCTGCGTTCCTACGTTTCCAGATGGATGCGGTCCTGACACCTTATGTAGCGTCACACCATTTAGGTTAGCCATTGGCGAAGCGCCATTCTTAGCTACCGATACATGTACGGCTCCTTCTGTTAACTTAGATAATGCATTTACTGCCGCTTGTAACTCCGCTTCTTTTCCTTGAAGAACGTAGTCATAATCGGCTGCTAAAGGCGCTGAAGCATAACCTGAAACAAAAATCGCTTTTGGCGATCTTTCAGGATTTGCAATAACATCATAAGGACGTTGCTTAATAAAAGGCCAACAACCAGACGCTAATAAATGCGCTTTAATAGACTCAGCAGATGCAGATTCTATATTAAACTTTCCGTAATCTTGGAAGACTTGCTCCTTATCGGCTTGTATTTTTAATGCTAAAATACGGCGTTTTTCGCCACGAGGAATTTCTACAATTTCTCCTGAAACCGGAGAAACAAACATAACAGCTTCTTGGGCCTTATCATAAAAAATAGGCTCTCCAGCTTTTACTTTAGTTCCAACTTTAGCTATTAATTTTGGTGTAACACCGTGGAAGTCTTCTGGTCTAATCGTGCAAAAATTGCTAATAATAGCATTTTCAGTCACTTTTTCAGCAGCGCCTTTCAGCTTGATGTCTAGACCTTTTTTAATGGTAATGTCGTTTGACATGTTTATAAATCTATTTTGTTAGTAGTAAAAAATACGATTCCGATTTCTATTTTAACATAAAAATCGCTGCAAATTTACGAAATTAAACATCATTTAATAATAGACTTCGCTGAACTTTGCTATTTATATTTATTCTAAATAAAAGAATATTTTAGCAATAAATACTATTACTTTTTCATGAACGATCTTTTCAATTTACGAACCAAAACAAAAAAGCTGCATCAAAAAATGTTTTTGATGCAGCTTTTAGATGGAGTTAATAACAATTTAACTCTAAATACTCTCTTTATTAGTTAATCAACTTCTTAGTTACTACTAACCCATTAGTTAATTCTATTTTTGAAAGATAAACACCTTTATAGAAATTAAATGGCGCAGTAAAACGCGTGTTATTACCACTAACAGAATAAGCAACTACTTGCTTACCAGTGATGTCATAAACACTAACAGACTTAATACCCGTAGAAGATTTAACTTGTAATTCATTATTATTTACAAAAACAAACGTATCATTCTGCTGAAAAGTATCAACCGATAATGGCGCCGTATATCTTAAAATAAAACGATCTAAACTCGTTCCTGAAGTTCCTGTAAAACTATATGGTTGCACTCTTAAATCGTGCACAACACCCATAACTGTATCTTCTAAATAGATTCCTGTACCTTGGTTCACAAACACATCTCCATTTAAATGATCGATACCTATTGTATACGCACCATCTGCAGGAATATCAATTCCTAATGGAACTAAATCCGTTTCATCAAATGGCAACGAACGACCTTGAATAGCCATCTTAGTATTTGAAACCGTTGAATAAATACTCATTTCGTTTCCATCAGACATCGCATCATACAAACGATCTACACCATTTGTAGCACCTGCAACGTAACCTATTAAAGCTACAGAAGAAGTATTAGACGCATCTACTAAACTTAACCAAACTAAATTTTTATCTCCATTATTTACTGTTGAAGCATCTGATGTACTTAAGAAGTTAGAGTTATCATAAGCATTTTCAGCATCGTCAAATCTTAAACTATTCTCAAAACTCACAATAGAAGTTGCTGGAGAAGATTCACTTACTTGAACAAAGAAACCTTGTCCTGAAGCTATATTTCCATCAAAAACATCTGGTGTTGATCCTGTACGGTTATATGTTACATACTGATCGCCATAGTTATACTCTACACCTGCATAGAACGGTGTTGATGCTATATTAGTATTAGGAATACCTTGAGACCAAAGTCTAACATTACCTTCTAAATCTAAGTTATTAGCTAAAAACTCATCAACATTAATAGCTGAAGGATAAGGATTACCTATCAAATTCCAATTTCTATTTTCTAACTCAGGCTGCGCCGTTGTAGGTGACTTGTACACCTCAACATCAATAGCACCATTTCTTGGTGTTCCTTGAAACGCTGCTGTAAATCCTGTTGCAACAAATTCATCGGGAACTCCAACGCTATATCCTTCTCCCATATTCATATCTCCTGATGCAGCTACATAATTTCCGGCTGTACCATTCGTATTTATACTATTTATATCATATTGAAAAACAGAAGTCACATACGGAACTGTAATACCTGAAACATCAAAACCATTAACTGGTGAAGACCACACTACAAAATCGTTTGAATTCAACCCTGTTGCTTCACGTTCTACTATTATAGATCCAACATTAGCGTTTAAGGTTACTGCTTCAGTTTGAATCAAACTAGCACCATCTTCTAAAGTTAATGAAGCCCCCGATTCAACAACAACATTCTTAAATAATTTAAGCGTAGATCCTGAAGGGATTGTTACATTACTACCTGAAGGCACCAAACAATCACAACCCTCTAGAACTCCAGACTGGTTATAGTTTTGTGAGAATACTAAGTTTCTATCTTCATCATCAACTGTAATTCCTGCAGCTATATAACTTGGAGGTAATTGCCAAGTAGATCCATCCCAAAAAGTTGGTGTACCACCTTGAACAAGATTTGCCGAAGCTACGACCGCTCCAAAACCATTAGTAATTCTAACTTTATAAGCAGCTAGATCATCTTCTTCCACGCCGCCACTAATTGTGTAAGTACTGTTTGTTTCACCAGGAATCATTGTATTATATTTATACCATTGGTAAGACAATGTTTCTAACGGATTTCCTGTAGCTCCTCCAGACACAACACCTGTTGCTGTAAACGTAATATCTGATGTACCTGGTACTTTACATACAAATCTTGAAACAGGAAACTGATCGAATACTGGTGTTTTAATATCAAAAGAACCTCTATTGTAAGCTAAAAAGGCAAGGTCAGCTGTTCCTCCAGCAACCATGTTAATATTGTTTATTTCTGTAACATTACTTGATGTTATTTCAAACTCATCCATTCGAAACGCAACCATACGTAGTGGACGTGTTTCATTAGATGAAAAAGCTCTTTCTGTAGGCGTAGCTAAACCATAGTTAATACCATTATCAAAACGATATAAATCCAAGCGCCATCTAGCTAATAATGCATCACCAGCATCATCAGATTGTTCTGCAATAGTAATTTTAATTGGTCGTCCTACTACATTACCTACAAAATCAGCATAATAATATAAATCGGTACTTCCACCACTTGCTATCTGAGAGATTAAGAAATCTGGCATATTATCATCAACAGATCCTACTTGACCTCCTGCACTATAAAAACTAACATCAGAAGTCTGATTAAAATTAGTCACACCAGTACCTATATTCAATCCATTAACACCATCAATAATAGCATCATAAATAGTCATACTTGCAACATTAGGAGATGTAACAGCAACCCCTTCATTTACTTCGCCATCAATTAAATCAGCCATAGCTAAATAATTGTTTGACTGAGTTGTCCCATCAACACCATTCGTTGTATAAGCATAAAATAATTGCGAATCAAACGATACGCCATTAGCCGTTAAAACCGCATCATCAACACCTGTAGAATATGTAACACCATCATAGGTAAACGCCAAAAGATCGTGACCTGTGTTTGGCCATAAGCTTAAATTACTTGGATCTGCTTTCCACTGTGAAGATCTCCAAAACCCATTATAAGTAGTAAAAATCTCTGTAACTTTAGTCACGTTACTTGTCGGCCCGTTTTCTAACACCTTTGGTGTAGGCGCAACATACTCAACTGTTAATCCGGTAGCAACCCCGCCAACTGTTAAATTGCCAACAACATCTGCCCCTCCTGAATGAGAAATCTTAAATGTCATTTCTGTAGGACTTACAAATACTCTATTTGAAACAGAAATACCACTAATACTAATAGAAGTGCTTTCAGTAAAATCGGTTCCTACAATGGAAACCGTGGAGCCATTTGTAATTCTTGATGGAAACACATCTGTTGTAACTTGGGCAAAAAAGTCCCCAGTCACAAATACTAAAGCTAAAACCAGAAGTGGTTTAAGTGATTTGTTTAATAAAAGTGATTTAATTGTAATTTTTGTTCTCATAGGTTATGGTTTAATTTCCACCAATCTTGATCGATTAGTTTAGAACAGTAAAATTCTGAACATTTTCTTTCTAAATAAAAAATTTTGGTCGTTCAGCAGATAAACAAAGTTGAAATGCATATGTAAGTATATTCGTCCTGTATTTATTGCAAAACAACGAATAGCTTTATCGCTCTATAAAAAGTCACAACAACTCTTAGTTGTTAGAATTCAAAAGACTTTATTAAAGCAAAAAGCCACCTATAAATCGGGATTTATAGGTGGCTTTTATAAATGTAAAACTTGTTGTAATTCTTACAAAAAACTGTTAGTTTATTATCTTTTTACTTACAACTGAGTTATCCGTAAATTTAATAATTACAACATATACGCCTCTTGGGTATTGAAAAGCTCCTGTATAAGTGTTAGAATTACTACTTACGTCATAGGCAGGCAACTGCTTCCCTGTAATATCATATAACTCTATTGATTTAATATTTTCTGTAGCTTTCAAGTAGAACTGCTGATCTTTCACATAAACAAACGTATCGTTCGACTCATAAGTTTCTACTGAAAGAGAAGATGTTGTATAACGCAATACAAATCTATCAAGCACACTTCCTTCTACTCCCGTAAAACTATAAGGCGACTCTCTTAAATCATGGATTGTATTTGTATACGTATCTTCAAGGTAGATAGCTTGTTCATTATTCGTAAACTGCTCACCACTAACATCCTGAAGCCCTATTCTATAAATACCATTTTCTGGAATATCAACACCTAATGGCACCGTATCGGTTTCGTTAAAAGGTAATGAACGTCCTTGGATAACCATTTTAGAGGCCCCTAACACAGAATACATACGCATTCCTTCACCGTTAGCAACAGCATCATACATACGATCGTTATCATTCGTCGCACCTTCAACATAACCTACTAAAGCTACTGCTGATGAATTTGCTTCATTCACTAAACTCAACCAGATTAATTCTTTTTGAACCTCTCCAACAACCGTATTCGTTTCATCAGGTCTATAAAACTGAGAATTATCATAAGCTTCTTCGCTAGCATCATATCGCATATCATTGCTAAATGTCACCGTCGTAGGTGAAGAAGCAGCTGACTGTACTTGTATAAAGAACCCTTGTCCTGAAGCTATATTTCCTGCGTAATCTGTATCTGGAGTAGACCCCGTTCCATTATATGTAACATATTGATCTCCGTAATTAACAGCATAATTGTCATAAAACGGATTATCTGTCGTGTTAGAAGCCGCTACTTTTTGATTCCATAAGTAAACTGCACCTCCTAAATCTCGATTAGCTTCTAAAAACGTGATAGCTCGTAATGAAGATGGATACGGATTTCCAATTAAATTCCAATCTCCCCCACCTGTCAGATCATCAGTTAAAGTTGATTTATAAGCAGGAATAGTTATTTCTCCATTAGTTGGAACACCTTCAAAACCAACAGTTAAATCGGCTGCCGAAGGCACTCTCTTAATATAACCACTTCCAGGAGTCATAACACCTGAATGCGCAACCCAATTACCTTCTGTACCATTAGGATTACTATAATTCACATCCCAACGGTAACCATTCGACCCAGGTATCTCCGATAAATTGAAATTATCTACAGGAGACGACCAATAAAGGTAATCGTTAGCTCTAAGTTCTGTAGCAGTCCTTTTAACTTTTATCTCACCACTATTTTCATTAGAAGCAACTAATTTCGTCTGAATTAAACTGGCATTATTCTCTAATGTGAATGTTCCTGCAGGAATGTAAGGATTAACAACAACTGTTTCACCATCAATTTCCTCTGTTTCCTCTAATATTTCAGGATCAACAGTAATAGCTCCATACAGCTTCATGCTCTTACCTTCTGGAATAACAACTGATTTCCCTGCCAAGACACGACAATCACAACCTTCCAAATCTGTACTCACATTATAATCTTCACTAAATATTAAGTTTCTATCAGAATCATTTACTACAACACCTGCATCGGTTAACGCAGCTGGCTGATTCCAAGTTGACCCATCCCAATAAGTTGGCGTTCCACCTTCGGATAAAGTCACAGGCAAATCAATTGCTCCAAAATCATTAGAAACCCTCACTTTATAAGTAAGTAGGTCATCCGAGGTAACACTAGGTAAACTGTACGAATCTGAAGTTGCCCCATCTATTTTATCAAAATTTCGATACCATTGATACCTTAGGGTTTCTCTTACATCGCCAGTTGGCCCCTCAACTGAAGCCTCAAGATTAAAGGTTACACCTGTACTACTTGGAATTTTACAAATATTTCTAGACACAGGTAAACGATCAACTACAGGCGACTTAATATCAAAAGCCGCTTTATTATATGCCATAAAAGCAATATCCGCCGCCCCACCAGCAAGCATATTAATATTACCAATTTCATCTATATTATCTGTGGTAATACCAAAATCACTTAATTCAAAAGCTATCATTCTATAAGGCCTAGCGTCATTATTACCGAAAGATTCAACAACAGGCAGCGATAAATCATAAGGCACACTAAGATCCATTCGATATAAATCCACGTACCAATTATACAACTTAGGTGAAGTACGAGATATCTCTAATTTCAGAGGCTGTCCAACTACATTTCCCTTAATATCAGCATAATAATAAACATCCGGATCTCCAGGATCTGCAATTTGTGTTAACAATAAATCTGGCACATCATCATCAACAGCACCAACAGATCCATTTCCACTAAAAAACCGAATACTTGCTTCTTTATTAAAGTTAGTAATACCAGTCCCCAAATCTAATCCTTGACCATTTTTACCATCTATAATCACATCATACACAGTTCCACGCACTAAATCATTCAAGTCACGTAAATTTTCTTCCCCGTCTATCAAATCTGCAGTAGCTAAAAAGTTAGAACTATGAGGCGTTCCTGTTATACCATTTGTAGAATACGCTTTATACTCTTGAGGTATAAAACTAATCCCCTTAGCTGTAAGTAATGAATCATTAACACCAGTTGAATAGGTATAAGATGTACCAGATGATGAGTAAGATGCACCAATAACAATAGTAAAAGCTAATAAATCATGACTATCATCTGGCCATGTACTCTCAGTACCTTCTATATACCAGTCAGACCTATAATACCCATTATTATTATAATCCCAATCAGTAAAAATTTCAGTCACCGTATAATTACGAAATTCAGCATAAGTTCTAGTACTAGGTTTTATATAACTAATTTTAACCAAGCTATCAGTATGAAGCGAATTCCTATAAACAGGTAATCCGTTTATTTTAAGAGTTTTATCGTTATGACCCCCTCCTGTTTCAGTCACTTTAAAATTCAATTGATTACCGCCATTGCTTGGCTTCTCAGTTCCTGTAGCTATATTAGCAATCGATACTACCGTTGAAGTTGTAAAGTTTTCACCTCCTACAATTGTAATGTCTGTTCCTGTTGTAACTTTAGTAGGAAAAACATCTTGTACAATATAATATGTTGGCGCACCTACCGGCAAAGCTTGAGTAAAGCCCAAAGTTGAAACCAAGAAAATTCCTAATAATAAGAATTGTTGTGTAATTTTTATTTTCATAAGTACTATTTGTAATTATAGGTTTGAGTACTTTTAAAAGTGCTACAAACCAATTGGGGGTTAATTATAAATTTAATACGTCCTTACAAATTTCCGAACTAGAGAGGAGATAAATAAATATATTAGTCATGCAGCAAATTAAACTCGACAAAAAGCTTTATTTATTTTTTTAAACACCTGTAAACGAGAAAATAAGTATTTCAGCCAACTAACTTTAGCATAAAACACGTTAACAATTACGATACACCAACACGTAAGGCATAAATTTTGTTTATATTTATTGCTAAAAGTTACACATATGTTTTTAAGGTCTTTTTTACCACTAGCCATTCTTTTATTTTCACTAACCGCTTCAGCTCAAATTGAACAAGAAGTAAACCCTCCAGGCTACATAAAATCGATAACTTTTCAGAGTCAAACTGCCGAAAGCCAACTCCCTATTATGCAGCTAGGAAGTCAATTGGTTTTGGAATTCGATGCTTTAAATGGTGACGAAGATGATTTTTATTATAAAATTGAACATTATAATTATGATTGGACCCCTTCACAACTCATAAAAACTGAATTTTTAAGCGGTATTGACAACCAACGTATTCGGGATTATGAAAACTCTTTTAATACCTATCAGATTTACTCGCACTACACATTAACGTTGCCTAATTCGCAAACACGTGGTTTAAAAGTTTCAGGAAACTACATGATAAAAGTATATGACAATTATGATGAATTGGTGTTTTCTAGAAAATTCATGATCCAAGAAAACCTTGCTAATGTTGGCGTAGAAATTAAACGTGCCCGTGATGTCAAACAAGTAGAAAGCATGCAAAGTGTTGATATAAAAATAAATTCAGGAAACATCCTGTTCAACAACCCGTCACAAACAGTAAAAACACTTATTGTTCAAAACAACAATTTAAACACTGCCATTAGCAATGTACCACCACAATACACTATAGGAAATGAATTAATCTACAAATACACAAACGAAACCTTATTTGAAGGTGGCAACGAATATTTTTATTTTGAAAACAAAGATATCCGAGGTGCCAATGCTGCCATTCAGTATATAGAACTTCACGAACTTTATAGCAATTATTTGTTTACAAATGTTCCAAGAGCAAACCAACCGTACACCTACAATCCGGACATTAACGGTAATTTCTTAATTACAGCCATAGATGCTGAAAAACCAGATATAGAAGCCGATTATGCATGGATGCATTTCTCTTTACTATTAAAACAACTACCGGCAAATAAATCTGTTCACGTGTATGGAAATTTTAATAATTACGCTATAGACGCGTCTACAAAAATGACCTTCAACGCTAGCAAAAACATTTATGAAGTCCCTATTATTTTAAAGCAAGGTTTTTACAACTATAAGTACGTTATTGTAGACAACAATTCTGGCGCTTTAGACGAAAACACTATTAGTGGAAGCTATTGGCAAACAGAAAACAACTATAAAGTAATTGTTTACTATAGAGATTTAGGCGGCCGATACGACCGTATTGTTGGTGTAGGCGAAGGAAACTCTGTAAACATAACCAACTAAAAGCGTCGCAATTATTTTTTTATCAATCTTAAATTTCACTACATTAGCAAGTAGCTAATCTACTGAACACCTTATATTATGGTTCAACAAGTAACTAAAGGCATAAAAATTTCGGTTAAAACGCATTTTGAAGGCACTTTTTATAAAAATCATAAAATTCAATATGCTTATGGTTACCGTGTAACCATAGAAAACCAAAGTAAAGACACCGTGCAATTACAGGCACGCTCATGGACTATTATTGACGCCTTAGATTATGAGAAAATTATTACTGGCGAAGGTGTGGTTGGTATAAAACCAACCATCGAACCAGGCGCTTCTCACACCTACACTTCAGGATGCTTATTATCTGCACCTTTTGGAGCTATGTTAGGCTATTACCGAATGCATAATTTAAATACAAACACCGCTTTTAATGTTGCAATTCCAACATTTCGATTATGCGCTAGTTTTGTATTAAACTAAATTTACACGCAACAGCTTCCCGAAAAAAATTACAGCCACTACTTTCCTACTATACAACCAATACTGTAAGAAAAACACAGATAAAAATAGCATAGCGTTACTACTAAACACTGCAAAAGCAACTATTCAACTCTGCGGATAATAGCAAAATCACGATCAACTTTTAACGCGCATTTAAGACGCTTTCACTCAAAAAAGTAGTTGAAAAAATCGTACATTTGCACTTTTAAAATTATTTAAACATTTAAAACACATATACTCATGGGAAATGGATTCTTTAACGTACCACCAGCAGTAAACGAGCCTGTAAAATCTTATGCTCCAGGAACGCCAGAACGCGAGGCGGTATTAAAAGCCTACAAAAACATGTACAATAGTCAGGTTGATGTAGCAATGTACATTAACGGTAAAGAGGTTAAAACTGGAAACACCAGAACAATGACACCTCCTCATGATCACCAACATACTTTAGGAACCTTCCACTTAGCTGAAAAGAAACATGTAGAAGAAGCTATTAGTACAGCTTTAGAAGCTCGTAAAGAATGGTCGCAAATGCCATGGGAACAACGTGCAGGAATATTTTTAAAAGCTGCCGAATTAATTGCTGGTCCTTACCGCGCTAAAATTAATGCAGCAACCATGTTGGCACAATCTAAAAATATCTATCAAGCGGAAATTGATTCAGCTTGTGAGCTAATAGACTTTTTACGTTTTAACGTACAGTTCATGTCTGAGATTTACAAAGACCAACCAAAAAGTACAAGTGATGCTTGGAACCGTGTAGAATACCGTCCATTAGAAGGCTTTACTTATGCTGTTACACCTTTCAACTTTACAGCTATTGCGGGTAACTTACCGTCATGTATGGCATTAATGGGTAACGTGGTTGTTTGGAAACCAAGTAATAACCAAGTGTATTCAGCTAAAGTTATCATGGATATCTTTAAAGAAGCTGGTGTTCCAGATGGCGTTATTAACGTTGTATTTGGTGATCCTGCTATGATTACTGACACTATTTTAGCTAATCCACATTTTTCAGGATTACATTACACAGGTTCAACTCCAGTATTCCAACATTTATGGAAACAAATAGGTAACAACATTGAAAACTACAAAACTTACCCAAGAATAGTTGGTGAAACTGGTGGTAAAGACTTTATTGTTGCTCATAAATCTGCTAATGCAAAACAAGTAGCTACAGCTATTTCAAGAGGTGCATTTGAATTCCAAGGTCAGAAATGTAGTGCGGCATCTAGAGCATATATCCCAAACAACATCTGGGAAGAGGTTAAAAATTACGTAATTGAAGACGTTAAGTCATTCAAAATGGGATCTCCTGAAGATATGAGTAACTTCATCACAGCCGTAATTAACGAAGGATCTTTTGATAAATTAGCAAAATATATTGATGCTGCTAAATCAGATAGTAACGCCGAAGTTATTGTAGGCGGAAACTACGACAAATCTAAAGGATACTTTATTGAACCAACTGTTATTGTAACTACCGATCCGAAATACACAACAATGTGTACGGAATTATTCGGCCCTGTTATTACAATATATGTATATGACGAAAATGAATTCTCTGAAACTTTAAAACTTGTAGACGAGACTAGTGAATACGCATTAACAGGTGCTATTTTATCTACTTGTCGTTATGCAGTAGAAGAAGCAACTAAAGCACTTCAAAATAGTGCTGGTAACTTCTATATTAATGACAAACCAACAGGTGCCGTAGTAGGTCAACAACCATTTGGTGGTGCAAGAGCATCTGGAACAAATGATAAAGCAGGTTCTGCTCAAAACTTATTACGCTGGGTTTCTCCTCGTTTAATTAAAGAAACATTTGTTACTCCAGTAGATTATAGATATCCATTTTTAGGATAATAATCACTAACATAAAACACCAAAAACCCTTAACACTAACAAGTTAAGGGTTTTTTTACACCGTTTACCTAAGGTTTTTCACGTTATCACTTACATCGTTTATATTTAATAAATGCAAAAAAGATGACAACCATGAAAACACATTACGTTCTTTTTTTAATACTCTTTTCAATTACTGGATTTTCTCAAGACAAAAAAGCTTTTAGTCAGTTTGATACTTCTGGGATGAAAACTGATATATTAATACCACAATCGCCTGTAATAGACATAACAGAATACAACCAGAAATCTATTACGCTATATAACTTCTACCAAGCTTACAAAGCTGTTCAACAGAACGATTTCAGGAACAGACTAAAACCACTATCAACACTAAAGTCTGCAAGTAAAACCAGTTACTTCACACATAAAATACCTATTGCCGTTTTACACAGTAATTTTGACATAATTAAAACAGAAGCTTTGCAAAACCAAACTGTTACTCGCAATAACGCAGGCTATATTATAAGGAACAACACGAACAACACTATTTTTGATCAACAAAGCATAATAATAGCCGCTCCCCTAATAAAAACACATAAAGGCTTAACCGTAACCTTTACAGTTTCTGAAGAACACATTTATGACACCACTGAAAACCCTATAAAAGACATAAGTATAAATTTTGATGATGGACGTGGTTTTATTTCAGTCAATACAAATAGAGACCTACAAGTTTCCTATCTAGAAGCTGGTAAAAAGACACTAACCTACAACTTCACCTTAATAGATGGCACCATTATTTCCAGAACATCTCATCTAGAAATAACCTATTCCAACTCCGACTTACAAACGCTTTTCAACAGAAATATCCAAACCTTTAATGCTACAACCAATTTCGACTTATCGCAATACGGTGAAACAACCTCCTATACAGGTGTGGGTGAATACGAATTATTTTTAAGTTCCGATAACATTTTAGACAAACCAATACTCTTAGTTGATGGTTTTGACCCATCTGACAGTAGAGATATTACAGGTATTTATGACCTTCTTAATTATGAAGAAAACGGAAACACTTCTAATCTAGGTGATATAGTAAGAGCTGAAGGGTTTGATCTTGTTATATTAAATTTCCCCATATATACACGAACTGCAGACAATACCGTAATTGATGGCGGTGTCGATTTTATTGAACGAAATGCCATGATTTTAGTAGATCTGATAAACTTAATAAATGATCAAAAGGTTGGAAACGCACAAAATGTAATAATCGGGCCAAGTATGGGAGGCTTAATCTCAAGGTTTGCATTAAATTACATGGAAAGCGCAAACTTAAATCACGATACCCGTTTATGGATATCTTTTGATTCACCACATCACGGCGCCAATGTCCCTATTGGCTTTCAACATCAATTTAACTTTTTAGCTTATGGACTTGATGACTTCAGCATTATAGGGAATCAAAATGTAGAAGAGCTACAACCTATTATTGACGGCATGTTAACCTCATCAGCTGCTAGACAAATGTTAGTCGACCAATTTGAGCCTCATATAACAAATTCAGACGGTGTGACATTTAATGGTAGTTTGGACTTGCCACGAGCACATCCTTTTAAAACTATTTTAATGAATAGCATGACAGCTTTAACAACATCAGGTTTTCCAGAACAAACTAGAAATGTAACAATTAGTAACGGCTCCGGAATTAATGCCAGGTATCCTAGTACTAACAACACCGATTTATTACCTGAAGTCCGCATTTTAAATGCTAATATAGATGTTATGACCGGCGCTGATTTAAAAGTTGAAACACGTTTCACCCCTTACACCAACAATCAAGTTTATAGTAGTAAAGTACACTTAGATTTTGCCTGGTGGTTTCCCTTAGCTAACGACCGTATTAATAACGCGACCGCTTCGGCAACTAACTACTCTAATGGCGTAGACGCTGCTTCCGGTGGATTGTTTGACATTTCCAACCTTACCGAAGATCTAGACACAGAAGGACTTGTAGGTGATTTTTTAAATGCTCTAACCACTAATTATTTTAATTTTATACCTAGTGTTAGTTCTATGGCTTTTGAAATAACTAATAACGAAATAGATTGGTTTCACACCCCTTCCAACATTATGACCTCTCGAGGCACAACCAACACCACTCCTTTTGACGCCTGGTATATGCCTGAAGAAAACCAACCTCATGTTACTTTAACACCTCAAAATGTTGCATTTGCTATTAATGAAATTATGCCAGAAACATTAAGCGTTACCAACGAAACCGCTAATTTCATCAAGTTAGAAAAAAACCCATTAACTAACAGTTTAACACTACTCAGTTCACAAATTTATACTGATAGTCATTTAAAAATTATAGACCCCACAGGTAAACTTGTATACCAGAATACAGTAACGTTAAACAAACGCACAACAATCCCTATACAATTAGCTTCAGGAATATACATCCTAGCTTTAGAAACCAATAAACAAGAACAATTTCGAACTAAAATACTTGTAAAGTAATAATCTGAAAACAAAAAAACTCCGAGAACTAATCTGGGAGTTTTTTTTGTTTCTAAATATTTAAATAGACTTACAACTACTTACCTTTATATTTCATAGGTAAGTGCACTACCTTTTTAGTATCAAAAAATTCTTCGGTATAAAAGTCCGATATATTATAAATAGTAGCCGTTTTATAACTCTGTAATTCTTCTGATAAATCACCGCCTTTTAGATATAATATCCCATTTTTCAACTCGTGATTTTGTTGTTTGGCAATTTTACCTTTCACCCAATGAACAAACGTAGGCATTGCCGCCACTGCTCTACTAATTATAAAATCATACGTATCATTCACTTCCTCCACACGCGTATGAGTTGTTTTCACATTCGTTAACCCCAATCCAGCTACAACCTCATCTACTACTTTTAATTTTTTAGCAATACTATCTACAAGATGAAAAGAACATTCTGGAAACAAAATAGCCAAAGGAACCCCTGGAAAACCACCACCGGTACCAACATCCATTAGCTGTGAACCCGGCTTAAACTCAATCACCTTCGCAATAGCTAAAGCATGTAAAACATGACGTAAATACAACTCGTCAATATCTTTTCTAGAAACGACATTAATTTTCAAGTTCCAGTCTTGGTATAAGCCTTCTAGCTGTTTAAATTTTGTTATTTGGTCCTCTGTAAGGTTTGGAAAGTATTTTAAAATGAGCTCCATGCAGTTTTATTTTTGGCAAAAATAGGTAAATTTTTGTGCATATTTTTATGAAAAGTTTGTGCAGATACCCACTCATAAATAATTATATTTGCATAAATATCAAATTTATGCTTCAAGCGTAAATACATTTAATACAAATAGCATGACAAATAAAGCGCTTTCTTTCTCGAGAAACGACTCTGCGAAATTCTTCAGAACACTAAATAAACGTGTAAATAATTATTTCAAAGAAAACAACATAAAAAAAACTGGTAATTGGAAACTATACATTAAAGCCATTATCATGTTTACATTATTATTAGGACCTTTAGTTTTAATACTAACAGTTAGCCTACCAAGTTGGGTACAAATTATCTGTATGGTGATTATTGGAATTGGTATTGCAGGAGTTGGTATGAATGTAATGCACGATGCAAATCACGGCTCTTTTTCTAGTAAAAAATGGGTTAACACTTTAATGGGTAGCAGTATTCATATATTAGCTGGAAACGATTACAACTGGAAAGTACAACACAATGTTCTACATCACACCTACACAAATATTCAGGGACATGATGAAGATATCGATGCCGGTAGAATTATCCGTTTCTCAAAACATTCTAAATGGCTTAAAATTCACCAATACCAAAAGTACTATGCCTTTTTACTTTACGGATTATTAACTGTAAACTGGGCTATAACTACAGATTTCAAACAAACATACCAATATCTTAAACGTAAATTATCATATGGTGATTTCCCAAATCCTGCTACACAATGGACCAAGTTAATAGTTGGTAAAATTGTATACTATTCTATCTGGGTGGTATTGCCTTTATCATTAGGATTTGCTTGGTGGGAAGTTCTTATTGGTTTTATCATCATGCATTATACTGCAGGAATTATTTTAAGTGTTATTTTCCAATTAGCGCATGTAATGCCTAATACGGAGATGCCTATTCCAGATGAAAATGGAACAATGAAAAACACTTGGGCAATTCACCAATTATTTACAACTTCTAATTTCTCACCAAAAAGTTGGATTGTTGAATTTTACACAGGTGGATTAAACAGACAGGTAGAGCACCATTTATTTGCTCATATTAGCCATGTACACTACAAGCACATTGCTAAAATTGTTAAAGAAACCGCTCACGAATTTAGCTTACCATATAATGAATATAATTCAATATGGACCGCTATAGCTGAGCATTACAACCAATTAAAAGTACTAGGAGCAAAACCAAGTATTGCATCATAAATTTATCATTTTATATTTTTTTTTCAATGAAAGCACTTTCAGATAGAGTTTTAAGTATGGCTACTTCTGCCACTTTAGCAATGGCAGCCAAAACACGTGAATTACGCGCAGAAGGCAAAGATATTATTGGCTTAAGCTTAGGTGAGCCTGATTTTAATACACCAGATTACATTAAAGAAGCAGCTATACAAGCTATTAATGAAAACTATAACGGTTACACTCCAGTTGATGGTTATGTAGAACTGAAAGAAGCTATTATCACAAAATTTAAACGTGATAACAATCTTAATTATGGTTTATCCCAAATTGTAGTTTCAACAGGCGCTAAACAAGCACTTTATAATGTTGCTCAAGCTATGCTTAACCCTGGAGATGAAGTTATACTACCTTGTCCTTATTGGGTTAGCTATTCTGATATTGTAAAACTAGCAGAAGGTACACCTGTAGAAGTCAAAACGAGTATTGCTACCGATTTTAAAATGACACCTGAGCAACTTGAAGCTGCTATTACACCTAGAACAAAAATGATTTGGTACAGTTCACCATGCAATCCTAGTGGTTCACTTTATAGCAAAGCTGAATTACGTGCATTGGCAGACGTATTAAAAAAACACCCACATATTTATGTGGTATCTGATGAGATTTACGAGCATATAAATTTTACTGAAAATGGTCATACTAGTATGGCTGAATTCCCAGATATGTTTGACAGAACAATAACAATCAATGGGGTTTCTAAAGCCTTTGCTATGACGGGCTGGCGTATTGGCTATATTGGCGCTCCTGAAGCTATTGCTAGAGCTTGCAACAAACTACAAGGTCAAGTAACCAGTGGTGCTAATTGTATAGCACAACGTGCCGTTATTACAGCTTTAAATGAATCACCTACACGTGTTAAATACATGATTGATGAGTTTAAAATACGTAGAGATTTAGTTTTAACATTACTAAATGATGTTCCTGGGTTTATAAACAATACGCCTGAAGGTGCTTTTTATGTATTCCCTAATATTTCTGCTTTCTTTGGCAAAACATTAAAAGGAACAACTATAAACAATGCTTCTGATTTCTCTTTATTCTTATTAGAGCACGCTTTAGTTGCTACAGTAACGGGAGATGCTTTTGGTGCACCAAACTGTATCCGCTTATCATATGCAGCGAGTCAAGAGCAAATTATAGAAGCAATAAGACGTATTAAAGAAGCTGTTTCTTAAGACTACTAGTAAACAGATCAAATAACCATATAAAAAAGCCACTCCGAAAGAAGTGGCTTTTTTTATATCATTTTATTTATTTTACACTATCTATTTCTCCAAAAGAAAGGCGTTAATAAGATAAGAACAGTAAATAACTCTAAACGCCCTATTAGCATTAAAAATGCTGCCCACCATTTACCTAAAGCCGGTAAAGCCGCATAATTATCAACAGGACCGAACGCACCAAAAGCAGGACCTACATTCCCCAAGCTAGATGCAGCTATACCTATTGAGGATATTAAATCTAACCCAAACATAGAGAACACTAAAGCACCTACAATAAACGATAGCATATAAAGTATAAAGAAGGCTAAAATATTAAAAACAATTTCACCTGAAACAGCCCTAGAATTATATCGCACTGGTAAAATAGCATTTGGATGTAAAGCCCGTTTAAACTCTAAAAACCCATTTTTTATTAAAATTAAATGACGTACCACTTTCACACCCCCTGAAGTACTTCCTGCAGAACCTCCTAAAAACATAAGTCCGAAAAAGAAAACCACTAAAAATGGCGACCACAAAGTATAATCGGCTGAAATAAAACCTGTTGTTGTAATTACTGTCAACACTTGAAATAAAGCGTGTCTAAAAGCACTTTCTGCTTCTCCCCAAACCATCGGATGGTTTATAGATGAAAGCGTCGGATCGGCTTTAAAGTACACAATAAATGCTGCTATGACAGTAAATATTAAAACAAACACCGTATAAAGTCGTACTTCTTCATCCTTAATAATTTTTTGAATCTTACCTTTAAAAGCAAAATAGCTTAGTACAAAATTAGTCCCTGCTAAAAACATAAAAAAGATAATAATATACTGTATTAAAGGTTGATCATTCCAATAGGCTACACTGGCATTTTTAGTTGAAAAACCACCGGTAGACAAGGTACTTAACGAATGGTTTATGGCATCAAAAAAGCTCATCCCAGCAAGTTTCAACAGTATTGTTTCGGCAATAGTATACCCAACATAAATAAGCCATAATCGCTTAGCTGTATCGGTTATTCTTGGATGTAATTTATCACCACTTGGTCCAGGCGCCTCAGCTGCAAAAAGCTGCATACCTCCTATTCCTAATAAAGGTAAAATAGCAATAGCCAAAACAATAATCCCCATCCCACCAATCCAGTGGGTCATACTACGCCAAAATAGAACGCCATGCGGAATTATTTCAATATCACTTAATATGGTGGCACCCGTTGTTGTATAACCTGATATGGTTTCTAGAAATGCATTCGTAAAATTAGGTATAGCACCTGTAAACACATAAGGCAATGTGCCTGAAAAAGCCATAACTAACCAACCAAAAGTAACCACAATATATCCCTCTCGTTTATTCATGATTTTCTCATGATTACGAGTTGGGATCATCAAGGAAATTCCAACTAGAATGGTACTAAAAGCTGCTAAAAGCAACCTAAAAGTCACCCCGTCTTTATATAAAAAACTAATTAAGGCAGAAACTAGCATGAAGCCACCATTAAAAAGTAATAATACGCCTAAAAAATGAAAAATGATTTTAAAGTTAAGCTTCATATTTACAGAAATAGCTTTTCAACTTCTTTAATGGATCGTGGCAAACCACAAATAACAACGCGGTCACCTTCTTGAATTCTAAAATCTCCTAAAGCAATATTCCCAACACCATCACGAATAACGCCCGCAATAATTGCCGATCTTGGAAACCCTGCATCTTTAATTAACTTATTACAAATTTTTGAACGCAATTTCACTTTAAACTCTAAAAGCTCCGCATTCATATTATTCAACTTGGTCATGGCTAGTACTTCGCCACGTCTAACGTATCTAAAAATATTATTAGCTGCTAGTAGTTTTTTATTTATCAAGGTATCGATACCTATAGACTGCGATAGTTCAAAATAATCCATATTTTCAACTAAGGAAATCGTTTTTTTAACATGTTTAGATTTGGCCACTAAGCTAGACATGATATTTATTTCGCTATTTCCAGTAACGGCAATAAACGCATCCATATCACTAATATTTTCTTCATCTAATAACGCAACATTTCTTCCATCGCCATTAATAACTAGTACATCTGGCAATTCATCGGCAATATCAAATGCACGAATTTTGCATTTTTCAATAAGCTTAACATTAAAACCGCTACTCGCTAAATCACGAGCTGTTTTATAGCCTATTTTACTACCGCCAAGAATCATCACATTCTTAATATCGGTATTAGACTTTCCTGTAATTTTACACAATTCTTCAGCACCACCTTCAGATGTAATAAATACTACATGATCGCCCTCTTTAAGTTGGGTATCACCTCTTGGGATAATGGTAAACTGTGTTCCAAATCGTTGAATAGCTATCGGAACAAAATGAATTTCGGGAAATATTTCAGCAGCTTCTTTAACTGTTTTCCCAGCAAAAGCCATAGTTCTGGACAAATCCAAACCAACCATAGTTAAGGCCCCATCTTCAAAAGCATAAGTATCACTAAAAGCCGATTGCGATAATAGCAACCTAATTTCTGACGCTGCTAAAGCCTCTGGAGAAATCAGTTCGTCAATTCCAAATTTAGTAAAACCAACCTCATCTTTATGATGAATAAACTCCGTATTGGAAATTCGAGCTATGGTACGTTTAGCACCTAATTGTTTAGCTAATACACAAACCGTAATATTTGTAGTTTCAGAAGAAGTTACGGCAATAACCAAATCACTTTGTGCTACTCGAGAATCTTTAAGAATCGATATAGAAGTTGCATCTCCTTTAACCACTTTAATATCTAAATGGTTATCGGCATGAAACAAACTCTCTTTATTGGTATCAATTAATGTTATTTCTTGCGACTCAAAGGACAATAATTTAGCCAAATGAAATCCAACTTCACCTGCACCCGCAATAATTATTTTCATCTGCTTACTGGTATTGTGTTTTTAATAAACCAATACGCCTTAATAGCATAAACATACTATAGCTTAGCATCTATAATTGTTTTATGTATTAGTCCCGGTTTCATGGTTTATATACTAAAAAGTAGTGCAAATATAAAGCAAAAATTAGTTTCGCCATATAAATCATGGGTTTATAATAAATTACCATCTAGTTGCTTAATGGTTAAGTAATAGTTTATATTTGCGAAAAAAAGATATAAGTTGTCAAAAGTAAATCCATATAAAGACAGTGACCTTGGAAAAAAAGAACAGGTTACAAAAATGTTTGATACTATTTCCGGTAATTACGATGGTTTAAATCGGGTAATTTCGTTTGGTATTGACGTGTCTTGGCGCAAAAAAGTATTAGCTATTGTAAAAGCTAGCAATCCTGAAACAATTTTAGATATTGCAACAGGAACCGGCGATTTAGCCATTATGCTTGCTCAAACGGATGCCAAAAAAATTGTTGGCTTTGATATTAGTAGCGGAATGCTAGAAATAGGAAAGCAAAAAGTTAGTCATAAAAACCTAAACGATAGAATTGATATGGTTTTAGGCGATTCTGAAAACATGCCTTTTGAAGACAATTCTTTTGATGCTATTACTGTAGCCTTTGGTATTAGAAACTTTGAAACCCTTGAAAAAGGTTTAGCTGAAATCCATCGTGTTTTAAAGCCAAATGGAACGTTTGTTATTTTAGAAACCTCCATGCCTACAAAAACACCTTACAAACAAGGATATAATTTTTACACAAAAAATATTCTTCCAATTATAGGTAAAGCGTTCTCAAAAGATAAAACAGCTTACAAATATTTATGCGAATCGGCTTCTGTTTTTCCTTTTGGCGAAGAATTAAACAATATTTTACGTAAAATTGGGTTTACTAATGTAAATGACTTGCCACAAACATTTGGCGTAGCCACTATTTATACATTATCAAAATAGTTTTATGAAAAAACACCTGCTCCTTTTTGGGTTTATTTTACTTGCACAAATAGCATCTGCTCAGTTATTTTCTAAAGAAAAAATTAGAAATCTTGAAACTGAAGACAAAAAGCTTTTAAGTTATGGATTCTTTTTAGGGTATAATAGTTACGATTTTAACTTTGATTATAACACCGACAGGCCTGATATACTTGTTGAAAAAACAGGTGGTTTTAATGTTGGACTAATTGGAAACCTCCGAATTATGGAATATATGGATCTGCGTTTTGAACCAGGTTTATATATTACTACGCGTAACTTAATTTATGATGAAAGTTACTTTAACGGTATGGAATTCACAGATACCGATTTAACACGTGAAGTTAAATCTACTTACATTCACTTTCCTTTATTAATGAAATTTTCAACCAAACGAATTAATAATTTCAAACCTTTTGTAGTTGCTGGATTATCAACAGCTTTAAACTTATCAAGTAACGAAAACAATCCTGACGATAATAGTAGTGGTCAGTTTAGAACTAAAAAGAATATGTTTTTCTACGAAATAGGTTTTGGGGTTGATTTTTATTTATACTTCTTTAAGTTCACACCTTCTATTCGTGGTGTTTTTGCTCTTAATGATGAAATTATTCAAGACAAAGACCCAAACAGTCCATGGACAAGTAATGTGAACAGTATGAAAACACGCGGTGTCTTTTTAAATTTCACCTTTCAATAATCAACACCTTTTATAAGGTTTAGGTTATGTCATTTAAATCTTGAAACGGAGTAAAACAGTTATATACACATAATTAGAGCTCTTTATTTAGCTCCTTTTAAATTCGCTTAACAAAATAGCTGTAGCTGTAGCTACATTTAAACTTTCGGTTGCTTGAATAGCTCCAAACCTTGGAATACTCACACGCTTGCTTACTTGCGCCTCTATAGCTTTAGAAATACCATTTGCTTCATTACCCATCACCAAAATACCGCGAGACTCTAAAGCATTAGTGTATACATTATCACCATCCATAAAAGCACCATAAACAGACAAATTAGTTTGCTTTAAATACGTTTCTAAGTCGGTATAAATAACCTGAACTCGGGTAATAGACCCCATCGTAGCCTGAATAACTTTCGGATTATAGCAATCAACCGTTTGAGTATGACATATTAATTGCGAAATACCAAACCAATCACAAAGTCTAATAATTGTTCCTAAATTACCAGGATCACGAACATCATCAAGCGCTAACTGCAAACCTGACTCATTAATTTCTTTGAGTTTGGGGATTTCAAAAACAGCCAACGCCTGATTGGGTGTTTTTAGAAAACTTATTTTCTTTAAATCCTTTTCCGAAATTAACGTTTCCGAATCGGCATCCAAACCAAAAGAAGAAACCGTATATACTTGCTGGAGCTTTAAAGTAGAATCTAAAAGCTCATTAATGGTTTTTACACCTTCAGCAACAAACAACCCATGTTGTTGTCGGTACTTTTTTTGCTTTAAACTGCTAATAAGTTTTATTTGATTTTTAGATAGCATAAAACCGCTTTTTATTAATGGGGACTAAATTAAAAAGAATAAAACACAAAGCTTTCAAAATGTGTCATTATATTAATGCTTTATTTACATGGAAATAATGTATTTTTGACTCAATTTTCTGATAATTTATCAGCAGTTATAAAACATCAACACCAACGCTAATTTTTTATAATTATACGTATCCTTGAGAATACCTTCATCAAAAATAGCATTTTGCACATTTTTAACGCTACTTCTAGCGTCATGTAATACCATAAAGCGTGTTGGAGAAGATGAACAGTTGCTAACTAAAAATACCATTTATGTAAATGACAAGGTTAGCAATAGTGAAAACATTAATAACCTATTATACCAAAAAGCCAATAGGAAGCTACTTACAGTTCCTATCAGGTTACACATATATAATTTAGCACGCCCAAATATAGATTCTATTTTAGAAGCTAACTTAACACAGAACTCTAAAAAAGAAGCACGCCTAGAGCGGTTTTTATCTAAAAAGCAATTAGACCAATATATTGAATCCCGTAAAGGCATTAATGAATGGCTAAAAAAAACAGGAGAAGCACCTGTAATATTAGATTCCGAAAAAACCGAACGGTCTATAAACAAATTAGAAGCCTACTATTTTCATAATGGCTGGTTTACAGCCAAGGCTCGCTCTGAAACAACTCAAATAGACTCAAGTCGCGCCAAAATTGATTATTACGTAACAACTGGCGACCCCTATATTGTAGATTCGCTGAGCGTGAAAATCTCATCGCCCGCAATCGATTCATTGTACAATAAGTCTAAACGCCGATCCCGCATAAAAATGAACCAACAATATAAAACGGTTACATTTGAGCAAGAAAAAAGTCGCTTAACATCCTACTTTAGGAATAACGGTGTCTATCATTTTAGTGAAGACTATGTGTATTTTGAAATGGATACCATTAAAACCGATAAAAAGGTAAAAGTGGATTTACAAATTCAAGATCGATTAATTAAAAATGAAGATTCATCACGCCGTGAACCATTTACAATCTATAAAATAAAAGATGTGAATGTATTTACCAACTATTCCTATTTAAATAGAAACAAAAATCAAC
The DNA here is from genome assembly GCF_054031195.1 of Algorimicrobium bowmanii. The sequence goes on from NZ_CM132929.1 coordinate 2,671,854, forward strand.
ACGACACAACAAGATACAAAGGTTATAATTTATTAAGTGATGGTAAGTTGCGTTTTAAACGAAAAGCACTTACAGATGCTATTTTTATCACACCAGACTCTATTTTCAAAGACCAGGACAGAACACTTTCTTACAGACACATTTCAGAATTACGCACCTTTAAGTATCCTAATATTGAGTATGTAGAAAACTCCGATAGCACACTTACAGCTAATGTATACTTAACACCACTAAAGAAATTTGGTTTGGAATTTAGTACGGAAGTATCTCAAAGTAATATTCAAACAATAGGCTTATCATTAAACCCATCCATACTTATGCGTAATGTATTTGGAGGAGCCGAAACCTTACAACTTACAGCATTCGGTTCTATTGGTGCCTCAAAAGATGCTAATAATGATGACGATCGTTTTTTTGATATTAATGAGTGGGGAGCCGATTTAAAACTTACATTTCCACGCTTACTCCTCCCGTTTAATACCCGGAAACTAATCCCTAAAAGCATGTCGCCTAGTACGAGAATGAGTATTTCAACTTCTAGCCAAACCAACATAGGATTAGATAAACAAACCCTTTCTGGAACATTAAACTACGGATGGAAACCTAATTCTAAGGTTACAAACGGATTTGATTTATTCAGCATCCAATATGTAAAAAACTTAAACCCCGACAACTACTTTAATGTTTATAGCACCTCATATAGCACGCTTAACGACATTGCTCAAGATATCGGTTATATAGATTCAAATGCCGATTTGGGTATTCCAGGACAAGCCAATGCATTTATTCAAGAAGCATTAAGTAGCACGCCCCCAAATGGCTTAACTAGCGATAACATTCAAGATATTAGCTATATAAATGAGCGTCAAGAAAGACTAACGGAAAACAACCTTATTGTCGCATCTAGTTATAGTTATGTGCGCGATAACAGACGGAGTTTATTTGACGAGAGTTTTTCTATTTTCAGAGGTAAAATTGAAACAGCAGGTAATATCGTATCATTAGGATCTAATTTATTTGGCGCCCCTAAAAACGCCAATGGAAATTACGAGCTTTTTGATGTTGCTTATTCGCAGTATATAAAAACAGAATTAGACTATATTAAACACTGGAACTTAGGCAAAAAGCAAGTGCTTGCTATGCGCACATTTTTTGGAATAGCTATTCCTTATGGAAATTCAAACAGTATTCCCTTTTCTAAAAGTTTCTTTGCTGGAGGAACAAATGATAATCGTGCATGGACAGCCTATAGTTTAGGACCTGGAAGCTCAGATAGTAACGACGAATTTAATGAAGCTAATATGAAAATAGCCTTCAATTTAGAATATCGTTTTAATATTTTCGGTGATTTTTATGGTGCCTTTTTTGCCGACGCAGGAAATATCTGGAATGTATTAGATAACATTGAAGACCCCAAAGCAACATTTACCGAATTTAAGTCTTTAGAGGATATTGCTTTAGGTACAGGTTTTGGTTTACGTTACGATTTTGGCTTTATTATTTTCCGTTTTGATACCGGTTTTAAAACCTACAATCCCTCCTACCAAATGGGCAACCGATGGTTTAACGATTACAATTTCACAAACGCTGTTTATAACATTGGTATAAATTACCCCTTTTAAGCTATTTATTTTATTATTTTTGCTTCACTAAAAACAACAAACTATGTCACATTCTATAAAACCAGGTGTTGCTACCGGTCATGAAGTTCAAGCTATTTTTAAACTAGCCAAAGAAAAAGGCTTTGCCTTACCAGCTGTAAACGTGGTTGGCTCAAGCAGTATTAATGGTGTATTAGAAACAGCAAGAGATTTAAATGCGCCCGTAATTATTCAGTTCTCTAATGGTGGCGGTATCTTTAATGCCGGAAAAGGTTTAAGTAATGAAAACCAAAAGGCCGCAATTGCTGGTTGTGTAGCAGGTGCTAAACATGTGCATTTAATGGCTGAAGCTTATGGTATTCCTGTTATTTTACATACAGACCATTGTGCTAAAAAACTTTTACCCTGGATAGATGGCTTACTAGATGCTAGTGAACAACATTTTAAAGAAACAGGCAAACCGCTTTATAGCTCACACATGATTGATTTAAGTGAAGAGCCAATAGAAGAAAATATTGAAATTTGTAAAAAATACCTAGAGCGTATGTCTAAAATGGGCATGACTTTAGAAATAGAATTAGGTATAACAGGTGGTGAAGAAGACGGTGTTGATAATACCGATGTAGACGATTCTAAATTATATACACAACCTGAAGAAGTAGCATATGCTTACGAAGAATTAAGCAAAGTTAGCGACCAGTTTACAATAGCCGCTGCTTTTGGAAATGTACACGGTGTTTACAAGCCAGGAAATGTAAAACTAACACCAAAAATTCTTAAAAATTCTCAGGCACATATATCAGAAAAATATAATGTAGAACACAATCATATCGATTTTGTTTTCCATGGTGGATCTGGTAGTACCGTTGAAGAAATTCGTGAAGCTATTGGTTATGGCGTTATTAAAATGAATATCGATACGGATATGCAATATGCTTTCACATCTGGTGTTCGTGATTATATACTAGAAAAACAAGATTACTTAAAATCGCAAATAGGAAATCCTGATGGCGATGATTTACCAAACAAAAAACATTACGACCCACGTGTATGGTTACGAAAAGGGGAAGTATCTTTTGTTGAACGTTTAAAAAAGGCTTTTGAAGACCTTAACAACGTAAACACATTATAAAATAAAAACAGTAAAAAAGGCCTCATTAAAATTAATGATGTAATTTTGCTTGTCTAACTAACGCGACATAAATACAGAGTTAAGGCTCATGTATTTATCGCATAACTTAAAAATCGTTAATCGATATGTCTTGGTTTAAACGAAAAGAAAAAGGAATTCAAACTTCTACGGAAGAAAAGAAAGACACACCCAAAGGGTTGTGGTATAAGTCACCTACAGGTAAAATTGTAGATGCTAAAGAACTAGAGCAAAACTTTTATGTAAGCCCTGAAGATGGTTATCACGTAAGAATTGGAAGTAAAGAATACTTCGAAATTTTATTTGATGATAATAAGTTCAAAGAATTAGATGCTAAATTAGAATCTAAAGATCCTTTGAAATTCGAGGATACTAAAAAGTACCCAGACCGTTTAAAAGCGGCTCAGGAAAAAACCCAACTAACCGATGCTGTTCGTACAGCTGTAGGAAAGTCTAAAGGAAGTGATTTAGTTATTGCTTGTATGGATTTTAGTTTTGTTGGTGGTTCTATGGGATCTGTAGTAGGTGAAAAAATAGCCCGTGCTGCGCAATATGCTTTAAAGAAAAAGCTTCCATTTATGATTATCTCCAAATCTGGAGGTGCACGTATGCAGGAAGCCGCTTTATCATTAATGCAGTTAGCAAAAACATCGGTTATGTTAGCTCAGTTAGCTGACGCAGGCTTACCTTATATTTCCCTATGTACAGATCCTACTACAGGTGGAACAACAGCTTCATTTGCTATGTTAGGTGATATTACTATTGCAGAACCAGGAGCTTTAATTGGCTTTGCTGGTCCACGAATTGTAAGAGATACAACAGGAAAAGAGCTTCCAGAAGATTTTCAAACATCAGAATTCTTATTAGAACACGGATTCTTAGATTTTATTACACACCGTAAAAATCTAAAAGATAAAGTAAACTTATATATTGATTTAATTACCAATCAGCCTTTGAGAGCCTAATATCTCGAAATTGATTTTATAGTATAAAAAAGACCGCCTTACGCGGTCTTTTACTTTAATTTCAACTTTTCTTTATTGCTACACATACACACCTTACAGTAGAAGCCTTACAACAAGCATAATAACCTGTCCCACAAGTTACTGAACAACCATTTCAGCAACAACTACATCTTCATCTATTGAACAACTAGTAGCACCTTCACCACCACTTGTACAATCATCATCAGTATTAGGATTACCAGGTCCCTACCCGTCAACTTTGTTATAGTAAGCTGTCAATGTCAGCTCGTCAGACAAATTACTGTTAATTAATACATCATCTATAAATCTAACAGGTTTTTCTTCAGATTTTTTAACAGAAAATACACCACGGTGTTCAGATATTCCAAAACCTAAAAACACATGCTTATTACCTAGGTCTTCAACATATTTTTTATAAACAGCTTCATTAACCGTATATACCTCTTTTATTTCTTTATTTTGTTTAAGAAACAGACTTTCATCTAAATACTCAATACTACATTCATGACAATTTTTTAAAGAATTTAACTTTTCAATATTTTCAGTTTGAAAAACAAACATTTTTAAAAATCCGCGATCTGTCTTGTTTAATAGAAACGCTAAATTTTCTTTTTCATCTTTTAAAAATCTAATTCCAGGTATATAATCTTCACCATTTTTATTCAATTCGGAAAGTTCGTTTGTAACTTCAGATTTATTTGAATTACTAGACTCGTTTGAATTACAAGAAAGTAATGTAAAACTTATAAACACGATTAAAATAAATACATTAAAATAGTTTTTTTCACTCTTCATATATAAATAATTTAATAATAGTTAAACAGTATATAGTATACACAAAAAAAGAACAATAGACAAATTGTACAGTTTAAATCGTAGATTTTTTATAAGTTCAAATTAAAAAAATAAAGTAAACTTATATATTGCTTTAATTACCAATCAGCCTTTGAGAGCTTAATTTGTCGAAATTGATTTTATAGTATAAAAAAAGAGACCGTTTCATGCGGTCTTTTTTAGTTAAAAAACGGTTGAATAATTAAAATTTACTATATTTGCAGCTTGAAAGAAAATCTTTCATGTACATAACAATCATTTACAATAATATTAGAATGTATTTATCAAAAGAAGAGAAGCAAGAGCTTTTCGCAAAGCACGGTAAAGGGAAAACCGATACAGGAAGTGCAGAAGGACAAATTGCGTTATTCACACAACGTATCAATCACTTAACAGAACACTTAAAAAACAATCGTAAAGATTACAATACAGAGCGTTCATTAGTTATGTTAGTAGGTAAGCGTCGTTCGTTACTTGATTACTTAATTAAGAAGGATGTCTTAAGATATCGTGCTATTATTAAGGAATTAGGATTAAGAAAATAATCACAATTAAGAGGCTTCGCGCCTCTTTTTTTGTTTTATAATTACCTCAATCGAAAGAGTTTAAAAATCGTAAATAAGAAGCTAGTACCCGAAATGGTTCGGGACTAAAGGTTTTTCATTGGTCACACAACAACTACACAACACAACTACCAATGTTTAATTAGAATTAAAATTTTATGATTCCAAAAGTATTTAAAGAGGTCATAGACCTTGGGGATGGAAGAGAAATTTCCATCGAAACAGGAAAATTAGCAAAACAGGCTCACGGTTCTGTTGTTGTTACGTCTGGAAACTGTATGCTACTATGTACAGTTGTTTCCAACTACAAACAAAGCGATGTAGACTTTTTACCATTAACAGTAGACTACAGAGAAAAATTTGCTGCAGCAGGGCGTTACCCAGGTGGTTTCTTCAAAAGAGAAGCTAGACCAAGTGACGGCGAAGTATTAACAATGCGTTTAGTGGATCGTGTATTACGTCCATTATTCCCAAAAGATTACCATGCTGAAACTCAGGTAATGATTCAATTAATGTCTCATGACGAAAACGTTATGCCAGACGCTATGGCTGGTTTAGCAGCTTCAGCAGCTATCCAATTATCAGATTTCCCTTTTGAATGCCCAATTTCTGAAGCAAGAGTTGGTCGTGTAAATGGTGAATTTGTTATAAATCCAACACGCGCACAATTAGAAGAGTCTGATATAGACATGATGATTGGAGCATCAGCCGATTCTGTTATGATGGTTGAAGGTGAAATGGATGAAATTTCTGAAGAAGAAATGACAGAGGCTATCAAGTTTGCACACGAAGCTATTAAAGTACAGTGTGCTGCTCAGGTTGCATTAGCGGAAGCTTTCGGTAAGAAAGAAACACGTGAATACGAACCAGAACGTGAAGATGCTGAGTTAGAGAAGAAAATTTACGATATGGCATATGATAAAGTATATGCTGTAGCACAAGCAGGTTCTGCAAAACACGAACGTGGAGCTGCTTTTGGTGAGATAAAAGAAAGTATTAAAGCTACTTTTTCGGAAGAAGAATTAGCAGATCTTGGAGGTTTAATTTCTAAGTATTACAGTAAAGCTGAAAAAGCGGCTGTTCGCGATTTAACATTAAATGAAGGTTTACGTTTAGACGGTAGAAAAACTGACGAGATTAGACCAATCTGGTGTGAAGTAGATTACTTACCATCTACACATGGTTCTTCTATTTTTACGCGTGGAGAAACGCAAGCTTTAGCTACAGTTACTTTAGGTACAAGTAGAGAAGCGAACCAAATAGATATGCCATCTTTTGAAGGTGAAGAACGTTTCTATTTACACTACAACTTCCCACCTTTCTCAACAGGTGAAGCTAGACCTATTCGTGGAACATCTCGTCGTGAGGTAGGACATGGTAATTTAGCACAACGTGCTTTAAAAGGTATGGTTCCTGATGATTGTCCTTACACAGTACGTGTGGTTTCAGAAATATTAGAATCAAACGGTTCGTCTTCAATGGCAACTGTATGTGCTGGAACAATGGCTATGATGGATGCAGGTGTACAATTAAAGAAACCAGTTTCAGGTATTGCTATGGGATTAATTTCAGATGCTGAATCTGGGAAATATGCTGTACTTTCTGATATTTTAGGTGATGAAGATCACTTAGGAGATATGGACTTTAAAGTAACGGGTACTGCCGATGGTATTACTGCTTGCCAAATGGATATTAAAGTAAAAGGATTGTCTTATGAGATTTTAGTAAATGCACTAAAACAAGCTCGTAACGGTCGTTTACATATCTTAGAGAAAATAACAGATACAATTACTACGCCTAATGCTGACGTTAAAGGACACGCTCCTAAGATGGTTACAAGACGTATACCAAATGAGTTTATTGGTGCATTAATTGGTCCTGGAGGAAAAGTTATCCAGGAAATGCAAAAAGAAACTGAAACAACTATTGTAATAAATGAAGACCCTGTTACTGAAGAAGGAATTGTTGAAATTCTAGGTGTTGGTAACACAGGTATTGATGCTGTTATGGCAAAAATAGACGCTTTATTATTCAAGCCAGTTGTAGGAAGTGTTTACGAAGTAAAAGTTATTAAAATGCTAGATTTTGGTGCTGTAGTAGAATACATGGAAGCTCCAGGAAACGAAGTGTTATTACACGTAAGTGAATTAGCATGGGAACGCACAGAAAATGTATCCGATGTTGTAAACATGGGCGATGTTTTTGATGTGAAGTATTTTGGTCAAGACCCAAGAACACGTAAAGAAAAAGTATCTCGTAAAGCTTTGTTACCAAAACCAGAAGGTTATGTAGCAAGACCACCAAGAGATGATAAGCGTTCTGGCGGACGTGACAATAAAGGTTCTCGTGATAATAGAGGCCGTGATAACCGTCGTGACGATAGAAAACCAAGAGAGAATAAAAAGAACGACTAATTCTTTTTAACCCCTATACAGTTAAAGCCTGTTTCATTTACTTGAAACAGGCTTTTTCATTTTTAGGCATATCACTCACAAATCAAAAAAACTAAAGGCAAGAAAATTTAAATATAATTTATTGCTTGCACTACCCCACTCACTAAAAACCCTCACGTATTTTCTATTCGGTTTGTATTTACTAAATTAGTTGCTTAAACCAAACCAACCTCCGAACGTAGCTAACAAACGAAACAAACTATAGACAAACACATTAGTTGCCCACAGATTGAGAAAAACAGAAATGAAAAGACTATTTTTAGGAATTATAATAAGCATGGCTTGTTTGAATTTAAGCTTCGGACAAGAATTACAAGATGGACAAAAAAGATGGAGTTCAAGTTCTAAACTGACCATAAATGATTTTAAAATCAAAATCAGTAACGAAAGTAATGATGCTGTTTATAGCCAATTTATGATTTCTCATTCAATTGGTGGTTTTGACTTTATGAAACGGAATCTGAATCAAAAAATTGGTAATCTGTTTTTAGGAAACGCATCTTGGATAGATACTACAAAAGTTGATAATATTGAAAAACAAATTGACTTTCAACAAATGCAATTTGATCTTGCTGAAATTCAAGCACGAAAATTCAGAAAAAGATTATTAAAAGACAAAAGAGAAATTTCAAAAGGTTTTGACATTGTAAATAAAATCAATAACGAAATTATAGCAGAATTTTCTGAAATTCGACTAAAATTAATGAGAGAAACTGAAAGTGGTCGTAATCAGAAAAAAATTGCTGAATGGAAAGAAAAAATTATTTCTGAATTAAAGCAATTGAATGAATTTAGGTTCGGGAATAAAAAGAAAATAAAAACTGAATAACAAAAACCAACGAGATCCTGATTATTGTACAGAATATCAGTAATAAAAATTTAGGGCATAACACGTTACCAAGTATTTTAACCGAAATTACAAATGAAAAAACTGAATTTATTTTTTATAATTTTTATTGGATTAACATTTTTTTCATGCTCTTCAGATGATGACAATGGAAACCAAATTAATGTATCTGGAGAATTAATTGTTAATGGACAAACATTTCAACTAACAAAAGGATTTATAGTCCCAAATTCTGATGGTTCTGACCCAGATCTTGACCCAAGAAGATTTTACTTTATATTAACTAACGGAGATGTCTCCTATGCAAATAATGAATTCACGTACTCGAACAACATAACGCAATTGATAGACTTCAATATGTATACTTCGGTAACAGGTTCAGGAAGTGTAGAAAGTACTACGTATCCAATTTATGATTTTAATGATCCGAATTTTGACTTCGATGATGCATTTATTGACCATTCAGGAGTTAATACCAACGTTATAATTCAAAATGGTAGCTATGTATCTTCCGACGCTTTAAGCTCGGATGATACGGATGGAGAAGCAACAATTTCCGAAAATAATGGAATTTATACAATTACGTTTTCCTATTCTAATAATCAGAATACAGTGACAGGGGCTTTTACTGGAACTTTAAATGATTTGAATGAGTAAAAAACTGTTTGTAACACCATATATAATTTATTGCTAGCACTCGCCTACTTGGAAAACCCGCGTAAAACTTCAATCCGTTTTTTTTTGCTAACTTAGTCGCATATCTACGTAACTCCCAAGCGTAGAAAACAGGTAAATATCACCATATACAAACCTGTTATTCAATATTTAATAACACCAAAACTATGAGATTCATTTTTATTTTCATCTTCTTCACTTCTGTAATATTGGGACAGCAAAAACCGATGATTTATTATAACGAAGCAGGCAAAGAAATAAACCAACAAGAATTTATTGAAACAAAAAAAAACAGAGACAATCTTGATTTATATTTTGATAATGATTCCATTCAAATAGCGTTATTAATTAAACGCCAAAAATTCGGTCATCTAGACAAAAAAACCTTCGAGGATTTAAAATCGTATTTATCGGACTTAACCAAAAAGTCAATCGATTCTACTCAAAATATTGTAATAAATTATTTAACCGCGTTTCCCAAAAAAGCTGACAATACCAAATCAAGATCTACTTGGAATGTTTTAAATAAAGACTATTTGGTAAAACTTCATAAAATTGCTGATATAAGTCAATTTTGGATAAGTTCACCTGAATCCGACAATCTTAAATATTTTCATCAAAAAAAGATTAATTGGAAAACAGATAAAGCTAATTTATTTGAAAAATTATTTTTCACCTATGAAGTACCATATGGAAATTTTATACTAATCAAGCCAGACGGAAAGTTCTATTATTTTTTAGGAGAACACAGCAAATATGAAATTTTAGAGAAAGCAAAGAAGTATTTTAAATAAAAAAAAACATCATTCAATAATGAAAACCCTTTTTTACTTTTAGGACTACTACTTTTAACGCTTTACTCTTAAGATACTTTTAAAGGCACAATTGATGACGTTAGAATTTATAATTCAGGTTTAACGGAATTTGAGATAGCAGAACTATACTATAGCCTCTAACAAACTACAACCGTTTACAATTACCAACTATCCAATAAACACATACAAACTCCCTATTCGGTTTTTATTTGCTAACTTAGTTCCTTAACCGTACAACAAACACTGGACGTTGCAAAAAGGTGAAACAAACCAGAAACCAACACATTACCAAGCTAAATATTTACCAAACAAAAATAAGCTTAAACAAATACCACCTATAATTAATTGTTTGCTTCTGTCCTGTTTTTAAAACTCTAACAGGTTTTCTATATGGTTTTAACTTGTTAAATTAGCTATGAATTAGAGGACTAATATAAGGCTAATAAAAATTACACGATTTGAAAAGGATTAAAGCGAATAAAAGAGACATTCTACAAAGTGCCGAAGACTTAAACAGTAAGGTTTATTTAGTTGAGTCTGGCTTATTAAGAAGTTATTCTATTGATGAAAATGGGAAAGAACATATTTTTATGTTTGCTCCAGAAAATTGGCTTATTGGAGATGGTGTTTCAATAGATGAACCTTGTCAGTTATTTATTGATGCTCTAGAAGATTCTGTTATTATTCCTATCGAAAAAAATGATCCTATTATTATGGATTCTAATAAATTAATTAAGCGTGTCTCTGTATTACAAAACAGAATTATTAAATTAATGAGTGCTACGGCAATCGAACGGTATGAAGATTTTATAGAAACCTACCCCGATATTTTACAGCGTGTTCCTCAAAAAATGATTGCTTCTTATCTAGGCATTACACCTGAGGCACTTTCTACCGTTAAAAAAAATCGACTTAAAAAATAGTCGCTTTTTTCTTTTCTTAATCTACATTAATGCACAGCTTTTTAGATAATGGCATCTTTGCATCATTATAAATCATTTAAAAAGTTAACATGGCAAATTACCATGATACAAGTATTTCAAAGACACAGAAAATAGCAAGCTACGCAATATCTATTCTATTTAGTATTCAAATTATCATGGCTAGATTCATGAAGTTAATTCGGACAATACCTCTCCTTGAAAAACACCTGATGTTTCAGAGTGGATTATTACATCACCAAAATCAGATACAAAAAACTCTGTAATCCTGAACTTTCTTCAAATAATGGACAGAATGTCTATACGTAATAAAAAGTGATCTATACAAATCTATCACCTAAACAGATTAAAAAAACATAAAATGAAACCACCAAAAAAATGGAAAATGATGCTGTTAACTTGGATGATAATTTATCCATTAGTAAATATCGTTTTTTTTATTCTAATGCCTTTTATTAATAATTGGAATCTTCTTTTAAAAACACTCCTTATAACTATAATTGTTGTTCCAATAATGAGTATTATACTTGGTTTTCTTTCAAAAAGATTCGCTATTTGGTTAAGAAAATAACTAAATAATCATTAAAAATGATGGTTCATTAACTAATCATTACACTGGAAGACTTTCGTAAAAATAAAGAAACCGACTTAAAAATAGTCGGTTTTTTTATTTCTTAATCTACATTAATGCACAGCTTTTTAGATGATGGCATCTTTGCATCATTATAAATCATTTAAAAAGTTAACATGGCAAATTATCACGACACAAGTATTTCAAAAACACAAAAAATAGCAGGCTACGCAATGTCAATCCTATTTAGTGTTCAAATTATCATGGCTGGAGTCATGAAGTTATTTCTGGCAGCACCTATTGTAGAAAACATGAATGCGGTAACCAATTGGGGCGATAAAACGCTATTTGTCGGTATTCTTGAACTCATCATACTGGCATTGTACTGGATTCCGAAAACACAAAAATTAGGATTTTATTTATTATGCTCTTTTGTAGGAGGCGTTATTGTTGCAGAAGTTGTTGCTGGTAAACCTCCAATAGCGGGAATACTTGTATCTGTACTATTATATGCTGGTACTGCTCTACGATTTCCTAAGATTTTAAAATAATAGTAATCTATAAAAAAAACGTGCTTTTAACCCTAACCAATTTCTAAATAATTAGAGATAACAGTTATTGCTAGTAAGCCAAGCACCATTTTATTAAACAAAAAAACATAAAACAATGAAAGATTATAAATTTGAAACACTGAATTCAGAAAACGCAGCTTTATTATTAGTAGACCATCAAACAGGATTAGCACAATGTGTAAGAGATATGAGTCCGGAAACTTGGAAAAACAATGCTTTAGCTATTGCTAAAATTGGGAAGATATTTAACTTACCTACTGTTTTAACCACAAGTGCAGAAGATGGTGCTAATGGACCTCTTTTACCAGAGATTGCAGAGTTACACGCAGACGCTCCATATATTTCTCGAGGAGGAGAAATTAATGCTTGGGATAATACAGAATTTAAAGCAGCTGTTGAAGCCACAGGAAGAAAAAAACTAATTATCGCAGGAGTATCTACAGATGTTTGTGTGCTTTTCCCTACATTATCGGCATTAGCAGAAGGTTATGATGTATACGCAGTAATAGACTCGTCTGGTACTTGGAGTGAAATTGCACAAACCACTACAGTTGCTAGACTTACACAAGCAGGCGCAAAAGTAACAAGTTGGATGTCTGTTTCTGCAGAATTACAAAAAGATTGGCGTAATCCAACTGGTCAAGCTTTAGGAGGTTTATATGCAGAACATTTACAAGCATACGGCCATCTATTTAGCAGCCGCACAAAAAGCAGCTAATAAATAAAAATAACATTAAAAAAAGGTAGGTATTCTATGATAGCTACCTTTTTAAAAAATTAATAGTATGATTAAAATCATTCCCGCATCACAACAAAGAATAATAGATAGAGGCAAATTTATAATCCGCTTGCTTGAAATAGGTAATCCGTTACCAAACCACAACGATCATGGGTTATATCAATTAGGCAGAATAGATCACGCTACACTAGAAGGTAAAATGGTTGTACCCATGCATTTGCATAAAAACGATGAAATTCTCTCGTATGTAAGAATAGGAGAAATGATACATAAAGATAGTGATGGCAATAATATTGTTATAAGCAACCAATATTTAATGATGATGAATGCTGGCTCTGGATTTTATCATGAAGAGTCTGTACCCAAAGAAGGAGAAATTACAGAAATGCTTCAAATATTTATGAGACCAAGAAAAGATGAATTACAGCCTAAAGTGCAGTTTCATCAATTTGAAGACATATACAGTTTGAATAAATGGCGATTAATAGGCGCCAATGAAACATCTAATGCGCCATTAAAAATCAACTCCGATATCGAAGTGTTCGATACCAGATTACAAGACAATGTAGAAGTAGAACTACCTAAATTAACAGCGAATCAAGTAGGCTATCTTTATGTGTTTAAAGGCGACTTAGAATTGTCTAACAATACAGATCTTAAAACAAGAGATGCTGTAATCTTTGAAGGTGAAAATTTAACCGTTAAATCAAAACAGCAAGCAGATTTAATTTTATTTATTATGGACAAAACTTCTGAAGTTTCAAAAAATGGACTTTTCGCAAATTAATATACTCATTAGATATAAAATAACTGTGGCTAGCAAAGTTTATAATTCATAGCTACTTCTCGCCTACTGTCAAAAAACCTATGAATTTCCTATTCAGTTTTTATTTGCTAACTTAGTTGCTTAACCACACTACACACCGAACGTAGCGAGTAGGCAAAACAAACCAGAAACCAACATTAGGCTTAATTATATCTAAATGAAAAAACATGTATACGTATTCGTTTCTGTCCTAACCTTCCTAAATAGTATACAGTCGTTTTCTCAACAGATAGCCGACTCTCTATACAAGGTAGAAATAAGAGACAAAATGTACCCCAATCAAAATGGAAACATTATTCATATTGATGAAGGACATAATAATTTTCACACTAAAGATGGAAGGTATTTTTCATTTGCTCAACTTTTAAAATCTGATGGCTATCGAATAAAAGGAAATAGTGATAAATTTGATACAACTACGCTAAAAGACATTCAAATTTTGGTTATTGCCAATGCATTACCGGATGAAATGTCTCGCCCAATTGTAACACCTACAAGAAGTGCTTTTTCTCAAAATGAAATTCAAAATTTAAAACAATGGGTAAAAAAAGGAGGTTCCCTTCTCATTATTGCAGACCATATGCCATTTGCAGGAGCTGCATCGGAATTAGCCAAAGAATTTGGTTTTGATTTTTATGATAGCTTTGTAATGGATGACTCCTTAAGAGGAATAATAGATTTTGATAAAGCCACAGGAACATTAAAGAACAATGTAATTACGAAAGGAAGAAATACAGAAGAAGCGGTTAATAGCGTAAGATCTTTCACGGGACAAGGATTTAAAATCCCAAAAAACGCAAAATCATTAATGAAATTAGATGAAACCTACACAGTCCATTTGGTTGACACCATGTGGGTTTTCAATGAAAAAGTAAAGCGTTTTGCTGCAAAAGGGCTATCTCAAGGAGCTATAATGACTTTTGGCAGCGGAAAAATTGCTGTTTTTGGCGAAGCTGCTATGTTTAGTGCACAATTGGCTGGACCAAATCGTATTAAGGTAGGAATGAATTCTGAAGAAGCAAAAGAGAACCATCAGTTACTATTAAACACGATTCACTGGCTAGACGGTAAATTAGATGACAAAAACTAAGTCTAACATCCGTTCCCTAAGAACAAACGAAGCAAACTTTTTACGAACACATGGCCATTAGAAAAACCGCATTTTTGATTTAATATCATCCAAAATCACATACTTTTCATATACAATCCTGTTAGACAGATTAAAAATGACAGACGAAATAAAACAACATATCGGACAATTTTTGCCTTTAGAAATTGAGGATTTGGATATTTTCTTATCTAAATTTAAACCAATACAGCTAAAAAAAGGTAACCTCTTTATTGAAGAAGGAAAGAAATGCGATTACATAGGATTTATTATTAAAGGCTGTTTAATGTGTGTTTACAATACTGATGGAAATGAAATAATTGATGAGTTTTCGTTAGAGAATGAATTCATTGCTGATTACAAGAACTTCATAGACAATCAACCTGCTGAAAAAGATGTTAGGTGTTTAGAGGACTCTGAAATATTGGTTATAAAGCATAAGGACTTATCCGATTTGTATGCCCAAAAACATTCTTTTGAACGTGTTGGAAGATTAATAGCTGAATCATTATTCAAAAATTGGCACGACAAAGCTGTATCCTTAGTCATTGATGATGCTAAAACACGCTATGAAAAACTGATAAAGAACAGAACAACCTTACCGCAAAGGGTTCCTCAATACTTGGTGGCTTCATATTTAGGTATAACACCTCAATCATTAAGCAGAATTAGAAAGCAAAATAATTAATCTCAAATTCATTTGTTACCATAGGTTAACAAGATTGACTTGTGCCTCCCTGTACTTTTGTATCATAATCATTTAAAAAATAAATTATGAAAACAATCGTATTATTCTTAATCGCGGTAACTATGAATTTAACAGGAAATGCTCAGAGCACAAATGACGACAAAAAAACCGTAATATTTATACACGGAGCTTGGTCTACAGGAGCTGTTTGGAACAATTACAAAGCTCACTTTTCCGAAAAAGAATATAAGACTCTATCACCAACATTTAGCTATCACACAACCAAACAAAATGATTTTTTGATTGGTGTCAGTATGGAAGATTATGTAAATGAAATTAAAGATATTGTTTCATCTCTTAATAATCCGCCAATCATAGTGGCGCATTCAATGGGATGCATTATTGCTCAACGACTAGCTATGGAAGGGTTAATTGAAAAAATGATTTTAATTGCTCCACCAGCAAATTATGGAATGATGCCACCTGCAGAAAGCAGAAAGTCCGTAAAATGGGTTAATGATGTTGCGCATTTAAAATTGAATGTAACAAAACCTACATTCGAACAAGCTGTTAATGGCATGTTACACAACTTACCTGAAACGAAACAAAAAGAGGTTTATTCAAAAATGACCTACGAGTCGGGCTTGGTAATGAAAGAAATGATCTGGATAAAAAATATATTTGGAAAAAAACCGAACAAAATAAAATATTCAAAAATTGATGTTCCTATTTTGATTGTTTCAGGAGGAATGGATAATGCTTCACCGGTTAAGATTGCTGAAAAACTATCTAAAAAGTACAAGTTAAATTCAGAAATAAAGGTATTTGAAAAGAATGCCCATTGGATGATGGAAGAAAATAATTGGTTAGAAATAGTAGATTACATTACAGACTGGATAGAGTAAAATTAGTCCTAACATTTAATGGAAAACATAGCGCAGCTTGTGGTAAACTTGAAGTTCCGTACATATTTACAAGTTCCTCAGATATAAAACTGGGCATTTAAGAGAAAAATAAAAGCTAAATATTTATATTTGGTTAAGTCTTAAAACACAAAGTACAACTATTTAGCTGCACTACGTTTCTTATGCAAACCGTTCACTATACTTAAATCAAAACATTGGAAAAAAGAATAATTTCTGAATATAATTTAAACCTGACACAAAAAATCCACATGTCAATAATATTGATTATTGGGATTGGGATTTTCTATATTACTGAAAAAGTTAATTATCCTAACAAGGACATTATTAGCTTATTAATTACAATACTTCTTATAGTATTTGTCGTTGGAATACTAACTTTTATTGTTTCAAAAAAAGGAATTATAGCCAATAACAAAGGGCTTTTTAAAGCATATTTTTCTTTTGGAAAACTGATTTTCAAACAACAAATTGACCTTAATAACAAACCCATAGTGTCTGTCCTAAAACTAGGAAAGTCACAAAACCTTCCTTCCGTTGGAATTGTGTATCCTTCAGGTAAACATAGTTTTTATAAATTTTATGTTTACCTGTTAAACGAATCTCATACAAGTAAAACGGAATTAATGGATTTGAAAAAACAAGAAAACGCAAAACTGATTGTTGACTTTTTAACTAAAAACATTGATTTAAAATCTGAAACATATAGCCCGAGTTTTGATTAAAACTGTGGGTAATACCGTATAAAATTAAATACTAAATTAGTTGCTGAAACACACAACGAATTCATACACAAAACCGTTAAACTCAACACAAAAGAACATTTAGAAAATTGACAGAATTACAAAAATATATTACCTCCTACTTTGGAATTACAAATCAGGATATAGACAAAATAACGTCCTTATTCACAGAGTCAGAACTCAAAAAAGGTGATTATTTTATAAAATCTGGACAATATTGCGAAAAATTAAGTTTTGTGAGAAGTGGTTTTATTCGAGTTTTTGCGAAAGCCAATAACAAAGAGATTACGCAATGGATTTCTACAAAAGGCTATTTCATAACCGACTTATACAGTTTTAGCTTTAAACAGCGTGCAAAGTGGAATATTCAGGCGTTAACCGACTGTCAACTTTATACTATTGATAAAGAGAACTACACTCTTTTGAACAATTTAGTTCCGAATTGGGCTGAAATGGAGAAACAGTTTATTGCAAGATGTTTCGTTCAATTAGAAGATAGAGTATTCAGTCATTTATCGCTAAGTGCAGAAGAACGTTACGACAAACTTTTTGAGGAGAACAAAGAGCTTTTTAATCAAGTTCCATTGCAATATCTTGCTTCAATGTTAGGAATGTCTCCTGAAACTTTCAGCCGAATAAGAAATAAAAAGATTTCTTGATTTTTGTCAAGAGCAAGAACACTATTTGACCCGAACTTTGTCTGACAAAACAAACATTATGGCAAAGCAAATAAAAACATCGATTACGATAAACGCAAGTAAAGAGAGAATTTGGAAAATACTTACCGACTTTGAGAATTATCCCGAATGGAATTCATTTATTAAGTCGGTTACTGGAGAAGTAAAAGTTGCAAACAAAATCAAAGTAGAATTGCAAGGAATGACCTTTAAACCCATCGTATTAAGCATTAAAGAAAATACAGAATTAAAATGGCTTGGCCATCTTTGGTTCAAAGGACTTTTTGACGGAGAACATAAATTCAAACTAACCGACAACGGAAATGGAACGACCAATTTTGAGCAGAGCGAAAATTTTAGCGGAATATTAGTCAAATTATTTGCTAGGAGCTTGGATAAAAACACAAAAAACGGTTTTGAACTAATGAACAAAGAATTAAAATTACGTGCGGAAAAACACTACGCACAACAACGGCTATAATTAATAAGGGTTAAGTGCCAAACTCAAAAATATCTGAAATATTAATTATCAAAAAGGGAAAATATTAGAAACAAAATGCAAATAAAAAAACGGTGGTTAAAACCGTATAAAATTAAATACTAAATTAGGGGCTTGAACGCGCAACTAAAATTATGCAGACACTTCAAGTTTAATGTAAACCCAAATAAAAATTGAAAGAAATAAAAGACCGAATAAAAAATGTAGAATCAGAAATGTTAGATTGTCGGAAGAAACTTGACCGAATGAAAAAACGGATTCCACTCGGTATTATATTAGGACTTGGATTCTCTTTACTTTTTCCATATTTACCTGGTAAACGAGGAAGAAGCCCTATGATTGAGACATGGGAATATCAAAATGCGGTATTATTTAGTGCTGCATTTTATGCAATTACATATCCAATTGGATATTCAATAGGAAAAAATAAATTAGAAAAAAAGCTGCGTGAATTAAAGCTAAAAAAACATCTTATTGAAAAAGAAATCTCAACATAAAACATTAAATCAAACAATGTATAGCTACAATTACTACCGATTCGATTAAGCCCGAGTCTACTCGGAATGGCTATAGCCTATGCTATACAGAAAATTATCGCTAATTTACCCCATAACTGAAGGTTGTACGAAGCCGTTGTAGTTAATTTAAAAACAAACATAAAAGCTAGGACTGAAACAGAAAAATGATAACAAACAAAAAGGCCAAATGGATTGTAAGAGCAATATTGCTAATTGGAACTGTGGTTTCATTATTTTTCGTTCCTTGGATCTTGGTAAAGGCTTGGATATTACCGTTACCAGACACCGTTCAAGAACAAGTAAATGAAGCAATAGATTATGGGTTTGATGGTATGATTGTTTACCTAGACCAAGCTGGAAAACAACCTCAGTTCTATACTGGCGGTTGGAAGGATAGAGAAAATAAAATTCTAGCCGACCCTAAATCATTATTCAAAATTGCTAGTATTAGTAAGTTGTATACAGCTGTAGCAGCTACAAAATTGGTCAAAGAAAAACGTTTGTCTTTTAATAAATCATTAACCCATTATCTCCCCGAACTAAAAGGAAAAATAGAAAATGCCGATGAAATTACATTAAAAATGATGATTCAACACCGGTCTGGAATTCCAAACTTTACCAACAACCCAATGTTTTGGGAAAACGAAGAGGAAAACAGCAAAAATGCTTTAGATTTTGCTTTAGACCTACCTGCTAGTTTTAAACCAGACCAAGGATACGAATATTCAAACACAAATTATTTGTTGCTTCGTAGGATTTTAGATAAGGTTTTAGGATACAATCACAATGAATATATCAAAGAAAAAATATTAATTCCGCTAGAGTTAAAAAACACCTACTTTTCAATTACTGAAGTGGATATGAAAGATGTAATGAGCGGATATTATGTAGGAATTGAAGAAGACTTTAAGGCACGTGATAATGGAATGTTGGCAACAGCAGAAGATGTTGCCATCTTTATTAGAGCCTTAAATGATGGTTCGGTGTTTGAAGAAGGAGAACAAGAAATCTATCCTTACGAATACAATCACGGCGGTTTAGTGGTTGGTTATCAAAGCTTGGCTGAATACCACAAAGATATAGATGCGGTGGTCGTTCAATTTATAAACACAACAGATTTTGAAGGTTATGAATGGAATTTATCAGAAATTATAATTAACCGAATTGTAAAAATAATTAGAAAGAAAAACTAGCTACAACACGGCGTATAAGTAATTTAAGAAATGACCAACTTAACCAGAAGAAAATTTATTAAAAGAGGAATTTTAGCCACAATGGGATTAGTTCTTTTAGACTCACTTTGGTTTGAGAAATATGTAATTGACTGGAATTACTTTGACATTTCAAAATCGGAAAAAGACAAAATAAAAATCATTCAAATTTCGGATTTACATTTTAACCAATTAAGATATTTTCATAAATCCATTGTAAAAAAAATAAATTCAATTAAACCTGATTTAATATTTATAACTGGAGATTCCGTTGACAAAACTGAAAAAATAGATTCGCTGAATGAATTTTTGCAATTGATAGATACTTCTATAAAAAAGTATGCGATTACAGGAAATTGGGAATACTGGGGGAAAGTCGATTTAACAAAACTTAAAAATATCTATTCTAAAAATAATTGCGAATTATTAATAAACGAGAACAGAAGTATTTCAATTAAAAATCGTGAAATCTCAATAATTGGAATTGACGATTTACTTGGTGGACATGCTGATTTCAGAAAAGCAATTGAGAATTTAAAACAAACCGAAACCAATATCGTTTTGTCTCATTGCCCAGAACACAGAGATATAATTACAAAACAAAAAGAGAATTTAAATATTGATTTAGTACTGTCGGGTCATACTCACGGAGGACAGATTACATTTTTAGGAATCGTTCCTTTTAAACCTCAAGGAAGTGGCAAGTATTTAAAAGGTTGGTATAAAGAGTCAGAACCTAAAATGTATATATCAAAGGGAATTGGAACAAGTATTTTACCGATCCGATTTGGTGCAAGAGCCGAAATGGTAGAAATGGATATATAGAACCACTGGCAACACCTTATACTAATAATTACCTAATTCTAGCTTACTTATGAAAATCCTCGCTGATTTTCTATTCGGTTTTTATTTACTAAATTAGGTCCTTAAACACGCCACTAATCATACACAATCACGCTGGCAATAATTAGAAATGACGAATATTAAACTTAAAATCACAGTAATAGGATTTTTATTTTTATTCCTTAATGTTTTTGGACAAAAAACTGAATTAGGATATAAAACAGAGAATCATAAAGTCTATTCAGAAGATAAAGACGAATATATCCTAAAAATAACTTTTCCTAGGAATTATAGTTCTGACAAAGAATATAAAACGCTTTACTATTTAGATGCTTACTGGCTTACAGAAATTACACTTGGCTCTTTTACTATATTGGATTTGTGTAATTATGTGGAAGACGTCGTTTTTGTTGGAATTTCATTAAATGGTTCTGAAAAAGATTGGCACAAACAAAGAGATATGGACTTTACGCCTTCACAATTTAAAAATTTGGGACTTTTCGAGGATTTAAAAAAATCAAATCTAGATAATAACATTAAAATAACAGTCAAAACTGGAGGTGGAAATCAACTCAATAAAGAAAGTACAGGAGGCGCAAATTTATTTTTAGCTTTTTTAGAGAATAAAGTAATAGAATTTGTAGAGAAAGAATATCCTAATTTTAATAAACGAAGAGGTTTACTTGGGCATTCTTTTGGAGGTCTTTTTGGTTTCTACACTTTACAAAATTATCCGGAATTGTTCCAAGATTTCCTATTAATCTCTGCCTCTTTATCTTGGAATTCATCAGAATTAGTTGAGAAAGGAAATTTTTCAAAATTAAAAGGTTCAAACAGCGAAATAAAACTTTATCATAGCTATGGTGGAGAAGAGATCAAAGCCATAAGAACTTCAAATAATAATATAAGTAAGATTATAACTGAATTGGAACTTGAAAACTTGAATTATAAATTTCACCCAGTTGAAAATACTAACCATCATTCTGTTCTATCTAGAGCAATTTATGATGGACTATTGTATTTATATAAAAAATAACTATTGCCAACACCCTATATAATTTATTACTAGTTCTCGCCTACTTACAAAAATCCTCACGAATTTTCTATTCGGTTTTTATTTACTAACTTAGTTGCCCAACCACACGACAAACCATATACAAATACGTTGTAGTGCATAAGGGAAAAATGAAAAATCGTATTTAAAAACAGAAATTCAATATGGAAAAATGGAATGAACTATGTTACATCCTATCTGAAAACTTGCCGACAAACACGAGCGAACAGTTATTTGAATTAAAAGTGGTTCAAGCATTTGAAAAATTAGGATGGAGCGAATTTAATAATGAAATTGCTGTACGAGAAAGTATTCAATTAGGAGCTTCAAACAGAATAAGTCCAGATTTAATTTTAAAATCAAAAGAGAAAGGAAATCTTTTCATTGTAGAAGTTAAAAAACCTTCTCTTGAAATTGACAATTCTACTTTCAAAGGACAATTATCGTCTTATATGGGAATTACAAGAGTTGAATTAGGAATTCTAATTGGGAATAAAATTCAATTATTTTTAGATGGTAAATTTTTCAATAAAAATGGTATCGTTTTAATCGATGAAATTGAATTCAATAGAGATAATGAAAAAGGTTTAAAATTTGTGCAATTATTCAGCAAAGAGAATTATAACAAAGAAAATATAGAAAATCATGCTCAAGAAAAACTTCAACAATTAAAAGAAATAGAAGATTTTAAAAAATTAAAAAACAAAATACTATCTGAAAATTATAGCGGAAAAATAATTGATTATTTAAAAACTGAACTTCAAGATGAATTTGATGAAAAAATAATCGATAAAGTTTTCAAAGTATTAAAAGTTAAAATTGAGAGTAAAAACAAAAT